>JAZRCV010000080.1:0-8174 GCA_045659925.1 Faecousia sp.
GGTCTACATCGGCTGCGGCGAACGCGGCAACGAAATGACCGACGTTCTGAACGAATTCCCCGAACTGAAGGACCCGAAGACCGGTTCCTCACTGATGGAGCGTACCGTTCTCATCGCCAACACCTCGGATATGCCCGTTGCTGCCCGCGAGGCCTCTATTTACACCGGTATCACCATCGCTGAATATTTCCGCGACATGGGCTACTCCGTGGCTCTGATGGCTGACTCCACCTCCCGTTGGGCAGAGGCCCTGCGTGAAATGTCCGGCCGTCTGCAGGAAATGCCCGGCGAAGAAGGCTATCCCGCTTACCTCGGCAGCCGTCTGGCCCAGTTCTATGAACGCGCCGGCCGTGTCATCGCCCTGGGTAAGGATGGCCGTGAAGGTGCCCTGTCCGTCATCGGCGCGGTTTCCCCCGCCGGCGGCGATATTTCCGAGCCGGTTTCCCAGGCCACATTGCGTATCGTCAAGGTGTTCTGGAGCCTCGACTCCTCTCTTGCCTATAAGCGCCACTTCCCCGCCATCAACTGGCTGACCAGCTATTCCCTGTATATCGACAGCATGGCTGGCTGGTTCAATAAAAATGTTAAGAGCGACTGGATGGAAAGCCGTGGCCAGATGATGCGCCTGCTGCAGGACGAAGCAGAACTGCAGGAGATCGTGCAGCTGGTCGGTATGGATGCCCTGTCCGCTCCCGACCGTCTGAAGCTGGAAGCTGCCCGCTCTATCCGCGAGGACTTCCTGCATCAGAACTCCTTCCACGAAATCGACACTTATACCCCGCTGGAGAAGCAGTACCTGCTGATGAAGCTGGTTCTGGCCTACTACAACGATGCCTGCAAGGCACTGGATCAGGGTGCCAATGTGGAAGATCTGGTCAAGCTGGCTGTGCGTGAGCGCATCGGCCGCTTCAAGTACACCACCCCCGACGCCATCGAGGCAGAGTATCAGTCCGTTTTGAGCGCTCTCGCCGCCGAAATCGCCGAAACACTGGAAAAGGAGGACCTGTGATATGCCCAAGGAATACCGAACCATACAGGAAGTCGCCGGCCCTCTGATGCTGGTCCACGGCGTTGAAAATGTATCCTATGACGAGCTGGGCGAAATTGAACTTGCCAGCGGCGAAACCAGACGCTGCAAGGTTCTGGAAATCAACGGCAACATTGCCACCGTACAGCTCTTTGAATCCGCCACCGGCATCAACCTGGACAGCAGTAAGGTCCGTTTCCTGGGCCGCAGCATGGAGCTTGGCGTATCTGAGGATATGCTGGGCCGCGTGTTCGACGGTCTGGGCCGTCCCATTGACAACGGCCCCGAGATCCTGCCGGACGCCCGCAAGGACATCAACGGCCTGCCCATGAACCCCGCTGCCCGCAGCTACCCCGAAGAATTCATTCAGACTGGCATCTCCGCCATCGATGGTCTGAACACCCTGGTTCGCGGCCAGAAGCTCCCCATCTTCTCCGCCAGCGGTCTGCCCCACGCCAATCTGGCAGCCCAGATCGCCCGTCAGGCAAAGGTCCGCGGCACCACCGAATCCTTCGCCGTCGTCTTCGCCGCCATGGGTATCACCTTCGAAGAATCCAACTTCTTCATCCAGAGCTTTAAGGAAACCGGCGCTATCGACCGTGCGGTCATGTTCATCAATCTGGCAAATGACCCCGCTGTTGAGCGTATTTCCACCCCCCGCATGGCACTGACTGCCGCAGAATATCTGGCATTCGAAAAGGATATGCATGTTCTGGTCATCCTGACCGACATTACCAACTACGCCGACGCTCTGCGTGAAGTCTCTGCTGCCCGTAAGGAAGTTCCGGGCCGCCGCGGCTACCCCGGCTATATGTACACCGACCTTGCATCCCTGTACGAGCGCGCAGGCCGTCAGAAGGGCAAGTCCGGCAGTATCACCATGATCCCCATCCTGACCATGCCGGAAGACGACAAGACCCATCCCATCCCCGACCTTACCGGCTATATCACCGAGGGTCAGGTCATCCTCAGCCGTGATCTGTACCGCAAGGGCATCACCCCGCCCATCGATGTACTGCCCTCCCTGTCCCGTCTGAAGGACAAGGGCATCGGCAAAGGCAAGACCCGCGCCGACCATGCCAATACCATGAACCAGCTCTTTGCCGCCTATGCCCGTGGCAAAGAAGCCAAAGAACTGATGGTGGTTCTGGGCGAAGCCGCTCTGACCGACATTGATAAGATCTATGCCAAGTTCGCCGACGCCTTTGAGAATGAATATGTCTCTCAGGGCTACGGTGCCAACCGTGATATTGAGGAAACGCTGGCCATCGGCTGGAAGTTGCTGTCCATCCTGCCCCGTTCCGAGCTGAAGCGTATTGACGACAAATATCTGGATCTGTACTACGGCAAATAACGGGAAGGAGAAATCATTATGGCATCTGCACATGTGAATCCGACCCGTATGGAGCTGAGCCGTCAGAAGAAAAAACTGGTGACGGCTGTCCGTGGTCACAAGCTGCTCAAGGATAAGCGGGATGAGCTGATGCGGCAATTCCTCGAAATGGTTCGTGAAAACAAGGCATTGCGTGAAAAGGTGGAAGCAGGCATCGCTGCCGCCAACAAGAACTTCGTTCTGGCAAAGGCAGGCGTTTCCGACGCCACCCTGAACGCGGCACTGCTGGCTCCCAAGCAGGAGGTCTATCTGGAAACCGGCACCCGCAATGTGATGAGTGTCAACATTCCGGTGTTCACCGCCAAGACCCGTACCCCGGACGCCGGTGACATCTACCCCTATGGCTACGCCTTCACCTCCAGCGATCTGGATGACGCGGTAAAGTCCCTGTCGGATCTTTTGCCTGACCTGCTCCGTCTGGCAGAAATCGAAAAATCCTGCCAGCTCATGGCAGTGGAGATCGAAAAGACCCGCAGACGCGTCAATGCCCTGGAGCATGTGATGATCCCGGACGCACAAGAAAAGATCAAGTTCATCACCATGAAGCTGGATGAGAACGAGCGAAGCACCCAGATCCGCCTCATGAAGATCAAGGATATGATGCTGGAGGAAACCTATCGCTACAGCGAGCGAAATGCCTGATCAACCATACAAATTCCCCCTGACCCGTCAAAGTCAGGGGGGATTTTTGTCTAAAGAAAACCACCAGTCCGGCTGGTGGTTTTCTTTAGACAAAAATATCCCGCTTTGGGTAACTTGCAAAGCGGGACCGCCAATTCTATTGAATTACAGCACCTTGGCCAGGAAGCTCTGGAGGCGCTGGCTCTTGGGAGCGTCGAAAATCTGCTGGGGGGTGTTCTCCTCCACGATTTTGCCGCCATCCATGAAGATCACGCGGCTACCCACTTCGCGGGCAAAGCCCATCTCATGGGTGACCACCACCATGGTCATGCCGCTCTCGGCAAGGTCACGCATGACCTGCAGCACCTCACCTACCATCTCGGGGTCGAGAGCGGAGGTAGGCTCGTCAAACAGCATCACCTGGGGTTCCATGCACAGGGCACGGACGATGGCCACACGCTGCTTCTGGCCGCCGGAGAGCATGTTGGGATAGGTGTTCGCCTTATCCGCCAGACCGACGCGCTCAAGCAATTCCATAGCTCTGGCTTCTGCCTCTGCCTTGGGGGTCTTGAGCAGCTTGATGGGGCCGAGGGTCATATTCTTCAGCACCGTCATATGGGGGAAGAGGTTGAAGTGCTGGAACACCATGCCCATCTTCTGCCGGTGCAGATTGATGTTGCACTTGGGGTCGGTGATATCCGTACCCTCAAAGGTGATGGTGCCGCCGGTGGGGCTTTCCAGAAGGTTCAGGCAGCGCAGGAAGGTGGACTTACCGCTGCCGGAGGGGCCGATGACGACCACCACTTCGCCCTTCTTGATCTCATTGGACACACCATCCAGCGCCTTGACAGCGCCGCCGTTAAAATGCTTTTTCAGATCCTTTACGGAAATCAATACATCAGTGCTCACTGTTGCGCAGCCTCCTTTCCAGCTTGCCTACCAACCAGGTGAAGAAGACCACCAGGGTCAGGTAGATCAGTGCTACCGCGATCAGGGGCATGAACGCGGAATATGTACGGCCGCGGATGATATCGCCGCCCTTGGTCAGGTCCATAACGGAGACATAGCCCGCAACGGAGGTTTCCTTCAGAAGGACGATGAATTCATTTGCCAGTGCCGGCAGCACATTCTTGAGGGCCTGGGGGATGATGATATAGCGCATGGTCTGGGTAAAGTTCAGACCCAGAGAACGGCCTGCCTCGAACTGACCTGCGTCAATGGACATGATGCCGCCGCGGATGATCTCCGCCACATAGGCACCGGAGTTGATGCCGAAGGCCAGAATGGCAATGGCCACACCGTTGTTGGAATTAGCAAAAATGATGTAATAGATGATCATCAGCTGGACGACCACAGGGGTGCCGCGGATGACCGTCAGATAGAGCTTGCAGAAGGCATTGGTAATCCAGAGGAGGAACTTTGCAATGCTTCCTTTTCGCATAGATTCATGGTTTTTATCCCATGTGGAACGAACGATGGCAATGAGCACGCCGATAACCGTGCCAATGAGCACCGCGAGCAGGGTGATCTGGAGGGTGTTGCCCAGACCGGTCAACAGATATTTCCAGCGATCACCGTCTACGAAGTTCAGAACAAACTCCGCTTTCAGATTGGCAAACATTTCCTGCATTGGCCTTACTCCCTTTTTCTATGAATACACAAGCAAAGGGCGGCTATGAAACCGCCCTTGCGTGCAATTTGCTTACTTATCAGCCGTTATTTGCCTCAACAAATGCCTTTGCGGGCTCGTTGTCGATAATAACGCAATCAACCTTGCCGGTGACCAGAGCCTGAACAGCATCAGCACCCTTGTTGTAGCGCTGAACTTCTGCCAGACCTGCATCTTCCAGATCCCAAGTGGCGTAGAGGTCGCCAGTGGTACCCTGCTGAACGCCGATCTTCCAGCCGCCTTCGAACAGGCTGTCAACAGTGGCGATCTCGGAGCCTTCGGCAACGATAACCACCTGAACACCGGTAGCATAGCTGGTGGAGAAGTCCACGCTCTGCTGGCGCTCTTCGGTGACGGTCATGCCGGCCATGCCCATGTCGACCTTGCCGGAGGTGATTGCGGGGATGATGGAGTCGAATGCCATGTCTTCGATGACCAGCTTCATGCCCAGCTTGTCAGCAATGGCAGCAGCGATCTCGGCATCGATACCGACAACTGCATCGCCTTCGTAGTATTCATAGGGGGGGAATTCAGCATTGGTGCCCATGGTCAGGGTGGGAGCGTCTTCTGCCACATCCTGCTGGAATACCAGACCAGAGTCCACGCCTTCGATGTACTTGGCGACGATCTTGCCTGCGGTGCCGTCAGCGATCAGCTCTTCCAGAGCGCCGTTGACCTTGGTCTGCAGTTCGGTATTGCCCTTTGCAAAAGCAATGGCGTAATCTTCTTCAGCGTAAGCGGTGGGAAGAATGGCGAGCTTAACATCCTTGGTGCCGCTGCAGCCTACAAACAGAGCTGCCATCATAGCAACCAGGAGCAGCATAGCGATAATCTTTTTCATGATAGTCTCCTTTGATATGAATAATTTTTCGTTATTAGGGGTCTTTTATAATTATATCCTAATTAATATGCATTGTCAATGGTGGAAAATACAATATTCTTAGGATTGCTCGGAATAGCGGGAAAGGAACTGCTTTGTGCGCTCCTGCTGGGGATGCTCGATAACCTGATGGGACGGACCCTGCTCCACAACGACACCTTCATCCATGAAAATGACGCGGTCTGCCACATCCCGGGCAAAGGCCATCTCATGGGTGACGATGATCATGGTGGTCTTCTGCTCGGCAAGGCCGCGGATGACCCGCAGCACTTCACCGGTCAGCTCCGGATCCAGTGCAGAGGTGGGCTCGTCGAAGCAAAGAATGTCCGGCTCCATAGCCAGGGCACGGGCAATGGCCACGCGCTGCTGCTGACCGCCGGAGAGCTGATGGGGATAAAGATCCATCTTCTCCGCCAGACCAACCCGGCTCAGGATCGACTTTGCTTTCTTCTCGATCTCCTCATGAATCTGCTTGCGGTTCTGCTTGTAATCCGGCCGCTCCTTTGCCAGAAGCTCGCTGGCCAGCATCACATTACCAAGGGCAGTATACTGGGGGAACAGGTTGAAGGACTGGAACACCATGCCAAAATGCAGGCGCATTTTGCGGATCTCGCTTTCCTTCTGGGTGGCCGGATCCTTCGCATCGAAGATCACCTTGCCATCTACACTGATGGAGCCTTCGTTGGGTGTCTCCAGGAAGTTGATGCAGCGAAGCAGGGTGGTCTTGCCGCTGCCGGAGGAGCCGATGATGGCGATGGACTCGCCCCGTTCCAGAGAGAAGTCAATGCCCCGCAGCACATGGGTTGGGCCAAAATTCTTATGAATGTTTTTGATTTCCAATACCGGCATATGTATCCCTCCTTATACCCGGAAATAGTCCATCTTCCGCTCAAGCCAGCCAAACACGATGGTGAGAAGGCCGGAGAACAGCAGATAGAACACGCCTGTATAGAACAAAGGCCAGATGAGGCCTTCGGACTTGATGAAGGCCTGAGCATTCCAGATGATCTCATAGCAGGCAATGACACGAGCAAGGGAGGTATCCTTGACCAGTGTGATAATTTCATTGGACATGGGGGGCACGATGCGCTTGATGACCTGCAGCAGGATGACCTTGAAGAAGATCTGTCCCTTGGTCATACCCAGCACCTGACCTGCCTCATACTGCCCTCTGGGGATAGCCTCAATGCCGCCACGGTAAATGACGGAGAAATAGCAGGAATAATTGATGACAAAGGCCACCAAAGTTGCCACAAAGCGGCCGGTGGAGCCACTGCCCCAGAAACTGCCCATATCAAGGATCAGGCCGGGACCATAGTAGATGACAATCAGCTGCAGCAGCAGGGGTGTGCCACGAATGACCCACACCAGCAGATCCACCGTCTTTTTCAGGGGCTTGAAGCGGCTCATGGAACCAAGACCCAGCACCAGACCAAGGGGAAGGGAGAAGGCCAGGGTCAGCGCAAAAAGCTTCAGGGTCATCCAGAAGCCTTCCAGCAGGGATAATGTAACGGACCAGAACATATAATCTTTCCTCTCTTTGAAACATCGGCAGCATAACGCAAGGCAGAGGGCATAGTGTGTCCTCTGCCTCAAGGAGTCAAATGCCGATCAGCTATAAGCGCCACGAAATTCCATACAAGCGGCCCAAAGGCCACCTGCATGGAATTCGTAAAAGTTTAAGTGTTTATGTGCTTTCCGGAAGGATTAGTCGCACAGAACCAGTTCGTACTTGTCAGCCAGAGCCTGCATGGTGCCGTCAGCCTTCAGGTTTGCCATGATCTCGTTGACCTTGGCAGTCAGGTCGGAGCCCTTGCGGAAGCCGATGCCGTACTCTTCGCGGTCCAGTTCCAGAACCTTAACCAGGTCTGCATAGCTGGTGCCTTCGCCGATCATTGCGTTAGCCATGGTCAGGTCGATGATGCAAGCATCAGCGGTGCCTGCTGCAACTTCCATCAGAGCATTGGACTGAGCAGCAACAGAGATGATGTTTTCGTAGCCGCAGTTTGCTGCAGAGCCTTCGCCGGCGGAACCAGCTTCTACTGCGAAGCCCAGGTCAACGATGCTTTCAGCGGTCATGTCTTCAGAAGCATTTTCTGCCTTCATGACAACAACCTGTGCGTTGACAACATAGGGATCAGAGCAGTTCATAGCGCTCTTCACTTCGTCGGTCAGGGTCATGCCGTTCCATACGCAGTCGATGGAGCCGCCGTCCAGTTCCAGGATCTTGTTGTCCCAGTCGATCTCAACGAATTCAACTTCCAGATCCAGTTCGCCGAAAACGAGGCGAGCCAGTTCAGCGTCGAAGCCGGTCCATTCGCCGTTTTCATCCTTGAAATCCATGGGGGCGAAGTCGGTGATACCAACAACAACCTTACCGTCGGCTGCAACATTTGCAAAATCGGAATCAGCAGCGGGAGCCTTGGGGCCGCAGCCAACAAACAGGCAAGCCATCATGGCGATGACCAGCAGCATAGCAATCATCTTTTTCATAGTTAAATCTCCTTACAATTCAAACGCTTTCGCGTAGTTTTAATTCGCTAATAATTTAGCACAATAAAGCATTCTTGTAAAGCTCACATTT
>JAZRCV010000081.1:0-23989 GCA_045659925.1 Faecousia sp.
CGGCCTGATGCGCAGCGGTTCCTTCACCGATGAAATGACCAAGCGCGAAGACGGCTACTGGTACTACGAAGTACCTCTGGCAGCCGGTGCAAACCAGTACTGGTTCTACATCGACGGCAACACCCGCCGCATGGTACCCGACCCCGCTAACCACCCGCAGTGGAGGCCGAACAGCAACTGGGATACCAAGAATGCCTACAATGCTGTATATGTTCCCTACGATGAAAAGCAGGACTTCGAGCCCATGGCAGCTCGTGTGGCAGAACTGCCCAGAGAGACTGAAAAGGGCACCTGGTCCTATGTACCTGTTGTGATTGGTGAAACCACTCACTACATGGGCGTCTACCTGCCCTATGGCTATGATGAAAACCGCGAAGAGCCCTACAAGACCATCTACACGCTGCACGGCGGCGGACAGGATGAGTCCGACTGGATGGGCATCGGCAGCGTCCAGAACATCATGGACAACCTGGCAGCAGAAGGCCGCACCGAACCCGCCATCATCATCACTCCCACCACGAACAAGGGCATGATCGGCAACGCCCGCGATGGTTATGCTAACCTGTTCAACGAAATCATCCCGTTCGTAGAAGCCAACTACAATGTATCTGTTGAAGCAGAAGACCGTGCATTCTGTGGTCTGTCTATGGGCTGCACCTACTCTCAGCAGATTGCCAACATCGCAGCCGACAAGTTCGGTTACTTCGGTCCCTGGAGCAACGCCATTGTTCTTGACCGCAACGCAGAGAACCTGGATGACACCCACTTCTTCTTCGGCCGTGGCTACGACGATGTCGGCGGCGCCGGTAAGATGGGCCAGGATCTGGAAGAAAAGTTCAGTGATCTGTTCTATGTTTACACCGAAGTTGCAGGCGCCCATGACTTCAACGCATGGTGCCAGCTGTTCAGAATGTTCCTGGAAGACTATCTGTGGAACCCCGAAGCATTCGGTGATACTTTCGAAGCTGCTGTAGACGCTGCTAAGGCTGCTAAGAAGGCTGCCGAAGCTGCACAGGCCGCTGCTGAAGAAGCACTGGCCAAGGCTGAAGCTGCACAGGCTGCCGCTGAAGAAGCTGCTGCCGCTGCTGCTGAAGACAAGGCTGCCGCAGAGGCTGCCCAGGCTGCTGCCGAAGCTGCACAGGCTGCTGCTGAGGAAGCACTGGCTCAGGCTGAAGCCGCAAAGGCTGCTGCCGAGGCTGCAAACGCCGAAGCTGCTGCTGAGGCTCAGAAGGCTGCTGAAGAAGCTGCTAAGTCCGCTGCAAGCGCTGCAGAATGCGCTGCTGCACAGGCTGCCGCACAGGCTGCCCAGGCTGCTGCCGAAGCTGCACAGGCCGCTGCTGAAGAAGCATCCGCCTCCGCTGCAGAAGACAAGGCTGCTGCCGAAGCCGCAAAGGCTGCTGCTGAAGCTGCTAAGAAGGCCGCTGAAGAAGCAAAGGCTGCTGCCGAAGCTGCCGACGCTTCCGCTGCTGCAGAAGCTGCTAAGTCCGCTGCCTCCGCTGCCGCAGCCGCAAAGGCACAGGCTGCTGCACAGGCTGCACAGGCTAAGGCTGAAGCTGCCCAGAAGGCTGCTGAAGAAGCATCCGCTTCCGCTGCTGATGACAAGGCTGCCCCTGTGGCTGCCAAGGTTGCTGCCGAAGCTGCCAAGAAGGCTGCTGAAGAAGCAAAGGCTGCCGCTGCCGCTGCACAGGCTGCTGCAGAAGAAGCAAATGCCGAAGCTGCTGCAGAAGCTGCAAAGGCTGCTGCAGAAGCTGCCAAGTCCGCTGCCTCCGCTGCCGAAGCCGCAAAGGCTCAGGCTGCTGCACAGGCCGCACAGGCTAAGGCTGAAGACGCTCAGAAGGCCGCTGAAGAAGCACAGGCCAAGGCTGACGAAGCTGCCTCCAGAGGCGAAGCTGCTGCTGCCGAAGCAGAAGCCGCCCAGAAGGCTGCTGACGAAGCAAAGGCTGCCGCAGAAGATGCAAAGGCCGCTGCTGCACTTTCCGCTGATGCTGCAAGCAAGTCCAATGCTGCTGCCGCTGAGGCTGCTGCAAAGGCCGCAGAAGA
This sequence comes from Faecousia sp., assembly GCA_045659925.1. Taxonomy (GTDB): domain Bacteria; phylum Bacillota; class Clostridia; order Oscillospirales; family Oscillospiraceae; genus SVMC01. The sequence continues at coordinate 2,041 of JAZRCV010000081.1, forward strand.
TGCTGCTCAGGTTGCTGCTGACAAGAAGGAAATCGCTGCAATCAAGGCAGAGGTCGCTGCTGAAAGACTGAAGGCAGAAGAAGCTGCTGAGGCTGCCAAGAAGGCAGAAGAAGCTGCTAAGGCTGCTGAACTCAACGCTAAGAAGTATCTTGCTCAGATTGAACTTGCTATTGCTCTTGCAAGCCTCGACCTCAGCGGTTACAAGCCCGAACAGATTGCTGATCTGGGCGTGAATGTTGACAATGCTCTGGCTGCCATCGAAGCTGCTGAATCCGTTGAAGCAGTGGATAAGGCACTGGCAGACATCCTTGCAATCCTGGGCGCAGAGCCTGTTGACAACTGCCCGAGCAAGGACTTCACCGATGTTCCCGAACAGGGCAACTGGGCACACGAAGGCATCGACTATGTCGTTGCTAACGGCCTGATGGAAGGCATTGGCGGCAATAAGTTCGCACCCGAAGGCACTGTCACCCGTGCACAGCTGGTCACCATCCTCTATCGTGAGGCTGGCGAACCCGAGGTCGAGTTCAAGGGCGTCTTCACCGACGTTGCTGACGGCACCTGGTACTCCGCTGCTGTGGAATGGGCTGCTGCTGAAGGCATTGTCAACGGCATTGGCGACAACAAGTTTGCACCCGATGCAGTTATCACCCGCGAGCAGATTGCAACCATCCTCTATCGCTATGCCGGCGAACCCGAGGTGGAAGGCGACCTGAGCGCATATCCCGATGGCGCAGAAGTCAGCGACTTCGCTGCCAAGGCAATGATCTGGGCTACCTCCAAGGGCATCATCACCGGCGCTTCCCAGGATGGCGTTTCCTACCTGGCACCCGCAGCTGATGCAACCCGCGCACAGATTGCTGCAATCATCATGCGCTACATTGAAGGCTAATCCTACGATTTGAACGAAATGTCCAACTCGTAACGAAAAACTCCCCCCGCGCAAGCGGGGGGAGCAGAAAAAGCCTCATTATGACGAATTCCGGTTCTTTAGAACCATAAGCTAAAAGAAAAACCATGGAATCAGTGAAAGCTGGTTCCATGGTTTTGAAATTGTCAACAAACTATATTATAGACCGCTGCAACTGAGTAGCGGGGGAAGAGTGAAGGGGGCAAAAAGCCCCCTTCGCGTTCAATCAAACAGGTTTTCAGAACTTCAAAGGAAGTTCTAAAAACCGCACAGCGGGGCGAAAAGACTTTTTCGACACGCTGAAACCATGGAATCAGTGAAAGCTGGTTCCATGGTCTTTTTTGTTGCATTATGTGATTTTGTTATGCTTTTTCGGTGAAAAACTGGATGCAGTCGGCGTGAAGTGCGGACTTTTCTGTGATGACATCGGGGAATTGCTCCGTGAGCTTTTGACACAGCACAGCGCAGATGGGGTCTTCTGTGGGGAAATGGCCTGCGTCAATCAAGTTGACGCCAAGGCTTGCTGCCTTCTGGAACTGGTGATATTTCACATCGCCGGTGACGAAGGTGTCGCAGCCGGCTGCCATGGCCTGGGGCAGGAAATCCATGCAGGCGCCGCCACCCACAGCTACGCAGCGTACGCTTTTGCCGCCGTCAGCATAGCGGATGCCGCCTGCTTCAAGCTGCTTTGCAGTAAAGGCAGCAAAGTCCGCAAGACTCTGCTCCGGCACTTCGCCGATCCGGCCGATGCCGTATTCCTCGCCTGTGAAGGTGCGGATGTTTTCAAGGCCGAGACATCGGGCAAGGCAGTCGTTCACCCCGTCGGGAGCGCTGTCGAGATTCGTGTGCATACTGATGACGGCAATTCCATGGGAAGCAAGGTACAAAAGAAGCTTGCCGCTTTCTGTCTCGTCGCTGAGAGACTGGGTGGAGAACAGCAGGGGATGATGGCTCACAATGAGCTGTGCCTGCTTTTCTACGGCCTCCTGGGCTACCTCCATGGTCACATCCAGCGCCACTAAAATGCGGGAAACTTCCCCCGCCTGTCTGCCGCAAAGCAGACCCACATTGTCCCAGTCCTCTTTCCATGCTGCCGGGGCAAGGGAGAGAAGGTAATCACGAATTTCACGAATGGTTGACATAATTTTCCTCCATTTCCTTCAGTTCGGCGATTGCCGTCTGGAAATACTGCAGCCGATCCGGATCCTGTCCTGCCTGCGCCCGGGAGAGACCCTCGATGATTCGCATCAGGCTTTGACGCAGCCGGGTCATATACTCCGGCAGCAGCGGATTTCGGGATGCTAAAAGTGTTGGGGATACAAACTGCTGTCCCGGGGTAAGCTGCATCCCGCGGCCCCAGCGCAAGCGCAGAACGCAGTAGATAAAGCCGCTGTCCTGCACAAGCTCTGCCCGCTCTTCATAAAAGCCGTGGCTTCCCAGCCATGCGCGAAGATCCTGAATGCCCGTCTGGGGCTGCAGGATCAGGGTATAGCGGTCATTCTGCAGCCAGGGGGCTGCGGAGAGGATCTGAATGATGAGGTCGCCCCCCATTCCGGCGCAGACGATGGTATCTACACTGTCCGGCTCCACCTTCTGCAGACCATCGGACAGGAAGAATTCCATATGTTCCTCTGTATGATACTGGGCGGCATTGTGCTGGGCGCTTTGCAGCGGCCCCTCCCGCAGGTCGCAGGCGGCCACATAGCGAACAAGGCCCTGAGTCAGCAGATGGATGCCCAGGTAGCCGTGATCGGTGCCAATGTCCGCCACCCGGGCATCGGCAGGGATCATATCGGCGCAGCACCTGAGCCGCAGGGAAATCGGCACAGACATAGTATCCTCCTTTCAAAACAAAAAAGAGGGCCAATGCCCTCCGAACCTACCAAAACGCAATTTAGATAAAAGGAAACCCGCAGGTTTCCTTTTATCTGAATGTTACGATAAACGATTATTCGCCCTTGTTGGCTTCGCAGGCTTCGAGGAAGCGGTTGATCTGAGCCAGGAAGGAATCGCAGTCAATGCCATGCACCATGCAGGCCTGCTCAATGGTCTCGCCACGGGAAGCGGGGCAGCCGAGGCAGTGCATGCCGATGGACATGAACAGGGGAGCGGTCTGGGGTGCTACATCCAGCACGCTGCCGATGATGGTATCTTTGGTAAACTGAATTGCCATAACTATGACCTCCTGTGTAAATTTTGTGAAGTTAGTATACCGCGTTTTGACGAAAAATGCAACAATTTTTGTATTGCGCTTGCAGCAGCGGATTGTCTATGACTGCAGTATACCGGATGTCCATGAAAATTACCGTGATATTGTCACACAAAAAACACCTCGCAGAAGATTCTGCAAGGTGTTGAGGGATGCGCTTTACTGCATTCCGCTGCGGCTGCGGCTGCCGGTTACGGCATTGCCGCCGTTCTGGCTGTTGGAACCGTTCTGGCTGCCGGAACCATTCTGGGTGTCGCTGCCGCTCTGGGCATTGCTGCCGCCCTGAGAGCCGCTGCCACTGTGGGCATTGCTGCCGTTCTGGGTGTTGCTGCTGCCCTGGGAATCGCTGCCGGTACTGCCGCCATCCATGTTGCCGGAGCCGCCGGCGCTGCTGGCACCGGTGGCACCTGCTGCGTTGGAACCGCTGGAGCTGCTGGCGCCGCCGCTGCCGCCAATGGGGCCGCCGGAGTTGCTGCCGGAGCTGCCGCTGCCGGAACCACTGCCATTGCTGGAGCTGCTGCCGGAGCCGGAACCGCTGCCATTGCTGGAGCCGGAGTTGCTGCCGGTGCTGGGATTGGTGCCGTTGACGGTGCCGTCATCGGTGGTGGAAACATTGGTGTCGGAGCCGGTGTTGGTGCCGTTGTCATTGCCGGAGCGGCCGCAGCCTGCAAAGAGGCTGATGGCAAGGGCAAGAACAGCAGCAATCGTTAAAATGCGTTTCATGAGGTACCTCCTGCGTGTTTTTCTTGATTGCGGGAATAGTATTTGCGCAGGAGGTCAATTTATTCAGACACGGAGCTAGGCACTTTATTGGAATTCTTTTCTTTTCGATCCGGAAGCTGTGCCAGAATGACCGCGAAGAACATGATGATGCAGCCAAAGGCTTCTTTGGAGCTCAGTCGCTCACTCAGCACCAACCAGCCGGACAGGCAGGCGAACACGGATTCCAAACTCATCAAAAGGGAGGCTACGGTGGGATTGGTGTCCCGCTGTGCCACGATCTGGAAGGTATAGGCGGCAGCGCAGGAGAATACCGCGGCATAGCCAAGGGGCAGCCAGCAGTCTGTGACGGCCTTCCAGGTGGGGATGCCTGCAAATACCATGGCAATCAGGGACAAGGTGCCGCAGATCAGGAACTGGACGCAGGACAGTCGGATGGGATCCACATTGGGAGAGAAGCGATCCACCACCATAATATGAACAGAGAAGCACAGGGCGCACAGCAGCGTCATGGCATCTCCCAGGGTCAGGCGGAAGGATTCATCCATGCACAGAAGGTACAGTCCCCACACCGCCAGCGCCACACTGGGCCAGACCCAAAGGCTGGGCCGCTTTTTCAGCAGCAGTCCGAAGATGGGCACCATGACAATATAAAGCGCTGTAATAAAGCCGGATTTTCCCGCCGTGGTGCCGAGGCTCAGGCCGAACTGCTGCAGGTTGGTGGAGGCGAAGAGCACAAGGCCGCAAATGCAGCCGCCGATCCAGAGATTCTTGTCTCTCCATGTGCCTTTTTGTCCGATTTTGTCAAAAACGGCAATGACCGGCAGCAGGAGCAGGGAGCCGGCTAAGCAGCGGATGCCCTGGAAGGAGAAGGGATCGAGATAGTCTGCGCCGATGCTCTGGGCAACGAAGGTACTGCCCCAGAACAGGGCGGCAAGAATCAGGAGAATGTTGGCGCGAAGGGTACGACGGTTCATGAAATCATCTGCCTTTTTAGAGTTTTCCTTGGTTTTGGTCATCGTATCACGGCTTTGGTGGAAAGTCAAAGCGGGAAAAGCAAAATCGTGGCGTTATCCAAGGGGAAGGAAAAGGCATTGCATATTTTTGGCGCAACTGCTAAAATAATACAGCAAGAAGAAATGCTGCCGCCGGATACGAGCTTGTGAAGTGCGCGGATGCGGATACAGGCGGCTGCATGGAATGGTTTGGAGGAATTGGTATGAATGTGGTAAATCAGCCTTTGGAACGATCCCAGCGGCCTGTGCAGGATCTTTGGGCCATCGAGGACTTATATGCATCGGATGCCCTGTGGTACGATGATCTTGGAGCATTCCGGGAACAGGTGGAGGAATTGAAGGGCTATGCCGGCCGCCTGGGAGAATCTGCACACACCCTGTTGTCCTTTATGGAAAAAAGTGAGGCGCAGGGGGTTCTTCTGGATCGAATTGCCAATTATGCCCACCGGAAAAGTGATGAAGATACCCGCGTCAGCACCTATCAGGCCATGACCGATCAGCTCACGAGCGCCTGGGTGGAAGCGGGTGCAGCACTGGCTTTTGAAACCCCGGAGCTGCTGGCCATTCCGGAGCAGACCCTTGAAGCATTTTATGCCCAGGAGCAGGATCTGGAGCATTATCGCCGCTATATCACCAAGATCCGCCGTCAGAAGGAGCACATCCTGTCTCAGGCGGAGGAACGGCTTTTGGCTGCGGCAGGGGAGATGGCGGGTGCCCCCGATACCATCTATTCCATGCTGTGCAATGCGGATCTTCGCTTCCCGGATGCGGTGGATGGGGAGGGGAACCGCCACCCCATGAGCCAGGAGCTGTATTTTTCCCATATGCAAAGCGAGGACAGAGCGTTGCGCAAATCTGCCTTCGAGTCCCTTTATCATGTCTTTGGCGACCATAAGAACACCCTGGCCGCCGTTCTGGCAGCTCAGGTCAAGCAGCTGCAGTTTTATGCCTCTGCCCGCCGGTATCCTTCTTCCCTTGCAGCTGCATTGGATAACACGGAGGTGCCGGAGTCGGTTTACCACAGTCTCATCGATACGGTGCATCGCCATCTTGGCAGCATGGGGCGCTATATGGCCCTGAGAAAGCGGCTGCTTGGGGTGGATGAACTGCATATGTACGATATCTATACCCCGCTGGTGCCCGGCATAGAGGCTCACGTTCCCTATGAAGAGGCGAAGCGTACGGTGCATCAGGCCCTTGCCCCCCTTGGGGAGGACTATCTTGCCATTTTGGAGGAGGGCTTCCAGAATCGCTGGATCGATGTCTATGAGAATCCGGGTAAGCGCTCCGGTGCTTATTCTGCAGGCGCCATGGTGCATCCCTATGTGCTTTTGAACTACACCGGCACCACGGAAAGTCTCTTCACCCTGGCCCATGAAATGGGCCACGCCATCCACAGCTATCTGTCCAACCGCACCCAGCGCCCGGTGGATGCGGACTATGTGATTTTTGTGGCAGAGGTGGCTTCCACCTGCAATGAGTCCCTTTTGATGCAGCATCTTTTGGCCGCGCAGCAGGACAGAAAGCAGCGGGCCTGGCTTATCAATTATTTCCTGGAGCAGTTCCGCACCACCTTGTTCCGCCAGACTATGTTTGCAGAGTTTGAGCTGCTGCTTGGCTCTCTCAATGCCTCCGGTGAAGCCCTCACCGCCCAGCGCCTGAGCGAGGAATACCGAAAGCTCAATGCCCTGTACTATGGCGAAGATATGGTGCTGGATGAGGAAATTGATCTGGAATGGTCCAGAATTCCCCATTTCTATTACAACTATTATGTCTATCAGTATGCCACAGGCTATGCTGCGGCCATTGCCCTGTCCCACAGAATTCTTCATGAGGGTGAGGCGGCAGTGAAGGATTATATCACCTTCCTGTCCTCCGGCTGCAGCCGTGATCCCATCAGCCTTCTGAAGCTGGCTGGGGTGGATCTGTCCACACCGGAGCCGGTGGAGCAGGCCCTTTGCCTGTTCGATGAGCTGCTGACGGAGCTGGAAATGCTTTGCGGGGAGGAAGAAGTATGATCTATCTGCCCACCCTTCATGCCTTTGCCATGGGCAATGTCTTTACCGGAAGCTGGGGCAGCCTGCGCTTTAAGGTCACCCCCAAGGTCGTGGATGCCCCCGGGGGCAGGGAAGTGGATATGGAAGCCAGCAGCATTTTCGGAGAATTATGGCATGGGATCTTCTGCTATGAGAAGAGCGAAATGGAAGAATCCCAGACCTTTTCCATGAGTGAGGAGGGCCGCGAAGCCCTCCGGGCATGGCTGGAAGCCCATATTGAAAGCGATTGACAAAGAACTGATCCTATAGTATACTCAAAACAGAAAACAGATCTGCGCCGCGAGTGGCTCTTTCGGCAAAGGAATTCGGCTTATTCTGACGCCAAAATGCTTTTGCGGCGAAAGGTGCGCATCATATTCATCAAGGTATCCATGCCGCACCGATTTCGGTGCGGCATTTTGCTTATCAGAAGGTGCAGATGTGTTTGGAGAAACCAAAGAAAGGGGTATTCCCATGAAAAACAATCTGAAAAAAATCCTGTGTGCCCTGTTGGCACTTTTGATGCTGGCTTCCCTTACCGCCTGCGGTGAGCAGCCGTCTGCCCAGCAGGAAGCGGCGGAGGATGCAGCTGTCAATGTGATGGTGCTCAACGGCACCACCGGTTTTGGCATGGCGGGCCTGCTCCACAATGCAAAGGCCGGTACCGCAGCCCAGGAGTACAATATTTCCGTTGAAACGGACGCCTCCAACATTATGGCAGCTCTGGTCAACGGCTCTGTGGACATTGCAGCGCTGCCCACCAATGCAGCCAGCGTGGTTTACAACAAGACCGAAGGTGCGGTGCAGTCCCTGGCACTCAATACAGAGGGTGTGCTCTATCTGGTATCTGACGGCAATGTGAAGCTCATGGACTTCGTGTCCCTGATGGGCAGCACCGTGTATGTCCCGGCCCAGAATCCCACCTTTATTTTTGAGTATCTGTGCAAGGCCAACGGCCTTGTCCCCGGTCAGGATATCTTCATCGACAATACTTATGCCCAGCCTGCAGACCTGCTCGCAGCCGTGATCAACGGTGCTGCGCCTCTGGCGGTGCTGCCCGAGCCCATGGTGACTGCAGCGGTTTCTGAGAATGAGAATGTTCGCATTGAGATGGATCTGACGGATCAGTGGAACATGGTTGCCCCGGAGGGTTCTCTGGTGCAGGGCTGCGTTGTGGTGCGCAAGGCATTTGCCGAGGCACATCCCGAGCAGGTGGCTGCTTTCCTGAAGGAATATGAGGCTTCTGTTGCACTGTGCAGCGAGGATACGGCAACCGCTGCCTCCTATATTGCGGAGGCGGGCATTCTTGCAAATGAAACCTATGCTGAGGCAGCTATGCCCTATTGCAACATCTGCTTCGTCACCGGCGAGGAGATGCAGACCCGGCTGTCTGCCTATCTGGAAATGATGGCAGAGGTCAATCCCCAGAGCGTCGGCGGCGCAGTACCCGCTGAAGATTTCTATTACATTCCCTGATTTTATCTGAAACGGAGGGGACCCTATGAAACGCGCTGCAAAGGTTCTTTTGGCACTGGCCTTTTGGCTGCTTGTCTGGGCCTTTGCGGCCTGGCGGATGGGGAAGCCTCTGCTGCTGCCGTCCCCCATCCATGTGGCGGGACGGCTTTGGCTTTTGATGGGGGATAGCGCCTTCTGGCTGACCACGGCGGCTTCCCTTGGCAGGGTTCTGCTTGGTGTGGTTCTGGCTGTGGTGATCGGCGTGATTCTGGCAGCGCTGACGCAGGCGCTTTCATGGCTCAATGATCTGTTGTCTCCGCTGCTGACGGTCATCAAGTCCACCCCGGTGGCTTCCTTCATCATTTTAGCGATTTTGTGGATGGGCCGGGATCAGGTGGCAGTGTTTATCGTGATCCTGATGGCTCTTCCTGTGATTTGGGCGAATGTGGCTGCGGGAATCCGCACCACGGATTCTGAGCTTTTGCAGATGGCAAAGGTTTACAGGTTCCCACTGCTGCGCCGTGCGCGGCGGATCTGGATCCCTTCCGTCATGCCCTATTTCCTCTCTGCCTGCCGCACATCTCTGGGCCTTGCCTGGAAGGCGGGCATTGCAGCGGAGGTACTGACGGTACCTGCCAACTCCATCGGCAAGATGCTCTATATCTCCAAGCTGAACTTTCAGATTGAGGAGCTTTTCGCCTGGACATTGGCGGTAATCGTGCTGAGCCTTGTCATTGAGCAGGGATTTTTGTCGCTGCTTGGCAGGGTGAGCGCGGCCTATAACACGGGAGGAGGGAAGCGGGATGGTTGAGCTTCGTGAGATCAGCGTACGATTTGGCGACAAGACTGTGCTGGATGGGCTGAGCTTCCATGTGCCCCGGGGCAGTCACATTGCCATCATGGGCCCCTCCGGTGTGGGAAAAAGCACCCTTTTGTATGTGATCGCGGGGCTGCGAAAGCCGGATGCGGGACGGTGCGTCGTGAATGCTGCGCATTGCGCCATGCTGTTCCAGAAGCCCCGGCTGCTGCCCTGGCTCACCGCGGCAGAAAATGTGAACTGTGTGCTGTCGGATGCAAAGGCCACCATGCCCCAGGCAGTTGGCTGGCTCAAGCGTCTTGGCATGGAGGCGGATGCCGGGAAATATCCGGCAGAGCTTTCCGGCGGAATGCAGCAGCGGGTGGCCCTTGCCCGGGCACTGGCCTTTGGCGGGGACTTGATTTTACTCGATGAGCCCTTTCAGGGTTTGGATGATGAGACGAAGGCCGGGGCAATCGCCCTGTGCCGTAAGGAATTGGCGGATCGCACCACCATCCTTGTCACCCATGACAGGGCGGAGGCGCGGGCCATGGCAGACAGGATCTATGTTCTGCGCCCCGATGGAATAATGGAGGAAGCCTATGAGTGAGAGCAGAGTTGCGGTATTGAGTATTTTGGTGGAGCAGCCGGAGGCGGTGGAGCGGGTGAACGCCATGCTCCATGAGTACGCGTCCTATGTCATCGGCCGCATGGGCCTTCCCTACCGGGAGAAGGGCATCAGCGTCATCTGCGTGGTGATGGACGCCCCTCAGCCCGCCATCAGCGCCCTGTCCGGCAAGATCGGAAGAATCTCCGGCGTCAGCGCCAAGGTGGCCTACGCCAAGACGGCGGCAGATAATTGAAGATGAGTAAAACATTGGAGGCGCTTGTTTAAAAAGGCGCCTTCATTTGTCTTTGTTCATTGCATTGCTGTGAACTATATTTTGCACACAACCCGCCCTCCTGTAGGGAACGGCCTATGCGCCGTTCTGGCAGGAAAGGTTGCGTATATATTGAGATTCTGGCGAAATCGCCCCTCTTTGCGGGCGGTCAAGGCATGCTCTGAATTTAACAGACAGTGTCTGGCAAATTGTTTGGGACAATAGAGCAAAAGCACCGGCTCTTCTGAGTCGGTGCTTTTCTTATATTTCATATTATGCCCAGCCCACATCTTCGGCTTCCGATGCCTTATGGCGGAGCATCAGGACTTTCATGGCCTCTTCCGCGGGCTTGTCGTGGTAGAGGATTTCGTAGGCCTGCTCTGTGATGGGCATTTCCACACCCACCTTGCGGGCAAGCTCGATGGCGGAGCGGGCGGCATAGTAGCATTTCACCGCAGCGCCAACGTCAGCCATGGCCTCCTGTGCGGTCTTACCCTGACCGATGAGGATGCCTGCACGGCGGTTACGGGAGTGCATGGAGCAGCAGGTGACGATCAGATCGCCCACACCTGCCAAGCCTGCAAAGGTTTCCTGACGGGAGCCCATAGCCATACCGAGGCGGGCAACCTCCGTCAGACCACGGGTCATGAGAAGGGCGCGGGTATTGTCCCCGTAGCCAAGGCCGTCGCAGATGCCGGCGCACAGGGCAATGACATTCTTCAGCGCAGCGCCCAGCTCCACGCCCACCACATCCGGGGAGGAATACACCCGGAAGGTCAGGGACATGAAGATATCCTGCAATTCTTCCGCAACAGCGCGGTCGGCACAGGCGATGACGCATCCTGTGGGAACGCCCTGGCTGACTTCTTCCGCGTGGCTGGGGCCGGAGAGCACTGCTACCCGGCGGCCGGTCTCCTGGGCAACAATCTCGGACATACGAAGCCCGGTATCGGCTTCAATGCCCTTGGCTACACTGATGAGCACCGTATCCTGATCCAGATACTTCGCCATGTTCCGGCTGGTCTGGCGCACCGCAAAGGAAGGGGAGGCCATCACCACAAACTTGTGGCCCTGCACGCAGGAAAGCTCGGAAGAATGGGAGATACTGCGGGGCAGCTCCACCCCGGGGAGGAAGGGATTGCGTCCCGTTTCCGTCAGGGTGCGGGCAACCTCCGGCTCATAGGACCACAGGGTCACTTCATGGCCGTTCCGGTCCAGAAGCATTGCAATGGCACTGCCCCAGGCACCGCTGCCCACCACGCAGATCTTTTTTCTGGTTTCACACATGGGGGATCAATCCTCCTTATCGCCCTTTTGCCGGATGGTAATACGGATCGGCGTTCCCTCAAGACCAAAGACTGCCCGGATCTGGTTTTCCAGATAGCGCTGGTAGGAGAAGTGGAACAGTCTGGCATCGTTGCAGAAAATGATGAAATGGGGCGGCTTTACATCCACCTGGGTCATATAATAGATCTTCAGGCGTCTGCCCTTGTCCGTGGGCGGCTGCACACGGGCGGTGGCATCGGCCAGAATGTTGTTGAGCATACCGGTGGTGATGCGCATGGCGGCATTGTTGGCCACCACATTGATGATCTCAAAGAGCTTGCCCACCCGCTGGCCCGTCAGGGCGGACAGGAAGACAATGGGAGCATAGGGCATATAGCCCAGGTCTTCCCGGATGGCGGCGGTCTTTTCATCCATGGTCTTGGTTTCTTTTTCCACCGTATCCCACTTGTTTGCCACGATGATGCAGGCTTTGCCCGCCTCGTGGGCAAGACCGGCGATCTTGGTGTCCTGATCCGTTACGCCTTCGTTGGCGTCGATGAGGATGAGGCACACATCGCTGCGGTCGATGGCGCTGATGGAGCGCATATTGGAATACTTCTCGATGGCGTCATCCACCTTGGACTTGCGGCGCATGCCCGCCGTATCGATGAAGCAGTATTTGCCGAATTCGTTTTCAAAGTAGCTGTCAATGGCGTCACGGGTGGTACCTGCCACATCGGAGACGATGACACGCTCCATGCCCAGAATGCGGTTGAGAAGGCTGGATTTGCCCACATTGGGCTTGCCCACGATGGCAACGCGGATGAGATCCTCATCCTCCGGCTCCTCATCCTCCGGGGGGAAGTGCTCTACGCAGAAGTCCAGAAGGTCGCCTGTGCCGTGGCCGTGGACGGCGGAGACTTCGATGGGGTCGCCAAGGCCAAGGGCGTAGAATTCATAGAATTCCGGGGTGGTGGCGCCGATGCTGTCGCACTTGTTGACCGCAAGGCACACGGGCTTTTTGCTCCGCAGCAGCATGTTGGCAACTTCCTGATCCGCTGCCGTCATGCCCACCTTTACATCCGTGACCATCACGATCACAGTGGCGGTCTCAATGGCGATCTCTGCCTGACGGCGCATGAACTGCAGCATCTCACTGCGGGTGCTGGGCTCGATGCCGCCGGTGTCTACGATCTGAAATTCACGCCCGTTCCATTCGCATTTGCCGTAAATGCGGTCACGGGTGACGCCGGGGGTATCCTCCACGATGGCGGTACGCTGCCCGGTCAGCTTATTAAAGAGCATCGATTTGCCCACATTGGGGCGTCCGACGATGGCAACAACAGGCAATGCCATACCCTCGCCTCCTTCCATAACTATAGGTATTATTGCGCATATTGCGCAGAAAATCAATCTTTTTTGCCGTAGAAAGACGAAGAGGAAGGCGCAGCCTTCCTCTCAACCGAAACGGTATCCGTCTGTCAGAATTACTCTGCGTCCACCGCGATCACTTCGCGGCCGTTGTAGGTACCGCAATTCTTGCAAGCTCTGTGGGGCAGACGTGCTTCGCCGCACTTGGGGCAGGCAACGACGCCGGGGATCGCGAGCTTCCAGTGAGAGTTACGTCTCTTGTCTCTTCTTGCCTTGGAAACTTTATTCTTAGGGACAGCCATGGTGACACCTCCTTGGTCGAAATGCTTTTCAGCAATAATCTATTTTGTATCATTTAAAAGCTGCTGCAACACAGCGAAACGAGGATCTACCTCAGGCTGACAGCTGCAGGGGCCCAGATTGAGATTCGCGCCGCACCGGCAGCAGAGGCCTTCGCAGTCCTCACTGCACAGAAGCTTTGTGTCCATATTCAGCACAAAGGTGGTGGTTACGATATCATCCAGATCCGCACAATCTTCCGTCAGCTGGAAGACCCATTCATCTTCGTTCTCTTCACTGGCCAGCTCTGTTACCAGGATCGCTTCCAGCGGGAATACCACATCCCGTTCGAACTCCGAAGCGCACCGGGCGCATACGCCAAACAGGCGGGTACGCACCTCACCGTGCATCATCAGAACGCCGGCGGTATTTTTCACGCTTCCGACCGCGGTAACCGGCTGTTTTGCGGGGCAGCAGCCGCCAAAGTCAAGATCACTCAGATCAAGGCTCGTCTCGAAGTTCACCGAGCTGCCGGGGGCGTCTATAATTTTTGACAAACCAAGCAGCATAGCGTTCTCCAATCCATAGTCATGCAAAAGATATTATAGTCATAACCCTGGGTTTTGTCAAATGCTTTTTTCTGTTTTTCTCAAAAAAAACTTGACATTTGGCCGAATCCTACGCATAGTTTAAGAAGAAAAAGCTTATGGGGAGGAATATGCCTTGAAAGAGCTTACCATCGGAAAAAATGATGCCGGACAGCGGCTGGATCGCTTCATCGGCAAGGCGGTTCCGCTGCTGCCTGCATCCCTGACGCAGAAGTATATCCGCTGCAAACGCATCAAGCATAATGGCCGCCGCGCCCAGCGGGATACCCGGCTGTGCGAGGGGGATACCCTGCAGCTTTATATCGGGGACGAGTTCTTTGAAACCCCCAAGCCGGAAAATGCCTACCTGCGGGTGAGCACCCCGAAGCTCTCCATCGTCTATGAGGACGAGCATGTGCTGCTTGTGGACAAGCGGCCCGGTCTTGCGGTGCATCCCCACGACGGCGCGGAATACGGCAAAACCCTCATCGATCATATTCAGGCCTACCTCTATGCCAAGGGAGAATGGAATCCCCGGCAGGAGCATGCCTTTGCCCCGGCTCTGTGCAACCGCATCGACCGCAACACCGGCGGCATCGTCATTGCCGCCAAGACCGCCGATGCCCTGCGGGTCATGAACCAGAAGATCAAGGACCGGGAGATGGATAAGTTCTATCTTGCCATCGTCCACGGTACCCCGAAGCCCAAAAACGGAAAATTAGAGGGGTATCTCTTCAAGGATGCGGTGAAGAACCGGGTCTATGTGACGGAAAAGCCCCAGCCCGGGGCCAAGACCAGCATCACCAACTACCGCACCCTCCAGAGCAAGAATGGCCTTTCCCTGGTGGAATGCGAGCTGATCACCGGCCGCACCCATCAAATCCGCGCCCAGTTTGCCCACGCAGGGCACCCCTTGCTGGGTGACGGCAAGTATGGCAAGCTGGACAAGCGCTTTGACCGCAGCTATCAGGCCCTGTATTCCTATCGCCTGCAGTTCCGCTTCACCACCGACGCAGGCCCCCTTGCCTATCTGAATGGAAAGAGCTTCCAGGCAGCCCAGGTGGATTTCGTGCAGGAATATTTCCCGGACTACAAATATTAAAGGAGTTTGCCATGTATGAGTTGATTCAGGTGGCAAAGCGCACCTGGTATATTGATTGTCCCGCCAAGATCGGCGTATACCTCATGAACGATACCCAAGTCTGCCTCATCGACAGCGGCAGCGACAAGGATGCCGCCCGCAGAATTCTCAAGATCCTTGGGGCACAGGGTTGGAACCTTTCCAAGATCCTCGTCACCCATTCCCATGCCGACCATATCGGCGGCTGCGCTGCCCTTGCTGCTCGCACCGGCTGCGAGGTCTATGCCCCGGAGGGGGATCTCAGCTTCACCCAGCATCCGGAGTTCGAAGCCGCCATGCTCTATGCCGGCTGTCCGCCCAAACCCCTGAGAAATAAATTCCTCATGGCCCAGCCGAGTCCTGCCCGGTCTCTGTCGGAGGAATGTCTGCCCGAAGGAATGCAAATGATCGCGCTGGATGGGCACAGCCCCGCCATGACCGCCTTCCGCACCCCGGATGGGGTCTGGTTCCTGGGCGACTGCATGACCGCGGAGACCATCATCGAAAAATACCACATTTCCTATTTATATGATGTGGAAAAATATCTTGCCTCTCTTGAGGCAGCCAAAACCCTTCCGGGAACCTGTTTCATCCCCGCCCATGCCCCCGCTGCGGACTCGATTGCCGACCTTGCGGACAAGAACGCCGCCAAGGTGCAGGAAATTTTAGCCCTTGTGCGTTCCCTCTGCCGGGAGGAAACCGGCTTTGAGGATATTTTGAAGGGCGTATTCGACCACTATGGGCTGATCATGGACTTTACCCAGTACGCCCTGGTGGGCAGCACCATCCGCTCCTATCTTTCCTGCCTTCTCGACCGGCAGGAAGTGAAAACGGAGTTCCGGGACAATCGGCTCTACTGGCAGAGCGTTTGACTTTCAAAATAAAATGCCACCTTCCTATAGGAGGGTGGCATATTTTATCCTGATGATAAGACACAAACGCAAAACTTGCGCTTCTGAACGTTGTATCTGCATGAGCACTGCCGTAGGAGAATGTAGGGGCGTGCATTGCACGCCTGCTATTAAAAGTTACGAATTCGCCGGAAGTTTCGAAAAAACGGCACATTCCATGCTTTATAGAATTTGAATGGTGCCAATGATATGCGCATTGAAGTTTTCCAGTTCCTCCGCAGGGATCCAAAGCTCCTGATGGTAGCTTGCGCCTACGGTGTGCACCGGGAATTGGGAGACATATGTATCGTCGATCTCAAAGCTTGTCACGAAACCTGCATATTGAGAATCGGGATAGCGACGATTCCATTTTTCGGCAATTTCTCGGGCATAGCGGGCATTCAGCACAGGATAAAAAATCGGCTGTTCCGGCAATCGGGGCGGATATGCGGTAAAACCGGATGCGGCGATCAGGTCGTACTCCACCTGACCTACAGGGCGATAGAGAATCATTATAAAAAACTCCTAATTCTTAAAGGAATTCCTGCGTGTCCAGCCAAGAGAGAAACGCATGATAGCTGTTCTGAAGCGCTTCCGGCAGGGAGGAAACAGGAATAATTTCAACATTCGGGCCGGGAATATGCTCATGCCAGAGATCGGCCCATTTCGCATTGAAACCACAGTCTTTCGGCATTTCGAGGGGTACAATGTACAAAGCATCTGCAGGTTCATCACCGCTGGAAAGATGGATACCGTAATGAATACTGCCATCTTTATGACGGTACCTGACAGGAGAACGATCAGCCACAAAGGATGGGAAGCATACATCAATACCCTGTACACAGGGATTTTGGCACTCGCAGCAGGAATGGCAGCAAGACCCGTTTTCCGTTTCGCCGGGTCTTCCATCCACCGAAATCAATTTCTTTTCAGCACCCAGAATGCACACGCCCAGAGAATCATCGCAGAATGCCTGATTGGGCTGCAGAATCTTTCGCTTCACAATAGTATAGCGGGCAGATTCTGTTTCTGATGTGAAGTCGTATTCCGTATAATAACCATCGATCATGGTCAGAGCGGTTTCAAAGGACGCACACAGGAAGCGCTCTTCGATATCCTCAGGGGATTCTTTGATTTGAAGCTCATATACTTCGTTTTCGCCAATGTGCCGGAAAGATGACAACAGTTCCTTTTGCCATTCAATGCACCGCTGCGCATGGGCAGATACTGTGGAGAGATGGTCGGACAACAGCTGCAGCAAATGCAGCCGTACATCGTAGTTGGGCGTAAAATGATAGGCAATGCCAAGAAGCTCTGTGTCGGAAAAGGTATAGCCGGTTTTCGCAATGTGGTTTTTCAGATCCTTTGACCAAAGACAGGATAAAATCTCATTTTGCAGTGCAAGCTGTGTCATAATATCACCCCTTTTTCACATTATAGCAGGAAATTATCCTGCTGTACAGCAAATAATCACGAATTTGCCGGTAGTTTCAATAAAAACGAAACATTTTCTGCCGGGCAACTGATAGCTGTCCCTTGATGCTCAGGCGCGGGAGCGCCCTTGGCTCCCCCTTTTGGGGAGCTGTCAGCGAAGCTGACTGAGAGGGTTAACAGGCTGCCAAAAACAGCAAGCTTTTTGCAAAAAAGGCAACCCTGCATACCCTCTCCGCCGCCTTCGGCGGCACCTCTCCCAAAGGGAGAGGCAAGAACTGCTGTGCTCTATAAAAACCGCAAAATAAAGATATAGTCTTTACAAACCACTACATTCTCTAAGGTAGGTTTTACGCAAAAAACGCCACTACTTCTGAACAAAATGCCCATAAATAGCAAAAAAGACAGGCAAAGCCTGTCTTAATTACTGTATGTGACAATCAGACTGCACGCTCAACCTTGTTGGAACGGAGACATCTTGTACAGACGTATACATGGCGCGGAGTACCGTCGACAATTGCCTTCACGCGCTTGACATTGGGCTTCCACATTCTGTTGGAACGTCTGTGGGAATGGGAAACTTTGATACCGAAAGTAACGCCCTTGCCGCAAACATCGCACTTAGCCACTAGCTGCACCTCCTATCCATAGGAAAAATAACTGAGAACCAGCGCCCCCTATGGACGCCGCAAGTTATAATATCAGATATTCTCCCGAATTGCAAGAGAAAAAAGAAAAATTTTTTAAATTTATTTGAGTCATTGCAACAGCGCCAAATATCCAATATAATAGAAGCAAAAAGCAGTGAGGTGAGGCCAAATGGCCAGTGTATATACCGTTCCCCTGACGCAGCTTGTGGCGGAAGCAGGCTTTACCGTGTACTACCGGGCGTCGGACTATGAAAAGATCCGCATCACCGTGGAGGATGTTTCCCGTCCGGGCCTTCCCATGGCGGGCTTCTTTGACCATTTCCAGCCCATGCGACTGCAGGTTATGGGAAGAATGGAGATGAGCTATCTTGAAAAGCTCTCCGGCGCAGAGCGCTCTGCGGTGTTTGAGCGTTATTTCTCCTTCAAGATTCCGGCGCTGGTTCTGGCCAGAGGCGAGACGCCCCATCCGGAATGCCTGGAGCAGGCGAAGAAATATGATGTGACCATCCTGCAGTCCAATCAGTCCACCTCCTATGTGGTGTCCTTCCTGATCACATCCCTCAAGAATCATCTGGCTCCCCGTATCACCCGCCACGGCGTCCTGGTAGACGTGTACGGCGAGGGAATGCTGCTGCTTGGCGACAGCGGCATCGGCAAGAGTGAGGCCGCTGTGGAGCTTCTGAAGCGCGGTCACCGTCTGATCGCGGATGACGCGGTGGAGATCAAGAAAATCTCCGAAACCCGGGTTCTCGGCACTGCGCCGGAGCTGATCCGCAATTATATTGAGCTGCGCGGCATCGGTGTCATCAATGTGGCAAAGCTCTTTGGTATGGCCTCTATCAAGGAGGACACCTTCATCAATCTCATTATTAATATTGTGCCCTGGTCGGATCATGAGATCTATGACCGTCTGGGCCTTGAGAATCAGTATGAGGAGCTTTTGGGGGTAAAGATCCCCTCCATCACCATCCCGGTCACCCCGGGCAGAAACCTTGCGGTGAATCTGGAGGTTGCAGCTATGAACAACCGCCAGAAGCGCATGGGCTACAATGCGGCGGTGGAATTCACCGAGCAGATCAACCGCCATTTCGATCAGGCCATGCGGGAATGATCGGGCGGCAGAGGAAAGTTTTGCACCTTTGGTTGCATAGCATGGGTGGGTATGGTAGAATACTATGGTACACACCCGGAGGAGTTGATTGCATATGGAAACATTGATCCGGCAGCTTACGGACGCTGGTATTGCTTATTCCCGTGAAGAGCTGCTTTCCAAACATACATCTTTTCGCATCGGCGGCCCTGCGGAGCTGATGGTGTTCCCCCGCAGTGCAGAGGAATTATCCACAGTGCTTCGTCTGGCAGCATCGGAAAACATCGATCCCGTGATTTTGGGCGCGGGCACCAATGTGCTGGCCCCGGACGAGGGCAAAAGGGGCCTCATCATCTGCACAAGGGACTGCCTCAGCGGTCTTGAGCAAGTGGATGACACCGCCATCTGCGTCATGGCAGGCGTGCTGATGGCAAGGGCTGCAACCTTTGCCCGGGATCTGAGCCTTACGGGCATGGAATTTGCCCATGGCATTCCCGGCACCGTGGGCGGCGGCATCTATATGAATGCAGGAGCTTACGGCGGCGAACTGTGCCAGATTGCGGAGAAAACCCGGGTCATGACCATGGATGGGGAAATCCGGGAATATGTTGGTGAGGAACAGGGCTTTGGCTACCGCACCAGTGCGTTCCAGTCCATCCCCTGCGTGATTTTGCAGAGCGTATTCCGGCTGCAGCCCGGTGACCCGGAGGAAATCCAAGCCCGGATGCAGGATCTGGCATCCCGGCGAAGAACCTCCCAGCCTTTGGAGATGCCCTCGGCAGGCTCCACCTTCAAGCGGCCCCAGGGCGGCTATGCCGCTGCCCTCATTGAGCAGGCAGGACTGAAGGGACAGGGCGTGGGCGGTGCCCAGGTATCCACCAAGCATGCAGGCTTTGTGGTAAACTGCGGCGGTGCCACGGAAAAAGATGTGTTAGATACCATTGAAATGATTCAGAAGCGCGTTTATGAAACCTCCGGCATTTTGCTGGAACCGGAGGTCAAGCGGCTTTAAGGGACAGGTGAACTTATGTCGTTTTCTTTCAATGCAAAGGCAGAATTGTGCCGCATTCCGGCACATCGGCGCTGCTGCGCTATGGCGGAGTGCTACGGAATTCTGCTCTACAGCAATACCTTTCGCAAGGAACTCATCCGCATCGTGACGGAGAATGGGGAATTTGCTGCCCGTCTTCCGCGGCTGTTCCACCGGGCCTTCTCTCTGGATTTTGACCAGTGCCCGGATATCAATGAAAAAAGCGGAAAGCTGATCTTCCAGATCACGGACGAAAAGAAGATCCAGTCCGTATTCAATGCCTACGGCCTGTCCTCTGAGGGCGGGGTGGCATTGCATGTAAATTTTGGCGTATTGGAAGAGGATTGCTGCCGCAATGCCTTCCTGCGGGGGGCATTTCTGGCGGGCGGTTCCGCCACAGATCCCGCCAAGCGCTACCATTTTGAACTGGCCACCTCCCACCGGATGGTGAGCCGGGAGACGGATGCACTGCTGCTGGACCTTGGCTTCCGGGCCAAGACCGTGGAGCGAAACGGAAGCAGCATTTTATATTTTAAACAAAGTGAAGTCATCGAGGATTTCCTCACCTTCCTTGGCGCTCCGGTGTGCGCCATGGAGGTGATGCAGGCCAAGATGGAAAAAGAACTGATCAACGGCGTGACCCGCCGGGTCAACTGCGAGACGGCAAACCTTTCTAAGGTGGTGGATGCGGCAGGCGGTCAGATCGCCGCCATCCGGGCTTTGGAGAGCCGGGGCATTCTGGAAACCCTGCCGGAAAAGCTGCAGACCACCGCCCGGATGCGGCTGGAAAACCCGGAGGCCACCCTGGCAGAGTTGGCAGAAATGTGCCAGCCCCCGGTGTCCAAATCCGCTGTGAATCACAGAATGCGTAAGCTGATGGAGCTGGCAAAGGAGTAACCTATGTCGTTTGTTCATCTTCATGTCCATACCGAATACAGCCTGCTCGATGGTGCCTGCCGCATTGGGGGCATCATGGAGCGGGTCAAGGCGCTGGGGCAGGAGGCTGTGGCCATTACCGACCACGGCGTCATGTACGGCGTCATTGATTTTTATAAGGCAGCAAAGGCAGCAGGGGTCAAGCCCATCATCGGGTGCGAGGTCTATGTTGCCCCCCGCACCATGCACGACCGTGTCCATGGCATCGACCATGAGGCGCGGCATTTGGTGCTGCTGTGCGAAAACCAAGTTGGCTATCAGAACCTGAGCTATATGGTGTCCAAGGCCTTTCAGGATGGCTTCTACGGCAAACCCCGTGTGGACATCGCCCTGCTTAGGCAGCACAGCGAGGGTCTCATTGCCCTGTCCGCCTGCCTTGCGGGCGAAATTCCCCGCCGCCTGATGGATGGGGACTACGACGGGGCGAAGGAAAAAGCCCTGGAACTGGCAGAGATCTTCGGCCCGGAGCATTTCTATTTAGAGCTGCAGGATCACAATCTGCCGGAGCAGACCCAGGTGAATCAGGGCGTTCTGCGCCTTGCCCGGGAGACCGGGCTGCCCCTGGTGGCCACCAACGATGCCCACTACCTCACAAAAGAGGACAGTGAGCTGCAGGATGTGCTCATGTGCATCCAGATGGGAAAAACTGTAGACGATCCCAACCGGATGCGCTTTGAGACCAAGGAATTCTATCTCAAATCCGAAGAAGAAATGGCAGCACTGTTCCCGCAGGTGCCGGAGGCTTTAGAGAATACCGCGAAGATCGCGGAGCGCTGTCAGGTAGAGTTCGTATTCAACCGGTACCACCTGCCCCAGTTCCATTGCCCGGAGGGGTATGACAGTGAAAGCTATTTTGAAAAGCTGTGCCGCGAGGGCTTTGCCGCCCGCTACCCTGTACCCCAAGAGGGTTATCTGGAGCGGCTGGAATATGAAATGGCCATGATCCGCAAGATGGGCTATGTGGATTATTTCCTCATTGTTGGCGATTTTGTGGGCTTTGCCAAGGATAACGGCATTCCCGTAGGCCCCGGACGCGGCAGCGCCGCCGGTGCCATGGTGTCCTACTGCCTTGGCATCACCGACATCGACCCCATGCAGTACAGCCTTTACTTTGAACGATTCCTCAACCCAGAGCGCGTTTCCATGCCGGATATCGACATGGACTTCTGCCAGAATCGCCGGGGAGAGGCCATTGCCTATGTCATGAACAAATACGGCGCCGACCATGTGGCCCAGATCGTCACCTTCGGCCCCATGGGCGCCCGGGGCGCCATCC
>JAZRCV010000082.1:0-5542 GCA_045659925.1 Faecousia sp.
CACCGGTGCGGTGTGCTTCACCGTGCCCTTGATCGCGTGGCAGTTTGGAAGCGTCAGCCTCCTGAGTTTGGTGACGAATCTGCTCACCCTTTGGGCGGTGACGCTGGTATTTCAGGGGACGCTGATTGCCTGTTTTTTGGGCTTCGTGTGGCTGTGGCCTGCAAAGCTGCTGGCGGGGCTTCTTTCCATCCTTGTGCGCTATATTTTAGGCGCTGCCGCCCTGATCACCAAGCTTCCTATGGCGGCAGTTTATACGGATAATGTTTATATCATCATCTGGCTGGCCTTTGGCTATGCCTTGCTGCTGGCCTTCTTTTTTGCGGGGAGGAAACGCCCCCTTTCCTATGGCTGCGTCGGCATCATGAGCCTGTGCTTTTGCGTCTTTTTGGGATATTTCGACCGGGCAGACGCAGATCTTCGCATGACCATGCTGGATGTGGGGCAGGGGCAGTGCCTGGTGTTTCAGGAAATGGGCGCGACCCTTCTCTATGACTGCGGCGGCGACAGCGCCGCCAAAGCAGGGGAGACTGCCAGCCGCTTCCTGCTCTCTCAGGGCGTTGGCAAGGTGGATGTGCTGGTGCTGAGCCACTATGATGTGGATCACGCCGGTGGCGTCTGCCAGCTTATGGAGCGCACCCCCGTTGACCTCCTATATCTTCCGGATATCCCCTGCGAAACTGAAATGCGGCAGGAAATTGAAGAAACCGCCGCCCGATATCAGACAGAAATCCGCTATGTGACGCAAAATACCCTGCTTTCCATCGGGGATACCCAAGTGCAGATCTATGCACCTGTCACCGAAGCGAAGGCGAACGACGCCTCCCTTGCCCTTTTATACTCCCAGGGCAGCTATGATATTCTGGCCACCGGGGATATGTCGTCTTCTGCAGAGCGGAAGCTGCTGACGGAAAACCGGTTTCCCAACATTGAAATTCTGGTTGCGGGCCACCATGGCGCCAAAACCTCTACATGCAATACCCTGCTTGAGCAAACCCGTCCGGAGACGGTGCTCATCAGCGCAGGCAGAAATAACATCTACGGCCATCCCGACCAATCCACCCTGGATCGGATCGAGGAGTTTGGCGCAGAAATCGTCCGCACCGACTTGTGCGGCAATATTACGATCAAAAGGTGATGAAATGGCAAAAAAAGCAGCGCCCCAGGGGGCGTTTCAGGCTTTCAAAGCGGCGCTGCGCCGTAAGGAGCCGGAGCATCTTTACTTTTTTCATGGCGAAGAGGACTATCTTCGCAGCTATTATTTAGAAGCCCTGCGAAAGCAGGTGCTGTCCGGCCCAGCGGATGACTTCAATTTCCATCGCTTCGATGCCCAGACCATGGACATGGGAGCCTTTGCCGATGCGGTGGAGGCCATCCCCATGATGGCGGAGGCTTCCTTCGTGCAGGTGGACGATGTGGATCCCTATCAGATGAACGCCGATGACCGGGACCGGATGGCGGCAATTCTGAGCGACATCCCCGACTATTGCTATGTGGTCTTCGTCTTTGATACCGTGGCATGGAAGCCGGATCGCAGGCTCAAGAAGCTCAACGCCGCCATTGAGGGCAGCGGACAGGTGGTGGAGTTTGCCCGCCAGAGCGAGCAGGAGCTGATCACTTGGGTGGGGCGGCATTTTGCCCACTTCTCCAAGCAGATCACCCCGGAGCTTTGCCGCTACCTCATTGTGCAGTGCGGCGCCAGCATGACCGCCATGGCCTCGGAAATTTCCAAGGTAGCTTCCTATTGCACCGCCCCCGCCATCAGCCGGGCGGATATCGATGCGGTGGTGGAGCCGGTGCTGGATGCAGTGGTATTCCAGCTCACAGACGCCATTGCAGAGGGGCAGTTCGGAAAAGCCCTGCAGATTCTGCGCACCCTTTGCAAAATGCAGCAAGAACCCATCCCTATTTTGGGTGCCATCGGCGCGCAGCTCAGAAAAGCGGCGGCGGCAAGAAGCCTTTCCTCCCTTGGCAAAGGCCCGGATGCCCTGATGAAGCTGTATGCCATGGGCTCCTATCCCGCCCAGAAGGCCTTTGGTTTTGCCCGGCGGGTACCGGAGCGCTTTTTCGATGCCGCCCTTCCCCTGTGCGCCGAGACGGACTGGCAGCTGAAAACCTCCTTCGATGAACCGGAGCGGCTTTTAGAG
The DNA here is from genome assembly GCA_045659925.1 of Faecousia sp. Classification (GTDB taxonomy): domain Bacteria; phylum Bacillota; class Clostridia; order Oscillospirales; family Oscillospiraceae; genus SVMC01. Next base: position 2,145 of record JAZRCV010000082.1, read on the forward strand.
CTTCTGGTGCTGCGCTTGGCGCAGGAGGCAGGCCATGGTTAAGCTGCAGCAGGCCATCGTGGTGGAGGGCCGCTATGACGCCGGGCGGCTAAAGCAAATTGTAGATGCGCCGATATTTGAGACCTCCGGCTTCGGCGTTATGAACGACAAAAAGCTGCTTGGCCTCCTTCGGCGGGTGGCACAGCAGAGAGGGCTCATTATTCTGACGGATTCCGACGGAGCGGGCTTTGTGATCCGCAATTTTCCCAAAGGTGCCCTGCCCCGTGACCGGGTGCTCCATGCCTACATCCCCGACATTTATGGCAAGGAGCGCCGCAAGGCAAAGCCCGGCAAAGAGGGGAAATTAGGCGTAGAGGGCATGGAGCGGGAGGTTATCCTGCGGGCCCTTGAAAACGCGGGGGCCATGATGGAGGACGCATCCGGCCCTGTCCGTACCCCCATTACAAAATTCGACTTGTATCTGTGCGGCCTGTCGGGTACCGACGGCAGCAGTTTGGCCCGGAAGCAGCTCCTGCAGGAGTTGGAGCTTCCGGAGCATATGAGCACCAACGCCCTGCTGCAGGCGCTGAATGTGCTGTACGACCGGGAAGACTTTATGCAGCAATTTACCACAGACGGAGACAGAAATGATTGATATATCCGTAAAAAACATTGTAAAATCCTTTGAAGTCGGCAATAACCTGCTGGATGGCCTGAGCTTCGACATCAATGCCGGAGAACGGGTGGGCATCATGGGCCGCAACGGCTGCGGCAAGACCACCCTCTTCCGCATCCTGACCGGGGAGATCGCCCCGGATGAGGGCACCATCATGATCGCCCCGGGGAAAAAGCTGGGCCTCATCTCCCAGATTCCCCATTATCCCGATGGCTACACCGTGGAGGATGTGCTGCGCACCGCCTTTGCGGCCCTTCAGCGGATGAAGGAAAAAATGACGGCGCTGGAGGCGCAGATGTCCCACAGCACCCCCACCCGGCAGGTTTTGGAAGAATATGACCGACTGAGCGCCCAATTCTTAAACGGCGGCGGCTACCAGATGGATGTGGAGACGGACAAGGTCTGCGGCGGTCTGGGCATTCCGGCTGCCATGCGGAAGCGGGAGTTCGACCGGCTTTCCGGCGGCGAAAAGACCCGGGTGAACCTTGCCCGGCTGCTGCTGGAAAACACCGATATCCTGCTTCTGGACGAACCCACCAACCACCTCGACCTTCGCAGTGTGGAATGGCTGGAAGAATACATCCTGAAATTCAAGGGCACTGTGCTCACCATCTCCCATGACCGCTTTTTCCTGGACCGTGTAGTGGGCCGGGTGATCGAACTGGCCGCCGGCAAGGCGGAGTTCTACAGCGGCAACTATTCCTTCTATCTGGAAGAAAAGCAGGCCCGCTTCAACCTGCAGCTCAAGCAGTATGAGCAGGAGCAGGCCAAGCTGAAGCAGCTGGGCTACACCCTGGAGCGCATGAAGGGCTGGGGCATCAACAACCGCACCCTGTACCGCCGCGCCATGTCCATCCAGCACCGCATGGACCGCATCGCCAAGACCGAGCGACCCAAGACGGAAAAATCCATGCGGGCCCGCTTTGGCGAGAAGGATTTCTACGGCGATGAGATGTTCACCATCAAGAATCTGTCGAAATCCTTTGGAAACCGCCAGCTTTTCTCCGATGTGGAATTGGAGGTCAAGGGCGGCGAGCGCATTGTACTGCTGGGTGACAACGGCACAGGCAAGACCACCTTCCTTCGCATCGTGCTGGGGGAGGAATACTGCGACACCGGAAGGATCCGCTTTGGCCCCACGGTACGCCATGGCTATCTGCCCCAGATCATCCATTTTGAGCATCCCGAGCGCAGCCTGTATGACACCATGCTGTATGAGAAAAACTATTCTCCCCAGGTGGCAAGAGATCGGCTGGGTGCGTTCCTGTTCTCAGGAGAGGATGTGTTTAAGACCGTGGGCACCCTGTCCGGCGGCGAACAGTCGCGGCTTCGCCTTTGCATGCTGATGGATGATAAGATCAACCTTCTGGTGCTGGACGAACCCACCAACCATCTGGACATCAGCTCCCGTGAATGGATCGAGTGTGCCATCGATGAATACGAGGGCACCCTCCTCTTTGTGTCCCATGACCGCTATTTTGTGGACAAGTTTGCCACCCGCGTCTGGGAACTGGAGGACGGCAAAATTCGGGATTTCAAGTGCAATTACGCCAAATACCGCTCCATCAAGGCCCATGAGGAAATGAACCGCCAGACAAAGGCCGCCCCCAAGCCGGAGAAAAAAGAAAAACCCCGGGCAAATGACCGGAATCTGGACCGCAAAGTGCGGCAGGTGGAGCGGGAGATCGACGCCATGGAGAAGAAAATGGCGGAGATCGATGCCCAAATCGAGGAAAACGCCTCGGATTATCAGGCCCTTTCCCAGCTCATGGAGGAAAAACAGGAGCTGGAGCTGGCACTGATGGAAAAAATGGAGCTTTGGGAAACCCTGAGCGAACAGCTCGGCACTTAATATGTACGGAAAAAGGGAAAACTTGATGTGCAGCTTGTTTCTGCAAATGTGTACATTTCGTAGAGACGAACCTTAGTGAATGTAGGGGCGTGCACAAGGTGAATTGCCCCGAAGGGGCAAGAGAGGGTGGCCTGGGCCATTGCACGCCCGCGTAAAGGTTGCGAATTCGCCGGTAGTCTCGTTATAAACGAAACATTTTCTGCCGGGCGACCAATGGTCGCCCCTACATTCGCAGAAGCAGGTGCATTGCAATCCGCATACAGTTTTGGATTTTTCACAGTATTCGCATGACTTGACAATTCCCCAAAGCCTTTCTATAATGCAAAACAACGACTACAGATAAAAGGAGAACCTATCATGAGCGCATGTTCCGGTAACTGCTCCTCCTGCGGCGAAAGCTGCGGCGAGCGCAAAGAAGAAAATCTGCTTGCAAAAGCACACCCCAAGTCCAAAGTCAAGAAGGTCATTGCCGTTATGTCCGGTAAGGGCGGCGTTGGCAAGAGCACCGTATCCGCCATGCTGGCAGTGGCTATGAATAAGCGGGGCTACCGCACCGCCATTCTGGACGCCGACATCACCGGCCCCTCCATCCCCAAGGCCTTTGGCGTCATCGAACCCTCCGGCTCCGAAGCCGACGGCCTGTATCCCGGCCGCAGCGAAGACGGCATTGAGATCATGTCCATCAATCTGCTGCTGGAAAACGACACCGATCCCGTGGTATGGCGCGGCCCCGTCATCGCCGGCGCTGTGACCCAGTTCTGGTCCGAGGTCATCTGGGAAGATGTGGACTTCATGTTTGTGGATATGCCTCCGGGAACCGGTGACGTACCCCTCACCGTATTCCAGTCCCTGCCTGTGGACGGCATCATCGTGGTCACTTCTCCCCAGGAT
>JAZRCV010000083.1:0-1771 GCA_045659925.1 Faecousia sp.
CTAAGCTGGGTGCGGCAGAGCTCCGCGTAAATTTTACCCTTTGCCAGCAATTCTTCGTGGGTGCCGGATTCTGCCACCCGGCCCTCCTGCATCACCAGAATCCGATTGGCGCTGCGGATGGTGGAAAGGCGGTGGGCAATGGTGAGGGTGGTGCGTCCCTGAGAGAGGGTGCGAAGGGCGGAGTGGATCTTCGCCTCCGTGACCGCATCCAGAGCAGAGGTGGCCTCATCCAGAATCAGGATGGCGGGATCCTTCAGGAACATGCGGGCGATGGAGATGCGCTGCTTCTGTCCGCCGGACAGGCGCACACCCCGTTCTCCCACTTGCGTCTCAAAGCCATTGGGCATTTGCAGGATGTCCTCATAGATTTCTGCTTTTTTCGCTGCCTCCACCACCTCATCAAAGGTGGCATCCGGGCGGCCGTAGCGGATATTGTCCAGCACCGTTGCCGCAAAGAGGAACACATCCTGCTGCACGATGCCGATGCTGCGCCGCAGGGAGGCTTGGCTTACCTGCCGCACATCCATGCCGTCAATGGCAATGGAGCCGGAATTCACATCGTAAAACCGCAAGATCAGCTGACATAATGTGCTCTTGCCACCGCCGGACAGACCCACAATGGCGATATTCTGCCCGGGCTGGGCATGGAAGCTCAGATCCTTCAGGACGGCAGCTTCCTTTGTATAGGAGAAATCCACATGGGACACGGCAATGTCCCCCTTCACATGGGAAAGCTCTTTTGCGTCCGGGGCATCTTGCACCGTGGGCTCCAGCCGCATCACTTCCACAAAGCGGCGCAGACCCGCAAAGCCGCCGGCGAACATCTCCGACATGGTGGAAAGCTTTCGCACGGGATTGATAAAGGCGGTGATAAACAGCTGGAAGGTGACAAGATCCACCAGATCCATTTCTCCACGCATGATAAACCAGCCGCCCGCGCCGATCACTGCCACGGAAAGCACCGATGCAAGGCACTCCATGGCGGTCATGAATCGGCCCATGGCCACATAGTACTGCCCCTTGGCAGTAACAAAACGGCGGTTTCCATCCTCGAATTTTTGGGATTCCAGCGTCTCATTGGCAAAGGCCTTGGCAGTGCGGATGCCGGAGAGGCTGGATTCGATGCCGGCGTTGATGTCGGCAGTTTTGCCCTTGAGCTCCGCAGAGGCCCGCTCCATCCGTCCCCGCTCCAGCATCAGGATCAGCAGGAACAGGGGCAGGACGATGGCCACCACCAAAGCAAGCTGCCACGCAATGCAGAACATGGCCACCAGTGCGCCGCCAATGGTAACGGCGCAGATGAGAAGATTCTCCGGCCCATGGTGGGCCAGCTCCGTGATATCAAACAGATCGGAGGTGAGGCGGCTCATGAGCTGACCGGTGCGGCTGCTGTCAAAAAAGTCAAAGCCCAGACGCTGCATCTGGTGGAAAAGGTCGGAGCGAATGTCCGCCTCCACCCGGATGCCGAATACATGGCCCCAATAGGTCACCACATAGTAAAGCACCGCCCGCAGCACAAAGGCCGCGATCACCACGGCAATGACGATGAAAAACGCCCGGTACTCCTGCCGGGGCAGCAGCTCCTGCAGCACCGTCCGGGATACCAGCGGAAAGACCAGATCCACCGCCGATACCAAAAGGGCGCAGAGCATATCCAAAAGAAATAGCCCCCCATGGGGCTTAAAATAGGAAAGAAAGATTCTGAGCACAGAATGCTTGCGATAATATTCTGAATTCTTCATACTTCACCCGGTTTCTTGATATTGTTTGT
>JAZRCV010000084.1:0-8368 GCA_045659925.1 Faecousia sp.
TATTCCGGATGCTTGTCGATCACAGGAGACAGAGAGGACAGAACCTCTTCCACCGTCTGAACGAATTCCGGTTCGCCGGCGTACTTCTTGCGGACGCCGTCGATGACGCGTTCTACATATGCGTTCATATAATCATTCTCCATTCATTTCAAATAGACCCGGAACACCGAGACTTTATGGGCATATTATAGCACAATGCCGCGAAAACAGATTACCAAAAATAAACTGAATATTCAGAATAATTCCAGCAAAAACGACATATTTATACAAATATATCAGTATATTGATATCAGAAGTTCTGAATAATGGATACGATCTCGGTGCCGATGCGCTTCTGAGCCTCACGGGTGGCAGCGCCGATGTGGGGGGTGCAGGAGACGCAGGGATGGGCATAGAGCTCGTGGTTCTTGGAGGGCTCTTCGGCGAAAACATCGAGACCGGCGGCGTAGACCTTGCCGCTGTTCAGGGCTGCCAGCAGAGCATCTTCATCCACATTGTTGCCGCGGGAGGTGTTGATGAATACAACGCCGTCCTTCATCTTGGCGATGTTGGCTTCGTCGATGAGCTTCACGCCGTTGATGGCGGGGGTGTGCAGGGAGATAAAGTCGGAGGTGGCGAACAGCTCGTCGAGCTCCACATACTTCATGCCCAGGGCTTCTTCGATACCCTCTGCATGGTAAATATCATATGCAACCACATCCATGCCGATGCCTTTGGCCAGAGCGCACAGCTTCTGACCGATGCGGCCAAAGCCGATGATGCCCAGGGTCTTGCCCTGCAGCTCAATGCCCTTGCCATAGGCCTTCTTTTCCCACTTGTCTTCACGCATGGTGGCGCCGGCAATGGAAATGTAGCGGGCGCAGGCGAACATATGGCCCATGGCCAGCTCAGCGACGGATTCACTGGAAGCGTTGGGGGTATTGCGGACGGCAATGCCGTTTTCTTCTGCATAGGCAACATCAATGTTGTCCACGCCAACGCCGCCGCGGATGATGAGCTTCAGCTTGCCGCCCTTGGCTTCGTCAATGTGGCAGGCGCGAACCTTGGTCTTGGAGCGGACGACGCAGGCGTCGAATTCCCGCAGGGCAGCACCCAGCTGATCGGGTTCATAGAACTGCTCCACGATTTCGTGGCCCATTTCGCTAAGCGCCTTGATGGCGGAAGCATCCATGCCGTCAGTAACCAGAATTCTCATAATATTACTCTCCTTATATCATTACAGATTATAGTAATTGTTGTAAAAATTGCTGCGGCAAGGCGCACCTTGCCGCAGCAGAACGTATTAACCGCGCTCTGCCTCAAAGCGCTTCAGGCAGTCTACCAGAGCGGTAACGCCTTCGGCGGGCATAGCATTGTAAATGGAAGCGCGCAGACCGCCAACGGAGCGGTGGCCCTTCAGGTTTTCGAAGCCGGCAGCCTTGGTGTAGGCAACCACTTCTGCGTCCAGTTCCTTGGACTCGGTGACGAAGGGAACATTCATCAGGCTGCGGTCGGCAACTGCAACGGTGCTGCGGAAGATCTTGGAGGAATCCAGGAAGTTGTACAGCAGGTTTGCCTTGGCGAGATTGCGCTGATGCATGGCCTCCAGACCGCCGATGCACTTGAGGTACTTGAATACCTTGCCGCACACATAGATGGCCCAGCAGTTGGGGGTGTTGTACATGGAGTCGGCGTCGGCGTGGGACTTATACTGCAGGTATGCGGGCAGACTCTTGAGATCGTCGCGGATCAGGTCTTCCCGGATGATGACGATGCTGATGCCGGCGGGGCCGACGTTCTTCTGTACGCCGCCGTAGATGAGGCCGTAGTCAGCCACATTGCAGGGACGGGACAGGAACATGGAGCTCTGGTCAGCAACCAGGATGTGGCCCTTGGTGTTGGGCAGCTGGTTGAAGGTGGAGCCGTGGATGGTCTCGTTCTCGCAGATGTAGATATAGTCGGTATCTTCGGGAATGTCGAGATCGGAACAATCGGGAATATAGGAGTAGTTCTTATCGGCGGAGGAGGCGGCGACGATAACTTCGCCCACCTTCTTGGCCTCGGCAATGGCCTTCTTGGACCATGCGCCGGTTTCAATATAAACGGCCTTGCCGTTCTTCATCAGATTCATGGGAATCATGGAGAACTGCAGAGTAGCGCCGCCCTGAATGAAAAGCACCTTATAATTATTGGGGATGCCCATCAGCTCACGCAGGTCAGCTTCGGCCTCTTCAGCGATCTGAATAAACATTTTGGAGCGGTGAGACATTTCCATCACGGACATACCGCTGCCGCGGTAGTTCATAACCTCGTCGCGAACCTCTTCAAGCACTTCTTCAGGCATGATGGCGGGACCGGCAGAAAAGTTGTAAATACGGTCATATTTCATTGTCTATACCTCCTGGATGAAACAAAGCGGCAAAAAAACTACACCGCATAAAGAAATCCCGTTTAGTATATATCACCTTGAATTAATTATCAACTGTAATTCGCTTCTAATATAGCGAATTAAAGTAAATTCGCCATATTAAACAAGGATTGCCCCTTTTTCGAGGGGCAACCCAGTGAATATTATGAATACTTATTTACCAGAATCGCTTGGCTGCCCGGTGATAAAGCAGGGTGGCCCAGAGGAGGAAAACGCCGGTGAACACATATTGAATCACGGTGACAGCCAGCGGAAGGGCAAAGTAATAGCCCAGGGTATAGTACAGCGCGATGAGAAGGCAGGCGGCGCCTGCAACGGTGATCCGGGGCAGCATGAATGCGATGAAGCCTTCGGGATCCAGACAATTTTCCCGCTTGCAGTTGCCGGGATAGAGGACAAAACTGTCAAAAAGGGATTGATCCTTCCGCAGCCGGAAGGCGGTATACAGGCACATGGCACCGAAAATCAGAAACGAGAATAGCAGAACAGCATCCAAATCAAAATTCATGGAGCAGCATCCTTTCGTGAATATTTGCTCCATTATAGCCGATGGCCGCCGGATTTACAACCACCCTGCGGAAAAAAGGAGGAAGGCAAGTGCCTTCCTCCCGAACATCATCTAAACATCAGGCGGAACGCGGTGCCTGATGGAACAGCCCTTTGTCAGCAGGAACGGTTGTGATTGTCGTATTCACAGCAGTCGCTTCTGCTGTAGTCGTCGCAGTCATCGTGGTGATCGCGGCGGCACTGGTTGTGGTTGTGATTACAGTTATGCATCATGCAGGACAGGTTTTCCGGAACCCTGCCGATGCCAATGCCAAAGAATCCGCGGCAGCAGCCGAAATTACAGCGCATATTGTGGCCTCCTGTCATAAAATATTCCGGGGAATCGCGTCCCCGGAATATTCTATGCCGATGGTGCATTGATGGTGTCTACATCGACAAATTCTGCTGCGCTGCCGCACCGGAAAGATCCCGGGGCAGGGGAGCGCCAAGGCGGCGGCTTTCCATGCCGTTGCCGGGGGTTCCTCCGTTGATTTGCGGCAGCTTGGGATCACGGATTTCCCATTTTTCTTTTTCTTCCATGCGATCACCCCGGCTTTAGTGTTCCGCCGGGGCAAAGAATCATGCAAGCGAGACTGTCAAAAACCACATATAGACCTCTGCGACTGAGTAGCGGGGGAAGAGTGAAGGGGACAAAAAGCCCCCTTCGCGTTCAATTAAACAGGTTTTCAGAACTTTTACGAAAGTTCTGAAAACTGCACAGCGGGGCGAAAAGACTTTTTCGACACGCTGTCATGCAAGCTTTACAATATCAAACATGGCGCCCAGCAGGGCAAAGCCCACGGCAAAGGGGCGCATAAAGTTCCAGAAGCCGATGCCCCGCATGCCGTACTCCGTGACCAGATTGTATTTTGCCATGGTGCTGCGGGCATCCTCAAACCACACCTCATGGGCAATTCCATCCTGGGTATAGGTGAACCAGGGGGTCTGGGCGGTTTCGTCGTAGACGATTTCAGCATTGTTTCGCACCGCCAGTGCCACCGCTTCTTCATTAGCAATAGATCTTGCCCGGGAATTGCCCGCCTCAAAGGGCAGTGTCCAATCGTAGCCGTAATTGGGGAAACCCAGCAGCATTTTCTCCCGGGGCATCTGGGTCACTGCAAAGTCCAGCACCCGCCTTACCGCGTTGATGGGGGCCACCGCCATGGGCGGGCCATAGGTATAGCCCCATTCGTAGGTCATCAGCAGCACTGCATCGGAGTTTTCTGCAAGGGCACGGTAGTCATGCCCCTCATAAAGCAGCCCCGGCTGGGTTTCGGAGGTCTTTGGGGCCAGCGCTGTGATCAGTGGGTAGCCAAGGGCGTTCACCCCGGCACGAAGCTGGGCGGCAAAGGCTGCATAGGGGGCTGCGTTTTCCCTTCCCAAGAATTCAAAGTCCAGATCCAGCCCACGGTATCCCCGCGTTTCTATCACCCGCAGCACTTCCTGCACGGTTTCCTCCCGAAGTGCTTGGCTTGCCAGAAGGGAAGTGCCCCGGGCGGTGGAAAAGGAGCCCTCCTCCGTTAGCGTGGAAAGGTGCATCAGGGGAGCCACGCTGTATTGCCTTGCCAGCGCAATCAGGGGGCCATCCTCCAATGGCACCAGGCCGCCGTCTTCCCGGATGCCATAGGTAAAGGGGGTTAAATATGTGGTGAAGGGGAGGATGGCCCGGAGAAGCTCCGGGTCCACAAAGGGATAGGCGTAGCCATTCACCTCAATCTGCCGCTGGGGCGCATCCCGGTAGCGCAGCACCAGGGTCTGCCCCGGATACAGCCGGTCGCGGCCGCCAAGGCCCGGGTTGTTTTGCCATAGGGTCATAACCGGGATGTCGGTATTCCGGGAAATGGAGGAGAGGGTGTCCCCCTCCTGCACAGTATAAAGTTGGGTCGGTTCTAAAATCAGCAGGCTCTGCCCCACCGCCAGTGCATAGGGCGGGCGCAGGCCGTTCCATTGGGCCAGCAACCCCACGGCAGTGCCGTAGTCCTCTGCGATGCGGTAGAGGGTCTGCCCGGGGGTTACAACATGGATTGTCATACCATCACCTCCGGGGATTATATGCGCATTTCTCTCCGGGTATGCGGCCTGTTCTTACCCTGTGCTGCAGACGCGTTATTCAGTGCTTCCTTAGGGCTTTGCCTGTGCGTGGAAAAATCGCGGATAAAGGGTGGAAAGAAGGCAGCGGAAGCTGCGATTGCTTTCCACTTTGATGCATGAAGATTCAAATTTTCCTTCTGTCTAAGAGAAATATTTAAAAAGTTAAATAATTATTCAATATATACTTGACATTATACGAATTTAGAGCTAAACTTCTCTCTAAGAGCAGCTGTTTTGGTATTGATTCCCGACAGCGACTCAAAATGAAAGAGAGGTTTTCACTATGAAGAAGAGTGCTATCCGCGCACTGTCTGTACTGCTGGTTCTGACAATGGTTCTTTCCATGCTGGCAGTATCTGTATCCGGCGCATCTCTGGATCTGTCCGAGATTGCAGCCAATGAGGATGCAAACCTCGGTCTGAGCTATGACGTGCAGGATGTCATCGCTATTTCTGAGGATCAGCATCACAGCATCAAGATCGAAGTCTCCGGCAAGTCCGTTGACGAACTGAACAAGGCCATCGCCGATGGCAGCATCAAGCTGTCTCTGGACAGAGATGCCACCCGTCCCTATGTAGATTCCACCCTGTATCCCAAGGCCATCGCCGGCGGCGACATGGCCGATGCAGCTGTTTGGGCCACCCAGAATAAGACTGCCCTGTTCACCAACATTGAGATGGCTGCAGCTGCCGAAGGCGGCAAGACTGTCCTGAATGTGGAATTCGACAGCAACTGCTACTTCTACAGCAGATCCAACCCGGACTACAGCGCACCCCACTCCAACGGCGGCGCATATCTGGATGTCTGCGGCTGGTTCAAGCTCACCGCTTTTGCTGGCGAAGCTGCTCTGGGCACCACCGACCTGAAGGTTACCCCCTATGAAAGCTTCCACACCATGCCCGAAGTCTACACCGAGATCAACGAGATCGTAGAACTGGCAAATGAGAACGGCCTGTATGCCGTTAAGAAGTCCATGGGCCTTTCCACTGCCGGCCGCGACATGCCCTACATGATCATTGCCGACAGCGAAGAATCCGTCAACGCATGGATGGAACTCACCGAAAAGGCACAGACCGAACCCGCTGAGGTTCTGGCTTCCATCGAGAAGGGCGAACTGAACGATGTTCGTGTTCCCGTTCTGTATTCCAACATTCACGCCAACGAAGTTGCTGCAACTGACGGCATCATGCAGTTCGCATGGGCACTGGCAGAAGCCGGCATCAATGGCTCCTTCACCTACAATTACCTCACCGGCTTCACCGCAGAAGGCGAAGCTCAGCTGGAAGCTGAAATGAACGATCCCAGCCGCTGCTATGCCGACTATGACGGTATCGGCACCGGTGTTGCAGTTCCCGACCTGGTAAAGGATACCGCCACCTACCTCGGCTACCTGCAGGATGGCAACGGCAAGTCCGGCGTTGTTGATCTGGACAAGTTCTACACCCAGGAAGAAAATGAAGTTTCCGTCAAGGAACTTCTCAGCGGCGTGTTCTACATCCTGGTTCCCGAAGAAAACGTTGACGGTCGTACCTATATCACCCGTACTTCCTCCAACGGTTATGACCTGAACCGTGACAACTCCTTCCAGACCACTGTCGAAACTGCAAACATGCAGAAGATGATCGGCACCTACAACCCCGTTTCCTTCACTGAGTTCCACGGCCGTGTCACCAGCTTCCAGTGCGAACCCTGTGATCCCCCCCACGAGCCCAACTTCGAATATGACCTGCTGGCAGAGCATCTGCTCACCGGCGGCGAAGCCTTTGGTATCGCAGCCGTAGCCAACAACGATGGCTACAACAGCTATGTCATTCCCCAGCGCGACTACCTTTCCTACATCGACGAAGAAAAGACCCAGACCCAGTGGTTCGAACCCTGGGACGATATGTCCACCAGCTACACTCCCCAGTTTGCTATGCTCCATGGCACTGTTGCCTACACCGTTGAGCTGCCCGCCTACAGCGAAGACACTGCAACTGCTGTTTGCTACGGCATGATCGGTCAGTCCGACTACATCAACGCTGAAAAGCTGGGCTACCTGAAGGCTCAGACCCAGATCTTCGAACGCAGCCTTACCAATTTCAACTCCGATGCATTTGAACTGGTTGGCCAGTGGTTCTGCGACCAGTACGACGTGGAAGGCGCTGAAATGGACATCTTCCGTCCCGAATTTGACGGCGAAGGCGAAAACGGCAACTTCTACCCCGAATGCTACCTGATCCCCCTGGACGGCATGATGCAGAACAATGTGCAGGCCGCTGCCGATATGATGGTATGGCTGGCCCGCAACGACGTCAAGGTCAATGTTGCCAACGCTCCCTTCGAATATGAAGGCGTTGTCTATCCCGCAGGCACCCTGATCATTTCCATGTATCAGGCAAAGCGTTCCGTTGCCAACAGCGCGCTGTATGACGGCACTCTGATCAACGGTTGGCCCGCACTGTACTCCGAAGGCATCACCTCCTTTAACGAAACCCGTGGTTTCGACATGGTCACCGTTACCGAACCCGCTGCCTATGAAGAAATCGCTGAAGTTCTCGGCGAAGAAATGGGCTACGAAGAAGCACTTGCATACACTGCAAGATTCAAGGCTTACTTTGTTGGCGACAAGAATGCTGATGTTATCATCTGCAATGATTCCGAAGACTCCACCGCTGCTGTCAATGCTCTGCTGCAGGCAGGCAAGGACGTGGCTATGATCACCGGCGATGATTTCAAGGGCGACTTCATCTGCTCTTATGAAGATTATCTGACCATTGCCGACGACTATGTGATCACTGCAATCGGCGTTTATGCCGAAGACCTCGTTGAGGCAAAGCTCATCGAAAAGGCTCCCGTTGTTTACATCACCGGCGTTCCCAACCCCTCCACCAGCGGCTGCATTGCCAGCTCTCAGGTCAGCAATGCCAACTGGAACTATGACCGCTATGCTATGGAACTCATGAACTTCGCTGTCACCGAAGAAGTTGCAGAGGCTGATGTCTTTGCAGGCGCTTCCAACATCAGCGGCGAAGCACTGGAAGCTGTTCTGGCAGGCGCTCCCTACATTGGCTACGGCTCCACTGCTGCAAGAGGCAATGTCGCCAAGTCTATCCCCGGCATCACCCGTACCGGCCTGTCCGGCGCTATGGACTGCCTGGCTTATGTCACCTACCCCAATGAAACTCTGGTCAACAGCAGCTACATTAACGAAGGCGACGATGTGATGTACGGCTACGGCTTCGGCTACTTCTCCGCTATCCCCGAAGGCGCAGTTGCTCTGGTTCAGGCTGACGGTTCCCGTCTGCCCACCGAAGGCTTCATCCCCACCACCTCCGATTCTTC
>JAZRCV010000085.1:0-5681 GCA_045659925.1 Faecousia sp.
CTATGGCAGCAACCGCGCTGACTTCTACTACATCGCCGGCGGCGTTGTTCCCGGCTATGTCACCATCGCTCCCGACTTCCCCGAGCATATGGACGACTTCAACTTCCTGTGGTTCGAAAACGAATACACCGTAGGCGTTTCCTCCTCCTGGGTCTTCGTTGCACAGGCAGCACAGGCATTTGCCCGTGAAAACGATGTTGAATGCGAACATGAGTATGATTCCGTAGTGAAGGCTCCCAGCTGCGCAGCTGACGGCACCATCACCTACATCTGCAAGCACTGCTTCGAGTCCTACACCGAAGCTGGCGAAAAGGCTCCCGGCCATGCTTGGGACGAAGGCGTTATCACCGAGAATCCCACCGCTGTCTTCGAAGGCACCAAGCTCTACACCTGCCAGGCCTGCGGCGTTGAGCGCAAGGAAGTTGTTCCTGCAACGGGCGGCAAGGTAGAAATGACCAACATTGACTTCACCGACGCAGCAGCAGCTGACAGATTCGTTGTTGTCAACAAGGACGTTACCGAAATCAAGGAAGGCGAAGGCCTGTATCTGACCTCCACCACTGATGCATTCGAACCCTCCAATGGCCGCATCTCCGAGTTCAACCCCAAGGATCTGGTTAAGATCCCCACCGTTGGCGACTGGACTGCAACCATCAAGTTCGACTTCGCTAATAACAGCAGCGGCTGGATCTCCGGCTTCTATGAATTCTTCGGCTTCTACGCTATGGACAATCTGGACAATGGTGTCGGCATCCGTGCAGGCAACAACAATGTTCAGGACTTCGTCTCCGTGAACGGCAGCGTCACCGCTGATACCCAGGGCGTGGCTCCTGGCCTGACCAGTGGTGAAACCTTCTGGTATCGTATTACCAAGTCTGGCGATGACTTCGTCTGCTATCGTTCCACCGACGGCGAAACCTTCGAAGAACTCTTCACCTATGCCGACACCGGTCTGGAAGGCAAGATGCTGGTCATCGACGCTTACTCCGGCTGGTCTACCGGCTACACCTACACTGTAGAGTCCCTGACCTTCGACAATGTCGTACTGCCTCCCGAGGGTCCCTGTGAAGGCGGCGAAGGCTGCCCGAGCAACATCTTCACCGATGCTCCCGTTGCAGGCAACTGGGCACACGAAGGCGTTGACTACGCAGTTGCTAACGGCCTCATGAATGGCACTGGCGAAGGCCTCTTCAACCCGAAGGGCACCCTGACCCGCGCTGAACTGGTTACCATCCTGTATCGCGCAGAAGGCAGCCCCAAGGTAGAAGCTGAAAACATCTTCACCGATGTGGAAGCTGGCAAGTGGTACACCGATGCCATCATCTGGGCAGCAGAAAACAAGATCGTTGAAGGCATTGGCGACAACAAGTTCGCTCCCAATGACAAGATCACCCGCGAGCAGATCGCAACCATCCTGCACCGCTATGCAGGCGCTCCCGAAGCAGAAGGCACCCTCGAAGCCTTCCCCGATGCTGCTTCCGTCAGAGCATACGCAGTGGATGCAATGATCTGGGCAACCTCCAACGGCATCATCACCGGCGCTGAAAAGGATGGCGTTGCATACCTGGCTCCCGAAGCAGTTGCAACCCGCGAGCAGATCGCAGCCATCGTGATGCGTTACCTCGAAGCTTAATCCCCACGGATGAGCGCATAAAAACAGCCAAATAAGCAGTTCTGCCCCCCGGATTTCCCGGGGGGAGTTTTTTGCATAAAAAATGGGAAGTCCCGTGGGGCTGCCCGAGACTGCCAAAAAACTATAATATAGACCTCAGCGATTGCGTAGCGAGGGAAGAGTGAAGGGGGGCAAAAAGCCCCCTTCGCGTTCAATCAAACAGGTTTTCAAAACTTTCATAGAAAGTTTTGAAAACCGCACAGCGGGGAGAAAAGACTTTTTCGACACGCTGGGGCAGTCCCGTGGGACTGCCCTTTGTTGATCGTTATTGCTTTTTCTTTGCGCTGGCATTGGTGTCCAGAGAATTGCGGAACACCACAAAGCGCTGGAACAGGAATTCTGTGACAAAATTCAAAAGCATATTGATTGCAGTGACCAGATATTCATTCCACTGATAGCTTTCCGTCAGGAAATGCTCCAGCCAAGTGCTGGCGGGGGTAAACACCAGATAGTAGGCAAACACCAGCGCCATGGCCTTGGGCACATTGGCAGCGCTCTGGAAGGTGTAGCGTCGGTTCAGGGTGAAGTTCCACACCACACTCAGCACAAGAGCAATGAGATAGCTTTGCCAGTAGCTCAGCCGGCACAGCTCATTGAGAAGGGCAAAGCTGCCCATCTGAATGATGCCCGCAGAAGCTGCCACCAGGGCGTATTTTATGGTTCGGAAAATTTCTTTTTTCATTGGGCATCCTCCTCCAATGTTTCTAAGAGAAAGCTGACGGGTCGGAATCCATCATTGCAGGAGAGCATGGCAGATTTTGGATTCTTCATCCAGCCGTCATAGAAGTTTTCTCCTCCATGGGACAGGGTCATCACAAAGGGGGAAAGGGTGTCCCAGGCACTGTCGCAGAAGCCTTCCGGTTTCTGCCAGCCGTTGGCGATGAAGACCTGACCCACCACCATATCGCAGGCATGCTCCATGGGGTTTTCATATTTTTCCATCAGGTCGGGATATTGGGTGATACGCATCACCGTAATTTTGACTTTTTTCATGGTTGTCTCCTTTACAGGAAGGTGTACAGCAGGAAATCTGCCCCAATGGCGGCCAGCACGCACACCATCACCGGGCACTTTCGCCATGCCAGAAGGCCCGCCACTGCGCCCCCTACAATGCCGATGATGGGGCGTTCACTGTCGGCGGAGAATACGCCGGGAAAAATCAGTGCGGCCATGGCGGTGTAGGGGATGAGCTTGAGAAACTTTTCCACCTTCGGCGGGAATTTCAGCCTGCCAACAAAAATTGCCGGAATGGCCCGAGGGATATAGGTCACAATGGCCATGCCCAAAATCAAAAGAAATACCGCGGTGCTGTTCATTGGGCTTCCTCCTTCAGGTCAACAAAAAATACGCCAAGGAAAGCACAAAGCAGAGTGGAGATGATCAGTGCCCAGCTGGAGGGGAGGAGCATGCTCAGCAGGCTGTTGCACACTGCGGTCATGGCCACCAGTGCGCCCAGCTTCCAGTTGTTCGTCAGCCCCGGCACAAGGATGCTCAGGAACATGGCGTACAGGGCAATGCCAAGGCTGGCGCTGAGAATTTCCGGAAGAAGATCCGAAGCGATGGCCCCGATGAAGCTTCCCGCCACCCAGGAAAGATAGGTCACCGTAATGAGACCGAGGAAATACACCGCGCTGCGGTGCTTTGCCTGGGTGGTAAAAATAGCAAAGGATTCATCCGTCACGCCGAAGGAGGCCAGCAGCCGCACTCCGGTGCTGCCATCGGCCATCCGGTTCATTACGCAGGTACTCATGATCAGATGGCGCAGATTGAGAATAAAGGTGGCCAATATGATTGCAAGCAGACCGGAGCCCTGTGCCGTCATGCCCACCGCCATCATCTGGCTGGCACCGGCAAAAACCATGGCGGACATGCCGCAGGTCTGCGCCACCGTGAAACCCGCCTGCCTTGCCATGATGGCATAGGCGATGCCCACCGGGATAAAGCCCAGAACCACCGGGAGGCCGGCTTTCATCCCGGCAAGATAGTGTTTTTTCATTGTATCTGCATTCCTTCGTGCTGTTTTCGCTTCAATTGCCATAAAACGACATTAAAACTATCATACTACCCCGCCAATTCTCTGTCAAGGTGGTGGCGGGATAAAAATATCCCCTTCCCAAAGATTTGCGGCAATCTCAGGGAAGGGGGGTGAAGCATTATTTCTGCTCCCGCAGGCGGAGGGTGGGGGCTTCGATCAGGACCTTCATATCGTCGGCGATGGACTCAGTGATGAAGGCGCTGCCGCCGATGACGGTGTTGTCGCCAATCTCGGTGCGGCCGCCCAGAATGGTGGCGTTGGCGTAGATGGTGACATTGTTGCCCACCTTGGGGTGACGGCGTCCGGTGTAGGCATTGTGACCGGCGCGGGTGGACAGAGCGCCCAGGGTGGAGCCCTGATACATCTTCACATGATGGCCGATGACGGTGGTTTCGCCCACAACGATGCCGGTGCCATGGTCGATGAAGAAGTATTCGCCGATGGTGGCGCCGGGGTTGATGTCGATGCCGGTGCGGCTGTGGGCATGCTCAGACATCATGCGGGCAATCATGGGAACCTTTTCCACATACAGCTCATGGGCGATGCGGTAGACGAAAATTGCATAGAAGCCGGGATAGCAGAATACGATCTCCTCCTTGGAGGTGGCTGCGGGGTCGCCCTCGAAGCTTGCCAGCAGATCCTTCATCAGAAGCTCTTGAATCTTGGGCAGCTTGTCGATCAGGCGGCGGCAAATCTCCTTAGCACGGGCTTCCTCTTCTGCGGGCAGAGACAGGGCGATCTGGCGCTCCAGCTTTTCTGCCAGATGGTGCAGCAGCAGGGCGCAGTACTGCTCCGGAGGCAACTCCACCAGATGCTTGTCGCCATAATAGGCGGGGAACAGAATCTTCTGCAGCTGACGCAGAATATCCAAAACCTCGTTGCGCTCGGGCAGACGAAGGGATGCGCCGTACATGGGGATCTCGGCGGTGCGGTAGCCATCGGCCATTTTGGCCGCAGTGGAACGGATCAGTTCATCCATGATATATATCCTCCTTATTCAAACATTGCACTGGTTAAATATCGGTCTCCAAGATCGGGCAGCAGTGCCACGATGCATTTTCCGGCGTTTTCTGCTCGCTTTGCCAGTTCCATGGCAGCCCAGACCGCTGCGCCGGAGGTGATGCCGCACAGCAGACCCTCTGTACGGGCCAGCATACGCCCTGTGCGGTAGGCGTCATCTTCCTTGACCGGAAGGATTTCGTCGATCAGGCTGCGGTCCAGCACCTGGGGAACGAAGTTTGCCCCGATGCCCTGCAGCCCGTGGGGGCCAGCAACCCCCTTGGACAGGAGCGGAGAGCTTGCAGGCTCCACCGCCACCAGGCGCACATTGGAGTTTTGCTCCTTCAGATAGCGGCCCCCACCGGTGAGGGTACCGCCGGTGCCAATGCCTGCCACAAAAATATCCACTTTTCCATCCGTATCCCGCCAGATTTCCGGGCCGGTGGTCTTATAGTGGGCGGCGGGGTTGGCCTCATTTTCAAACTGCCCGGCGATCAATGCTCCGGGGATGGAGGCGCAAAGCTCGTTTGCCTTCTCAATGGCCCCTGCCATACCCTTAGCCCCTTCTGTCAGCACTACCTGAGCGCCGTAGGCTGCCAGCACTTGCCGCCGCTCGATGCTCATGGTGTCGGGCATGGTGAGGATCACCCGGTAGCCCCGGGCGGTACCAATGGCGGCAAGGCCGATGCCTGTGTTGCCGGAAGTGGGCTCAATGATCACGCCGCCGGGGGAGAGCTTTCCTTCTGCCTCCGCGGTCAGGATCATTTCCAGTGCCACCCGGTCTTTGGCAGAGCCTGCGGGATTGCAGCGCTCTAATTTTCCGTAGATGGCGGCATGGATGCCCGCTGCCTCACAGCAGCGCTGCAAAGAAACGAGGGGAGTATTGCCCACAAGGGCTTCAATGCCCGTTGCGATCTTCATGGTGAGTCCTCCTTTCATAGAAAAACGCAGCGAAGCGTGCGCTCCGCTGCGTTG
>JAZRCV010000086.1:0-3192 GCA_045659925.1 Faecousia sp.
GAGGGTCAGATCATTGGCGGGCATGTGCGCCTCTTCCATAACCACCAGACCATAGAATTCTGTGCCGTTATTGGTGTTATACCAGTCGCTCATGGTATAGTTATGTTCATCGAACACCTTAACAGCGCCGGGCATATAAGCGGGAGCCTCCGTGTCCATGATTCTGGTACCATAAACAACAGCGGTGGGGCCTTCCTGCATCGCCGTCTGTTCGGTATAGCTGCCGTCGGAGTTCTGGATGTAATACTTCAGGGTCACATGGTAGGAACGGGCATCAGAGCTTACTTCCACATCGTTGTCCCGGGTACGGAGCACTTCCACATGACCACCCACCACAACATCTGCATCCGCAGACTTTGCCATGGTGAACTCGGCATCGTAAGCATTCATCAGAGCTTCACGATCGCTCTCACTGGTGAGATCGTATACGGTATCGTTCACTTTCAGCTCATCGAGATAATAGCCATTGATTGCCTGGAAAGGAACATTGAAGGTTTCGGTGGCATGATAGGTGTATGTGGTGCCGTTGATGATCTCACTGCCTTCATCACTGTTGGTGGTGAGGGTGTAGGAGATCCGGCGGGTATTGACCTCCACGGCCACGCCGTGGGTCACATTGTGGGCCTGGAAGCTCCAGCTGCCGTCTTCGTGCAGCTGTGCGGCGTCGGCATTGCCGTCGCCGTCCAGATCCACATTCGTGATGACCGCATTGGGATCCTTGCTGTAGAGGATATAAGTAGTATCGAAGGGTGCTTCGGTGGAAGTATGATATTCGATGTATTCGATCTCATAGCCTTCCTGCGGGATGAAGGTCATGAGGGCGGAGTCATTGCCCTCGGTCACAGCCTCAGTGTAAGTGTTGCCCAAGAAAGAACCGGGCGCATTGTCAGAAACGGTAACCTTGCCGCCCTCATCGATGGTGCCGTAAATAATATGGGCCAGATCGCCGCGAACTGCGGACAGATCCAGATAGTTGTAAACCGTCAGGGCATCATCTGCCGCTGTACTGGTCAGGGTGCAGACCAGTACATAGACCTTCTCTGCAAAATACTCGTTGGCGGGGATGGTCATTTCTGCCTTGTCCACATGCCAGATCCACTTGCTGCAGTCCGTCACATCCACTTCGGAGCCGGCTGCAACCTGCGTCGTCAGTTCTGCCACCAGAACATCGTCGTTGCGGTCGTTGGTTTCCCGGTCGGTGGTGCCGATATCATACAGCTTATAGGTCATGGTGACGCCTTCATTCCGCAGACCATCGGGCAGCCGGTTGACCATCTCGTCAAATACGGAGTTTTCAGCATTCATCAGTTCTTCAAAGGTAACGGCGAACTCCACGGGCTCGCTCAGAAGGGTACCATCCACATGGAACGCACGCTCTGCCGCATTCAGGGCATAGCGAATGGTCACATCGTCATGGCCGCTTGCTGCAGTGATGGCGGGTTCTTCGGCAGATGCATTCGGATAAATGCCCGCATTCTCGTTCGTAGGCAGCCAGCCGCCAAAGGTATCGGCTTCGGGGTCTTCCACGATGGGAATGTAGATGACCAGCTTTTTGCCGTAGTCGGTGCTGTCGGTGCCGCCCTTGGGATCTTCGGTGACGCAGTGGGCAGCAAAGTTGAAGCCGGTAACGGAGATGGTCCTGTTGTCCTCACCGCCGATGCTTACCTTGGCAGGAGCAAAGGGCACCTCAGTGTCGGCCCAGCCGTTGGCGGTCTTGTCCACGGTGTAGACCTCGATCTGCTTGGTGCCGGTGGTCTGCAGGTCTGCCGCCAGCTTGAAGTAGGGGCTAAGGGTGTCGGTTACCACTGCTCTCTCATTGAGTGTAGAGTTTGCGGTGATGGAGTTTGCAATTCCCTTGAACATGGCCTCAATGGCGGAGGCATCGGAATGGGCAGAGTAATAGCTTTCTGCCGCCTTGGTGCCCAGTCTGGAGATAGAAGTTGCATCGGGATAGTTGCTGGAGCAGGCCTGCAGGAAGTTCACAGACTGATTGGAGGGGTTGCCCAGATACATGGAGAAAACATAGGTGCCGTCATCCTTCATCTGCTTGGCATCCGCCACAGCAGCATTGGCAACGCCGTCGTCAAAGGTGTCGAATGTCGTAGGCACACCGTCGGTGATCAGAACCACCACCTTGCCGCGGTTGTCATAGGTGCCTTCGGGCTGTGCCTCGAAGATCTCTGCGGCCATTTCCATGCCCAGATCGGTTCTGGTGGCGCCTTCACCCTCCAGAGCGTCAATGGCTTTACCGATGACGCCATTGTCGCCGATGGCAGCATCGGTACAGTTCACCAGGGCAGCGCTATAGTCGTTGGAAGTCAGATCGTTGTAGGGAACACCAATGGACTCCAGTTCACTGGTTTCCTGAATCCGTTCATAGACAGCGGTTCTGCTCACATTGACTTCATTGGGATTCCTGCCGGTGGTGTACCAGCCATTGTTCTGGGTGTTGTATTCAATGACACGGTAATCCTGTCCGCTGCGGATATAATAAGTCTGATCGGTGTCCAGCTCGCCTTGAACGCGCTGATATGTGATATTGGTGACGGTCTGCGTACGGGTGGCCGTCAGAATCTCTGTATTGTCGTTGTAGCCGGACTCACTGGCAAAACCAACGATCGCCACACGGTAGAGGTCACCCGCCTCATTGTTCATTTCGGCAACATCGGCAACAAACTGCTCTGCCGCAGCCTTCATAACAGCAAGTCTGGTTTGCTTGTTCATGGTCTCATCCATGGAGCCGGACTGGTCCAGCACCAAAATGATATCCGTGGGAAGCTTGGCCTCACTGGTGGTGCTGGAGCCGGTGGTATAGGCTTCCAGTCGAATCTTGGCAGGCTGTGTAGCCGTGGCCTGGATCAGTGTCTTGGTAAAGACAACAGGATCCGTTACACTGTCCTGTGCAAAAACTGCCGTCGGCATGATCGACAGAAGCATTGCCAGAGTCAGTACCCACGCAATTAATTTTTTCATCTGAATTCCTCCTTCGTATACCCTTTGTCAGGGCGCTAAAAAAATTTAACCGTTGTCAACATGGTCGTCCGTTGGGACGCCGCTGCGGTGATATAACGCAATCATGAAAGATGCTGTGCTCCAGCATTTTGGTATAAGATACCATAAGCTGCTGACAAATCTGTGACAAATTTTATCTTGTACAAAAGCCATGGAGCCGGATAATATCCAGTTTCATGG
>JAZRCV010000087.1:0-4539 GCA_045659925.1 Faecousia sp.
CGGGAAGGCGTTACTGTCACCTGCATTGCCGATGTGATCGGCTAACAATAGGAAAAAGGTTGTTTTATATATGAAATATCCTCAGATCCAAATTACCGGCGATACCTCCGTTGCCATCGTCTTTGGCGATGAGATCAGCGAAGATATCAACACCAAGATCCGCGCCTTTGACAAGGCCCTGAATGACGAGCAGATCGTGGGTGTGTATGAGACCGTGCCCACCTACTGCGCTCTGACCATTCACTATGCCCCGGAGGTTATCCGCTACCGGGAACTGCGTGACAAGCTGGAAGAAATGCTTGCCCAATCCCACAAGATTCAGAAGATGAACACCATCGTCATGGAGATCCCCGTGGTTTACGGCGGCGAATATGGCCCGGATCTTGAATATGTAGCAAAGCACAACAATATGACCCCCGAGGAAGTCATCCGCCGCCATTCCGGTGCGGAATACCTGATCTATATGCTGGGCTTCACCCCCGGCTTCTCCTACATGGGCGGCATGGATGAGAGCATCGCCACCCCCCGCCTGAAGACCCCCCGGGTGCTGATCCCCGCAGGCTCTGTGGGCATTGCGGGCAAGCAGACCGGCATTTATCCCATCGACTCGCCCGGCGGCTGGCAGCTCATCGGCCGTACCCCGGTTCGTCTGTATGACGCCAACCGGGACACCCCCATTTTGCTGGACGCTGGTCTTCATGTGAAGTTCATTCCCATTGATGAACAGGAGTTCCACCGCATCTCCGCCCGCATTGAGCAGGGACGGTACCACTGCCACACCTATGTAAAGGAGGATGCGTAAATGGGAATCATGTTTTTAAACGGCGGTGCCATGACCACCGTTCAGGACGCAGGCCGCCGGGGCTATCAGCGCTACGGTCTGGGCGCATCCGGTGCAGTGGATGTCCACGCCTATATATACGCCAATATTCTGGTGGGCAACACCCACAATGAGGCCGTGATTGAGGCAACGATCCTTGGCCCCACCATCGAATTTACCTCCAATTCTGTCATCGCCATCACCGGCGGCGACCTTTCCCCCACGCTGAATCGGCAGTCCTTCCCCATGTACCGGGCAGTTCAGGTTCATAAAGGCGATGTGCTCTCCTTCGGTGCGCCAAAATCCGGCTGCCGTGCCTACATCTCCTTTGCGGGTGGTCTGGCCATCACCCCCATCATGGGCAGCCGCTCCACCTACATCAAGGCAAACCTGGGCGGCTATGAGGGCCGCAAACTGGAAAAAGGCGACGAGATCGCCTTCCGCAAGCCCTATGCCTGCCCGCCCAACCTCGACTGGCGGGTGATGGAGCCAGATGTGTTCCCCGGCCATTACACCGTCCGGGTCTTGATGGGGCCCCAGGACAAGCGTTTTACCGAAAAGGGCATCGATACCTTCCTGAATTCCACCTACACCGTCACCAATGATTTTGACCGCATGGGCTACCGCCTCAGCGGCCCCAAAATCCAGCATGTGACCGACGGCAACATCATCACCGACGGCATCGCCTTTGGCGCGATTCAGGTGCCGGATGGCGGCGAGCCCATCATCATGCTCTCCGACCGCCAGACCACCGGCGGTTATGCAAAAATCGCCAGCGTCATCAATGTGGATATGCCCATGATCGCCCAGTGTAAGGCAGGCGACACCATCCGCTTCGTCAAGACAGATATCGACACCGCACAGGATGCGTTCATCGCCCAGAAGGCAAAATGTCAGGCCCTGTGCGAGCAGTTTGACACCGGCATCATTCCGCCGCCTCCCCATCCGGAACCCTTTGAACCGGAGGAAGCCCTCTATCGTCTGCAGGCAGACGGCAAGATCTACGATGTGACCATCAGCCGCATTGAGTAAAGAAAGGAAGCTGATCATGGCAAAGTTTGATATTACTCCCTATGTCAATATGCATCCCCAGCAGGTGCGTGAGCTGATCCGCAATCAGACCATCACCTTCCCCACCGCCGGCATGGCTGCAGGCTATGCCCAGGCAAATCTGGTGATCCTTCCCGGCCAGTGGGCCGCAGATTTTGAGGAATTCTGCCGTCTGAATCCTTTCCCCTGCCCGGTGCTGGAAATCATCCGCGGCGAACCCCTGACCCATGCCATGGGCGAGGGCGGCAACATCGTGACGGATGTGCCGGAATACTTCATCTACCGCGACGGCAAGCTGAGCGAAGTGGTGCGGGACGCCTCTGCCTACTGGCAGGAGGATTCCGTGGGCTTCCTCATTGGCTGCAGCTTCTCCTTTGAAGAAGCATTGATGCGAAACGGCATTGAGATTCGCCATATTGCCACCGGTCGGAATGTGCCCATGTACAAGACCAACATCCAGACCGCAAAGGCAGGCCCCTTCTTTGGCCCCATGGTGTGCAGCATGCGCCCCATGACCCCGGAGAATGCCAAACTGGCCTACGACATCACGGTAAAAATGCCCAATGTCCACGGCGCTCCCGTACATATGGGCGACCCTGCGGAGATCGGCATTGCGGATGTGATGCAGCCGGACTACGGCGAAGCAGTGGACATCTATCCCGGTGAGATTCCCGTGTTCTGGCCCTGCGGTGTGACCCCCCAGGCCGCTGTGGAAAACGCCAAGCCCCCGCTGGTCATCACCCATTCCCCCGGCTATATGTTCATCACGGATATCGTGAATGCTGAGCTGAACGATTATCTGAAGGAAATCAAAGAAAAATAAAAAATTAGTGCGTATTCCGGAATTTATCGGAATACGCACTTTTTATGTAATTATAGGTTGGTGATCAGCAGCACAATGCCGGAAACGATCAGAATGAGGTAGATGACCTTCAGGAAGGTCTGCTGTTTCACATACTTGGTCAGCACACCGCCCAGCCAGATGGCCACCAGGGTGGGGACGATGGCAATGGCTGACATGGTGAGCACTTCCTTCGTCATGGCGCCGCTCATAAAATAACTCACAATCATGGTGATATTGATGAGGCCCCAGACTGCGTTGACGGTGGCCCGGAATTCCCGCTTCTCCTTGAGCTGGGCCACGGCATACACCGCCAAAAAGCTGCCACCGGAGACGAACAGACCCTGCATCAGACCCGCAATGGCCAGTGCGCCGCCCTGAATGATTTTAGAGGGCTGCTTGTTGGAGGGGAAGAACAGCTTCTTGAAGCCAACTCCTGCCACCACGATGGCATAGACGATCAGAAGGAAATTGAGTTGGATCTTCCCGGTGAGCCACATGCTGCCGAACACACCCACCAGCATCACCACGGTCATCTTCAGAAGTTCCCGCCAGTTGATATACTTATAATCCGTCACCAGCACCACAACACCGGTGAGCCACGCCACAATGGTCATGACCGGCTTGGTTAGACTCATGCCCATCAGCATGATGCCCAGGGGCATGGACAGCAGTGTGCCCCCAAACCCCGCCAAAGCCTGCACAAAGACGCCGAACATCAGCACAAGAATAAACAAAACCTCGTTCACAGTAAGCATTCCTTTCTTTTTATACCTTAACTAAGTATAAGCCTTTTTCCTCCCCTGTCAATAAAAATAACAGCATTGCAATTGAGAAAAACCGCTGCTATACTATACCTAAAGAAAAGGAGGGACGCACCATGGGAATTCAGATCGATCAGCATAAATGTATTGGCTGCGGACTTTGTGTGAAGGACTGCGTCAGCGGAAAGATCCGCATGGAAAACGGCAAAGCCGTTATGCGCGCTCAAAACTGCATCGAATGCGGCCATTGCTATGCCATCTGCCCTGCGCAGGCGGTTTCCATGCCCGGGTATGATACTGCGGATTGCGGCAGTGTTGTCTCTATGGAGGAAATCGACAGCGCTACGCTGCTTGCCGCCATGAAGAGCCGCCGCTCCATCCGGCAGTTCAAAAAGCTTCCTGTGGAGCAGGAAAAGATCGACATGATCTTAGAGGCCGGACGCTATTGCCCCACCGCCACCAATGCCCAGAATGTGGCCTATACAGTTTTGGGCAGCCGTCAGGAGGAAATCGAGGCACACTGCATTCGATTGTTCCGCAAGGGGCAGAAAGCCGCTTCCCCTGTTTCAAAATTTGTCCGCAATGCCAATATTGACGATCATTTTCTTTTCAAGGGCGCACCCCTTGTGATCGTGGTCAGTGGAACCTATGGGGTGGATGCTTCCCTTGCCTCCTCCTATATGGAGCTGATGGCGGAAAGCCTTGGCCTTGGCGTCATGTACAGCGGCTTCTTTGTGGCAGCTGCCAAGCTCAGCGGCAAGGTGAGAAAGCTGCTGCCCCTGCCTCCGAAGCACAAGCCCATCACCTGTATGGTCATCGGCTACCCGGATGTAGCCTATCAGCGCATCGCTCCCCGCAAGCCCTTAAAATCAAAAACACTGTAAAACGAAACCGCAGAGGGTGAATGAACCACCCTCTGCGGTAAATTTTGTTATGTATTCTCAGTCCAGCTTCATATCGCCGTCTTTGACCCAGCCGAGCTTGCGGCAGGCCATATTGATGATCGGAGCCAGGATGGCGGGAAGCACGATGCAGCACAGCACCAGACCCACCCAATCCATGGC
>JAZRCV010000088.1:0-5728 GCA_045659925.1 Faecousia sp.
AATTATCCGCTATAATATCCTTCGCATGGTCTGTCATCGCTGTGCCATGCTTTTTACGACTCGCTGCGGCCTTAATTGGCTGTTGAGCATATTTTTACAGGAGGTGTACCAGAATGAAGCGTACCTATCAGCCCAAGAAGCGTCAGAGATCCAAGGTTCATGGTTTCAGAAAGAGAATGGCTACGTCCAACGGCCGCAAAGTGCTTGCTCGCCGCCGCGCCAAGGGCAGAGCTAAGCTGTCTGCATGATGACCAACCGGTACCCACACCGCCGAATTGAGATAATTTAGGGTGAATAGAGCTGCTCTATTCGCCCTATCGTTTTATGTGATGTGCAAGGAGCGAGGCACTTGAAGTTTTCCAAATCCCTGAAGCTGAACCATGTGTTCCGGCGGCTTTATGCCAAGGGGAACAGTGCGGCCAACCGCAATCTGGTGCTCTATTGCCGGCGCAACGGCAGCCAGGAAAACCGCGTTGGCATTACGGTCAGCAAGAAGCTTGGCTGTGCCGTAGTGCGTAACCGCGCCCGCCGCCGTCTGCGTGAATGCTACAGAATCCACGAAGCGCAGCTTCGCCCGGGCTACGATGTGGTCATCGTGGCCAGAACCCGGTGCGTAGATGCGCCCTTTTCGCGGCTGGAGGAATCTTTCCTTTCCGCTGCGGGAAGCGTCGGACTTCTGCGCGATCCGGAGGCAAACACATGAAACGCCTTTTTTTGCGCCTGATCCGATTTTATCAGAGAAAGATATCTCCGGCTTTTCCACCCTGCTGCCGCTATATCCCCACCTGCAGCCAATACGCCTATGAGGCGATTGCGCGCTATGGGGCAATTCGCGGCGGCTGGCTTGCCTTGCGGCGGTTTTTGCGGTGCCACCCCTTCCACAAGGGGGATTTCTACGACCCCGTGCCCTGAGCAGCCGGGCCATAGGCTGCCGAACAAACAGATGTTTTTGCCGGATTGCCGGCACACAACGAAGGAGACCATATGATTTTAGCATTCAGCTTGATGGACATTATCCGTGTCCCCTTTGGCTACATTCTGGAGGCACTGTATAACTGGACCTCCAATTACGGTGTAGCCCTGATTCTCTTTTCCCTGATCGTCAAGCTGCTTCTGCTCTACCCCAGCGCGAAGGGCAAGAAGAACATGATGAAGATGTCCCGTATGGCACCCCAGCTCAAGAAGCTGGAGAAGAAGTACGGCGATGATAAGGAAGCCTATCAGCGGGCTACTATCGCTCTTTATAGAGAAGAAGGCATTTCTCCCACCGGTGGCTGCCTGTGGACCCTTCTGCCCCTGCTGATCCTGATCCCTCTGTATACTGTCATCCGTGAGCCCATGGTGTATCTGATGCACCTGAGCATGGAGCAGGCGCAGACCATTGTGGATGTGATCCAGGCCGGCGGCATTGATCTTGGAAAGCAGGAATTCTATCATCAGATGATCGCTGCCAGCCATATTCCCCAGTTCCTTCCCCAGATCCGGGAAGCTCTGCCCGAGCTTGCCGATGTGGCGCTGGAAGGCATCAATTTCAACTTCTTCGGCATTAATCTGGCCAGAGTTCCCGATGTGAAATTCTGGGCATTTGATGCCTATAATTGGGCCAATATCGGCCTGTTCCTGCTGCCGGTGTTCTCTGCCCTCTCTCAGTTCCTTTCCTCTATGCTGACCCAGAAGCTCAACAGCTCCGTTGCCAGCAACGAAAGAGGCGAGAAGGACAAGGCTTCCGCCGATGCAGTCAACCAGACCACCAAGAGCATGCTCTATATGATGCCCCTGATGTCCCTGTGGATCGGCTTTGTTATGCCTGCCGCCCTGTCCATCTACTGGATTGCCCAGGCCGTACTCGCAACCCTGCAGGAAGTGGTATTTACCGCTGTATTCCGCAAGGGCTATGACGAAGAGGATGCAAGACGCCAGGAGATCGCCCTGCAGAAGGCCATGGAAGAGGCCGAAAAGGAGCGCATTCGCGCCCAGCGTCGTGCCGAAAACCCCGAGGGCATCACTGAAAATACCAGCAAGAAAAAGCAGAAGCAGAAGCAGCGCGAGCTGGCGGATGCTGCTGCCCGTGAATTTGCAGCAAAGCAGCGTGCCGCTTTGGGCCTGGAACCTGAAGAGGAAGATCTGCCCCTGTCCGGTATTGCCGACCGTCCCTTCTGCAAGGGCCGCGCCTATAAGCCGGACCGCTATGGCCGCAATACCTATGATGCGGCGGATGAATAACGCAAGGAGTAACTATGGAAAGAAACTATATCGCAACCGGCAAAACCATTGATCTTGCCATTCAGGCGGCGCTGGATGCCCTGAAAATGGACCGCGACAGCGTCAGCGTGGAAGTGCTTGAAAATGCAAAGACCGGTTTTCTGGGGATCGGTGCATCTCCGGCCAAGGTCAAGGTGACCTACGAAGTGCCGGATGAGCCGGGCAGACCCTCTCCCGCTCTGTCCTCCGCCTCCCGTTCCAAGCCCAAGAAGAAGGAAGCTCCGGCAGCAAAGGCACCCAAGGTGGTGGATCTGCCCAAGGCAGCTCCCAAGGCTCCGGTGCAGATTGAAGCAGAGCCGGAACTCAAGGCAGCAGAGGCACCCCAGGCCAAGGAAGAACCCCGGGAACAGCAGCCCCGTCAGGATGGCTCCCACTCCCGCCGCAACAATAATCGCCGCCGCAGCGGCAACAAGAGCCACAACAAGCCCGCAGTGGAGGCCGAGGCTGATCGCCCTGCACCCAAGGCAGCAGAACCCAAGCCCGAACCCAAGGAATATGCCCCCGCAGAGCCTGGCTCCATGGAAGAACGCATTGAGCAGTTCATCCAGGGCCTCCTGCAGCATATGGGTTCTCAGGCAGTGCCCCATGCGGAAAAGGTCAAGGAAGACACCTACCATGTTGAACTGGTAGGCGAGAATCTTGGCATGCTGATCGGCCGCCGGGGTGATACCCTGGATGCCATCCAGCACCTCACCAACTACAGCATCAACCGGGACGCTGCCAAGCGCTCCCGCATCAATGTGGATGCAGAATGCTACCGCGCAAAGCGGGAGGAGTCTCTGCAGCGTCTGGCCCGCAAGGTGGCAGGCAAGGTGGTGCGCTATCGCCGCAACATCACCCTGGAGCCCATGAACGCCTATGAGCGCCATGTGATCCATTCCGCCCTGCAGGACATTGCCGAGGTTTCTACCTTCTCCACCGGCACCGAGCCCAACCGCCGTGTCGTGGTGTCCTACAACCGCTATAAGAACGCGGACCCGCAGTAAATTGATCCAGCCGATTCCCGGGGGCTTGCCATCTGGCAATGCCCCCGGGTTTTTGCGTGCCCCGTTCCGGTTTTACATAACAACCGCAGTAGCGGGAAAGCAAGCGCGAAATGCACAAAATTTCAAAGCGTGAAATGGGCAAAAAGAAGAAAGCTTGCAGCCCTATACAATTCCACTTGAAATAAAAGGGATGAAGGGGTATAATGTAAACAACTTTGCGAAAACGCGTAATTTTCTCCATGGAGCGATCGGGCAAGTCCCGGAAGGCAGATGGACGAAAACCGGCCATTTCCGCACCCAAGGAGAGAAACCCATGACGAACTACAAAAGAGTATTGATTTGCTGCCTGTGCCTGCTGCTTTGCCTGTCTTCCATGACCGGCTGCAGCAAGCCGACCGAACCTTCCGCCACAGAAGAGGAAACCACAACTTTCACCCAGGAAGACTGGAACAAGGTGGTGGCCACCTTTGGCGACCACTCCCTCACCAGTGCGGATTTTTCCTACTACTATTGGTCCAGCTATACTTCCTTCCTGAACTACTACGGCGGTGAAGCTCAGAACATTCTGGATCTCTATACCCCCCTGGATCAGCAGATGTACACCGAAGAGCTTACCTGGCAGGATTTCTTTATCGACAATGCACTGATGGCCTTCAAACAGTACTGCGTGCTGAACGATCGCGCCGAGGCTGATGGCTTTGAACTGTCCGAGACTGCCCAGAATGCCCTGGACAATGCGGAAAACGAATTGCTCGCCATTGCCGAAGCCATGGGCTTTGCGTCTGTGGAGGAGTATCTGGTTGCCAACTATGGCACCGGTGCCAATCTGGAGAACTATCTTGACTATGTCCGCGGCCATTTTATCGTGCAGGAGTATACTGCCGATATTCAGAACAGCTTCTCCTTTACCGATGAAGAGGTAGAAGAATACTACGACCAGAACGCCGCCGAATATGAAGAGCGGGGCGTTTACAAGGCAGATGTCAATATGGCGAAGATTCGCTATATGATGATCCTTCCTGCAGACGAGACCCAGGAAAGCTACGAAGCTATCGATACCGTCTTCGACGAAATGCTGGCCGATTGGGAAACCTGGGAAGATAAGTCCGAAGAGGGCTTCATGTCCTTTGGCGAAAAGTGGAGCGAACAGGGCTTTGCACAGGACTACCTGGAAGCAGTGGCCCCCGGCACAATCTACTTTACCAACTTCGATTCCTGGTGCTTTGAAGAGCCCAGAGAAATCGGTGACACCACCAGCTACTACATGGAATCCGGCGACTATTTCATCTACTACCTTGGCCAGACGGAAGACATCTACTGGAGAAGCCAGGCAAATTATGACCTGTGCTACGATGCCTTCACCGGCTTTATGCTGGAAGAGATCGACAAGTATGAGTACAATGTCTTCATGGACAACATCATCATCGCCCAGGCAGAGGACCTCTATGCTGAGCAGGTCACTGACCAGCTTGTGATCGAGGAGTAATCGACTGGTTCAAAGCACCCGCTTTGACAGAACGGGATGATGGTGAAATGACTAATTTCACAGAAGCCAAAATGTGGATTATCCACAAAAAAACAAAATAACAAATAATGCATGTAATATTTGCTTGACATTCTGGTGGCAAATCATTAGAATCTATCTGTGCCACTTGTGAGCTAAGTGCGCCCTCATTACGGTAGTAACACGCAAAGCGTGTGCTGCATAAAAAACATTTTTGAAAGGACAAGACCAAAATGAAAAAACTGATTGCTCTGCTGCTTGCTCTGGTTATGGTAGTTGGCCTCGTAGCCTGCACCCCCGCCGAGCCCGAAGCACCCGCTGTTGACGACGCTCCCGTTGTTGACGAAGCTCCCGTTGTTGACGAAGCCCCCGTTGAAGAAACCCCCGTTGAAGAAGCTGGCCTGGTTGGCGTTGCAATGCCCACCAAGGACCTGCAGCGTTGGAACCAGGACGGCGAAAACATGAAGGCTCAGCTCGAAGCTGCTGGCTACGAAGTCGACCTGCAGTACGCTGCAAACGACGTTGCAATGCAGATCTCCCAGATCGAAAACATGATCGCTAACGGTGCTAAGGCACTCGTTATCGCTTCCATCGACGGCGAAGCTCTCGGCACTGTCCTGGCTCAGGCTAAGGAAGCTGGCTGCGCAGTTATCGCTTATGACCGTCTGATCATGGGCTCCGATGCTGTCACCTACTACGCAACCTTCGACAACACCCTGGTTGGCGTTATGCAGGGCCAGTACATCGTTGACGCTCTGGACCTCGACAATGCTGAAGGCCCCTTCAACATTGAGTTCGTTACCGGCGACCCCGGCGACAACAACATCAACTTCTTCTTCGACGGCGCTATGTCCGTTCTGCAGAAGTACGTTGACGAAGGCAAGCTGGTTTGCCAGTCTGGCCAGACCGAAAAGCTCGACGTAGCTACCGAAGGCTGGGACGCTGCTAAGGCTCAGGAACGTTTCGAAAACATCCT
>JAZRCV010000089.1:0-2245 GCA_045659925.1 Faecousia sp.
ATACCGAATTTACGAAACCGGTACTGTAGATCTTCCTTTTACATATATGCACAAATGTGCCAAAGTTTTCGGTCTGGAAATTACCGACCTTTTGGAAGGTCACAGCGCCAAGCTTTCCGGCTATACTGTGACCCGGAAGAATAAAGGCCTTGTCACCGCCAGCGAGGACGGCATCACCATTCAGGATATGGCACCCATGTTCCGTAAGAAGCTGGCCACTCCCTACTGGGTTACTTATCAGTATTCTCAGGAACTGCAAAATCTGCCCATCCACACCACCACCCACGCCGGTCAGGAATTCGACCTTGTGATCAAGGGTGCTATGCGTGTGAAGGTTGGCGACCACGAGGAGATCTTACGGGAAGGCGACAGTATTTTCTATAAGTCCTCCACCCCCCACGGTATGATTGCCATTGACGGGCAGGACTGTGTGTTCCTTGCAATGATCATGGTCAGCGACACCACCGACCAGCCTCTGTATATTGGTCAGGCCCAATCCCGGCAGGCTGGCGCGCCGCTCCTGTGCGAAAAGTTTATCAAGACTGAAGAAGATGCGCATGGCGCCATGA
Source organism: Faecousia sp. (assembly GCA_045659925.1). GTDB lineage: Bacteria > Bacillota > Clostridia > Oscillospirales > Oscillospiraceae > SVMC01. Next base: position 570 of record JAZRCV010000089.1, read on the forward strand.
CCAACATTCAATTCATGGACGCTGACCGCTACAACTTTGCCTTTGACACCGTAGATGCCATCGCCCGTCGAGAGCCGGACAAGCTGGCAATGCTCCACGTGGCCAACGATATGACAGAGAGAAGATTTACCTTCAAGGATATGAAGGATGCTTCTTCTCAAAGTGCAAACTACTTTAAGTCCCTGGGCATCCGCCGGGGCGACCGGGTCATGCTGGTGCTCAAGCGCCACTATGAGTTCTGGTTTGCCATTCTGGGTCTGCATAAGCTGGGTGCCATCGCCATCCCGGCTACCAACCAGCTTTTAGAGCATGACTTTACCTACCGCTTCCAAGCGGCCGGTGTCAGCGCCATCATTTGTACCGCTGACGGCGATACTGCCCATCAGGTAGAGCTGGCAGAACAGGTGTCCGGAAAGAGCCTGACCAAAATCATGGTTGGCGGCACCCGGGAGGGCTGGCATGATTATAACGGCGAATACGCTTTGTTTAGCCGCCGCTTTGGCCGGGAAGTGGATGCACCTTGCGGTAACGATCCTATGCTGATGTTCTTCACTTCCGGCACCACCGGCTATCCCAAGATTGCTATGCACTCTTATAAATATGCGCTGGGGCACTATGTCACCGCCAAGTACTGGCACACCGCCCAGCGTGACGGCCTGCATTTCACCATCTCCGAAACCGGCTGGGGTAAGGCTCTGTGGGGCAAGCTCTATGGCCAATGGCTGTGTGAAAGCGCTGTATTTACTTATGACTTTGATCGGTTTGACGCAGAAAAGATCCTGCCCATGTTCCAGAAATACCAGATCACCACCTTCTGCGCGCCGCCTACTATGTACCGCATGCTGATCAAGCAGGATCTTAAGAAGTACGATCTGTCCTCTATCAAGCATGCCACCACCGCCGGCGAGGCATTAAACCCCGAGGTGTTCTATCGTTTTGAAGAAGCCACCGGCCTGCAGATCGCAGAGGGCTTCGGCCAGACAGAGATGACTTTGGGCATCGCCAACCTTCTGGGCACTATCCTCAAGCCCGGTGCTATGGGTAAGCCTGTTCCCGGCTATGGCATTGATCTGGTGGATGCCGACGGCAATAGCGTCGATGACGGTGTCAACGGTGAGATCGTGATCCGCACCGATCCCAAGCCCACCTGCGGTGTCTTCCTGGGTTACTACAACGATCAGGAAAAGACCGATGCAGTCTGGCACGATGGTATGTATCACACCGGCGACCTTGCATGGCGCGATGAGGACGGCTACTACTGGTATGTTGGCCGTGCCGACGATGTGATCAAGTCCTCCGGCTACCGGATTGGACCTTTCGAGATCGAAAGCACCATTATGGAGCTGCCCTATGTTCTGGAGTGTGGCGTATCTGCCGCCCCGGATGAGGTCCGCGGACAGGTGGTGAAAGCCAGCATCGTGCTGGTGGATGGTGTGGAAGGCACAGAGGAACTGAAAAAAGAGATACAGACCTATGTCAAGCTCCACACCGCACCTTATAAGTACCCCCGTATTGTAGAATTCAGAAAAGAACTGCCTAAGACCATCAGCGGCAAGATCATCCGCAATCAGTTGTAATTTTCGAGGTAAACGACATGACTGGTATGACCTATAAAATTCAAGAAATGGCCGCCAGAATTCGCACCCTGCGAGAAGCCACCGGACTGACTCCGGAGG
>JAZRCV010000090.1:0-21974 GCA_045659925.1 Faecousia sp.
GAGGCGGACAGCCGGATGGGGCTGCCGTAAAGCCCCAGAATACTGTCTTGTGACAGATCGCCAAAGGAAAATGCACCGGCATGCTGAAGGAAGTCGCGATAGTCTTCGGCTTCCTTTGTCGCGGACAGATTGCAGTTGTGTCGGGCAAGCCACAGACCATAGGTTCTGGCTGTGGCAAAAGCCGGGGAAAGGCAGGCAGAGCGGGCGCGCACACATTCGGGATAAAGCCTGCAAAGGGTCTGGAATAAATAGGCGCTTTGCTCTGTGCCTGCACTCAGGCACAGCTTTTCCCTGGGGGCACACAGAAGGGCATAGGTTCCCATCAGGCTGCGGTCCATCTGCTCGTTTTCGTCGGGTGCCAGACAGACGCCAAGCTCCCGCAGCCGGTTTCGTTCGGCTTCGTTCAGCAGGCTCCCGACCGTAGGAATCTGGGGAAGGCAGCCGTCCCTGCAGCCGCAGACATACAGATGCTTTGTACTTTTGTGCTGCAAGGCAGCAGGGGAGCCCACGGTGACGGCGTCCATGACCGCAGGAATCCTGCCCACCTGATACTGGGAGAGGATGATCTCCATCAGGCGCAGGAATTCTTCCGGGCTGCGCTGGGCGTCAAACTGCACACTATAAAGCTGCTCCAGCGCATCAATGAGCAGTTCATAAAGCTGCCTCGTCACCTGAAGGGTCTGAAGGTCATTTTCTTCCTCCATCGTTTTTATTTTCTGGGCCACACGGTGGGAAAAATCGGTGCGCTGCAGAAAATCATAAACTGCCAGCACATATCCGCCCACGGTATCGGTGCGGCGCAGCGCTTTGCCAAGGGCAAGCAGGGGAAGAATGCAGCGCTGCCGCAGTTCGTTGAGCCTTGCTAACAAGGCCTTGTCATTTTCTTCCATGGAAAGGCCGAAGCCTCTGGGATGCAGGGTGAATTCCCGCTCCCACTGGCTGCCGGAGAGTTCCCACAGCAGCACATAGTTTTCCAGAATGTCGCATTCCGCCGGGTGCAGGGGGGCGCAGTCGGATTTGAGCCAGGCCAGCACATCCTCCCGTTCCATCTGTCCGGTTGCCGCCCGAAGGGCGCACAGCACGGCGCTCAGAAGGGGAGTACGCAGGGCAGGCTGCTTGCCGGCAAAGAAGGCGGGAATGCCGCAGCGGTCAAATTCCACCTCCAGCAGGGGCTGCAAGGCTTCTTCATCGGCACAGGCAATGGCGATGTCCCGGAAGCGGCCGCCGCTTCTTACATGGTGGAGAATATCGGCGCAGATGGTTTCCACCTCGTCCCGGGTGTCGGTGCAGGTGTAGAGCCGAAGCTTGTCGCAGTCAGTTTCTCCCTGCCGGGTAAATGCAGACAGGGCGACAGCCCGAAGGGGGGAGGTGGTATCGGGAAGGGCGAGGGGATGCACCTGCACACCACAGCGGTCGGCCTCCTGCATCAGCTGCCGGGCGGTCTTGCGCACGGCAGAGAACACCTGCATACCATCGAACAGGCCGTCGCAGCAAAGGCATACCGTTACCTCTGTCCCAATGGAAAGTAGTGCCGAAAGAATCTGCAGCTCAATGGCGGTAAAGCCAAAGAAGCCCTCCACATAAATGTGAAGCCCTTGCCCAAATTTGTGATTTTTGATATGTTCGCACAGCAGCCCCAGACGATCCCGGGGATCCTGCTTGCCGTGGGCGCAAACGCCCTCATAGGCTTCCAGCAGCAGGGATAGCTCCTGGGTTTTGACAGCCAGGGTGCCGTCCAAATGATCCGCTGCGGATTGAAGCTGGGTGCTGTCAATGCGGTAGCTTTTCAGTTCGTCTACAATGGAGAGCATTTGCAGCAGGAAATCTCCCCGCTGTGCACTGCGGGCATAGAGTTGCAGGCGGGGGCGCACCTGATCCACGGCTCTTGCCAAGGCCATGATCCGGCCGCCCTGATCCATCACGGGATGGGCGATGCCGCCGCATATTGCAAGGGAACGCTCTGCCAGGCGGGAAAAGCTCAGCACCTCTGCATAGCGGCTGATTTGCACGCCGCCTGCTTCACACAGTGCCCGCTCTGCTTCAAAGGAAAATTGCTCCGGTACAACAAGGATCCGGTTACCATGATCGTGCTTTGCAGCGGAAACGATCTCGTCTATGGTGTGACTGTACAGGGCATGCCAGTCCGGGCTGTAGATGATATGCAGCATGGCGTTCCCTCCTTTGTCTTTTTAGCGTATTATATCATATTTGCGGGGCAATGTTTAGAGTGCAACTACAGGAAATTAAAAATATCCAGTGTGTCGAAAAGTCTTTCGACACACTGGACCGTATCACCATTATTCTTCATCCATAGCAGCCACGCAGGCCTGCAGCACCTGGCCCGCCACGGGGCCGGCTACACTGCTGCCGCTGCCGCCGTTTTCTACGATGACAACAAAGGCAAGGGGATATTCACTGCTCTGGATAAAGCCTGCGAAGGTGGCATGGGGTTCCAGTCCGCTGCCTACTTCCGCAGTGCCGGATTTGGCGCAGACATAAAGGTCCGGGAATCCACCGGTGCCATAAACGGAAACCACATTGTTTCGCATCATTTCTGCCAGCTTGTCCGCGGTTTCTTCCTTAATCATGGAGCCAAGGGAGGCTTCCGAGGCTTTGTGCCCGGTCAGTCCGCTGCCTGCCCGCTGGGCAAGATAGGGCTTTGTGGCTTCGCCGCCGTTGGCGATGGCGCCCATGTAGGTCATGAACTGGCAGGCATTGACAAGGTCGGTATACTGCCCGATCCCGGCCCAGGCAAGGTCCGGTTCTTCTGCGTCGGAGAGGTCAAAGGTGCCGGAGGCGGTGCCGATGCCGTCAAATTCCATGGAGTCGGTGATGCCGATCTTTCGGGCATATTCCTCCATGGTTCTTTTTCCAACCTGCTGGGCAAGCTGACCGAAGGCCACATTGCAGGAATGGGCAAGGGCCTGCTCTATGTTGATTTCTCCGTGTACACCATTGCAGGTGATCACTTCATCCTCCACGATGTAGCTTCCGTCGCAGTAGAAGGTCTGCTCTTCCACATCAGAGATGGTCTCAAGGGCGGCTGCGGCGGTCACCAGCTTGAAAATAGAGCCGGGGACATAGGTGGTGTCGAAGAAACGGTTTACATAAATTCCGTCATATGCGCTGTCTGTTTCATCGATGTCCGGCACATGATCCGGATCATAGGTGGGGGAGGTCACTGCGCAGAGGATCTCACCGGTTTTGTAGTTATACACGCCGATGGTGCCTTTTCTCCCGTTCAGCGCCTGCAGGGCAGCGGTCTGTACCTGGGCACTCAGGGTCAGCTTCATGGTTTCCTCTTTGCCGGAAGTGTTGTAAGTGCCGGTGAGGATGTTGTAGCCGATGAGTTCATCGGAGTATTTTTCCATCAGGCGGGAGGGTATGTAGCCATAGCGGTCGCCCAAAATGTGCATGGTTGCCTTGCGAAGCTGCTCGCTGTCGGCGTAGGTTCTGCCGTCTGTGGCATCCAGCAGCACGGTTCCCGTGCGATCCACTACCACACCGCTGTTGAGGTTGCTGCCGGAATATACATGGGGAGAGCCATAGAAGGTGGCCCACTGTCCCGCTTCTATGCAGTAGCTTACCGCAAAGACAGCCACGCCCAGTCCCAGGGCGATGGCAAGCACCAGAGCAAACCAGGCGCGTTTAGAAATCCTGTTCATCCAGTACCTCCTTCTTTGACGGCAGCTTCACCGCGAAGCTGGCATTTTGGCGGGTATCTGCGGCCTTGATGAAGGCGAGAAGTCCCCATGCGGACATCATGCTGGAACCGCCGTTGGAAACGAAGGGGAAGGTCACGCCAGTCAGGGGCAGGAAGTCCACCGTACCAAACACATTGAGAATCGTCTGGGTGATGAGAATGCTCATGGCTGCACAGGCACCGATGGTATAGAAGCTGCTGCGCCCCATGGCGCCCGCTTTCATCACAAACACACCCAGTACCACCAGCACTGCCACCATCAGCAGGGCAATGAGCAGGCCCCATTCCTCAGATACAAAGGCAAACACCAGGTCGGTATCGGAAGCTGCCACATATTTGAGCCAGCCCCGGCCAACGCCCAGACCCACCAGTCCGCCGGAAGCGGCGCACATCAGTGCTCTGGTCTGCTGGAAGCCCCTGTTCAGGGGATCCTCCCAGATATGGCCCCAGGTGGAGAAACGGTTGAGGATGTAGGGCTTGAATTTCACTGCCAGCACCCCCGCAAAGCCTGTCCCGGCGCAGATCATGGCGATTCCGGCAAAGTTGCCGGAACGAAGATAGGCGATCACAAGGAAGGCCACAAAGAAAATAAGGGCCGTACCAAAGTCACTCATCAGGGCAAGGCAGCCGCAGATGAAGCCGGAATAGAGAATAAACAGCACAAGATTTCGCTTGGTCACAATGCGATCCAGTGTGGAGACACCGGCAAAGATGAAGCAAACCTTCACCAGCTCCGAGGGCTGGAAGGAAATGCCGCCGATGTAGATCCAGTTCATGGCACCGAATTTGGACACACCCAGCGCCAGATTGATGCACAGCAGGCCAATACCTGCTGCCGCTGCCAGATAGCGGATCTTTTTTGCCCGCTCCAGATCGCGAAGGGACAGCACAATGGTGATATACAGGATCACACCCAGCACCAGTGCGGCAAACTGCTTGAACACAGAGCCGGGGGCAGAAGATGCCACCACACTCAGGCCGATGGTAGACAGGAAGAAGGCCATGGTCTCCATTTCAAAGCCGCTGCGCCGCAAAATTTTTGTCAGGAAGAAGAGGAACCATTCCACTGCAGCAAGTCCTGCAAAGGAGATGGCAATGCCCTGTATGTATTCCGGGTCCACATTCATCACAAGCTGCAAAAGGACCAGCGCCTGCATCACCGTCAGGAAAAACAGTGTGGCGCCGGGAGCAATGATATGGCCTGCCTTGGTGCGGCTGGAGGCCTGAATGACTTCCTGCCTGTGGGTGATGGGCTCAAGATACATCTCAATGCCCCCAAGGGAGATTTCATCATTCATTGTAATGGCGGCCATCCTGGTCTGCCGACCGTTGACATAGACACCGCCACGGGAGCCGACATCCGAAATGGACCAGCTTCCGTCATCGTAGCGGGTGAGAACCGCATGGGAGCGGGATATGGTGGGCACATCGATCACAAGATCGCTTCGCTTGCTTCTGCCGATGATGTTTTCCCAATGGGTCACCGGGAGGCGGGTACCGTCCGGCAGACACAGCCAGGCCCAGATCTCCGGCTCTCTTTGAAATGACAGCAGGGATTTGGCGCATCGCAATACAATCATCAGGGCAAGCACCGGGAATACAAAGCGCATGACGGCATTATACACATCAATCAATTCCATCGTTTGCGCACTATTGCCGATTTGTTCCGTCAGTGCCTGAAAAAAGTCGTTCATGTTCTGTGATTCGCTCCTTTCTAAGGGGGTTACAGACTGTATGGGGAGGAAAATCTCCCATTGGATAATCCATGGGAGATGCGTTTTCCTATCATTTGCGAAATGAACTGTCAGTCTTTATCGGAATTTTCCAACATAGATACAAATTCCTCAATTTCCGGCTCGTCCTCATAAGCGTTGGGATCGTCTTCATGGAATGCAAACCGCTCCGCAGCAACCTCAGCCATTTTTACAGCCAGTTCAATATCCTCAGTGGACTGAATTTTAGAATACACTTCAGTGGACAGGGGGCGGCCCTTTTCCTTGAGTCGCCGGGTCACATAATCGCTCATCAGCATATATAGTACGGCGAAGACCGGCACACCCAGCACCATGCCCGCAAAGCCGAAGATACCGGAGAACACTGTGATGGAGATCAGGATCCAGAAGCTGGACAGACCCACAGAGTCACCCAGGATCCGGGGGCCAAGGATATTGCCGTCAAACTGCTGCAGAACCACGATCCACACAATGAAAATAAAGCACTGGATGGGGTTGATGAGCAGGATCAGAATTGCAGAGGGAATGGCACCGATAAAGGGGCCAAAGAAGGGGATCACATTCGTGACACCCACGATGACGGAAATCAGCATGGGATAGGGCAATCTTGCAATGCTCATCACGACATAGCAGATCACGCCGATGATCATGGAATCGATGATCTTGCCCATGACAAAGCCGCTGAAAATACGGTTGGTGCGTCTGCCCACTTCCAAAAGCCGGTTGGCCTTCTGCTCGGGAAGCAGCGCCACCACGACCTTTTTGCCCTGGGCCAGGAACTTTTCTTTGCAGATCAGCATATACACCGCGATGACCAGACCAAGCAGGAAATTCATGGTGCCCTTCAGCACACCAAAGACCTGAGAGGTTACACTGAGAATGGCTTCGCGCAGATCCAGTTCTGCCAGCCAGTTGAGAACGAAGTCATACACCTCTTCAATTTTGGTGATGGCCCAGGTTTCAATTTCCGGCTGATCGGAGAAAAGCTGATGCAGCCAGTTGTTGATGCGATTATAATAACCAATGATGGTATCCGGATTAAAGATTGCGGTAATGTTCTCCACCAAGGTCGGCACAATGAGTCCGATGGCCAGATAAAAGAACAGCAGCATCAGCAAAATGGCGCAAATCACGCCGATGATATGGAAGGTATGCTTTCTGCTGCGAATTTGCACAGGATCCATCTGGCTGAAATTCTTGCGCCGTTCCATCAGATAAATCAGTGATCTCTTTACAAACTCCATCACCGGGTTCATCAGATATGCAAAGAGAATGCCGTAAAGGATGGGCGAAACGATCGCAACAAAGGAATTCACCACATCGAAGAAAGCAGGCAAATCTGAGAAGACCACCTGAAAAATGATGCTGGCGACAACGACACTCAGAAGGGTCAAGCCAAGCTTAATATAGATTCTGTCCTTCTTCATATATGCAGCTCCTTTCCCTTTATTCTATTATATGGTATCATGCCAAAGGGCAATTCGTCAAGAAATGTCCGATTCTTTAAGAAAAAATTCACAATTGGCAGGCAGATGTTTTGTGAAACTTCCTTCCGGAATAAAACACAGAAAAGTTTTTTGCTGTTTTTGGAAATAATCATGGAAAAATGCTTTGAAATATAGTATGATAGTAAAAGTTTGTGAATGCGAATACGATTCCAAAGAAAGGGGATGCATATGAAAGTCATCCGTACTATTTTTGCAGTCATCGCCTGCTTTTTGATTGCAGTGGGCGTTTTTTCAGTAGTAGGCTATGAACTCTATTTCCGTCATGCCGACCCGATTGTTCCGGAGCAGCTGCTCCGTGACGAGGTTCCGCCGGAGGTTGTTCCTGCGGAGGATTCTCAGGAAGATTCTGAGCCGGAGCCCCAGCCTCAGCCCACCGGCCCTTCTGCAGAGGAAACGCGTGCCAGAGAGCTCCTTGCGGATATGACTCTGGAGCAGAAGATTTATCAGATGTGCTTTACCACACCGGAAGCACTGACCGGGGTAGAGGCTGCCACCCGTGCAGGTGATGCCACCAAGGAAGCCGTGCTGGAAAACCCGGTGGGCGGTCTGCTTTACGCAGAAAAGAATCTTGAAGACGAAGAGCAGGTCAAGGAACTGCTGGAAGGTACCCAGAGCTTCCTGACGGAAGGCGGAAAAATGCCCACCTTCCTCGCCATTGATGAAGAGGGCGGCGATATTGCACCCGTGGCCACTGTACTGGAAACCACTGCTTTTGATACGATGGCAGAAATCGGCGAAGCCAATGACCCGGAAGCTGCCCTTGCCATGGGCGAAACCATTGCCAAGGAAATTTCTGCTCTGGGCTTCAATGTGAACTTTGCACCGGTTGCAGACCTTGGGGGCAATGACCTGATTGACAGCCGTTCCTTCAGTGAAGATGCCCAGCAGGCTGCATCCATGGTAGCCTCTGTGGTCAAGGGCACGCAGTCCAATGGCGTGCTGAATGCTGTGACCCATTTTCCGGGTCTTGGCAGCATTGATGATGTGGCACATATTGAGCGCACCCGTCTGGAGCGCACGATAGAAGAACTGAAGGCAGAGGAACTGCTGCCCTTCCAGTCTGCCATTGAGCAGGAGGTTGGCTTTATCATTGTCTCCCATGCAGTGCTGACCGCACTGGACGATCAGCGTCCTTGCAGCATGTCCCCTGCAGCAATTTCCCTGCTTCGGGATGATATGGGCTTCAAGGGCATTATTCTCACAGACGCGCTGGATATTCCCGCCATCACCGATAACTACAGCGCCGGTGATGCAGCGCTGAATGCAGTAAACGCCGGCGCCGATATGCTCCTTTGCCCCGAGGATCTGGGCGAAGCCGTGCAGGCACTGCTGGAAGCAGTGGAAGACGGCGACATTGAGGAATCCCGCATCAACGAAAGCGTGGTTCGCATTCTTGCTGCTAAGATCAAGCTTGGCCTGATTTCCTAAAATGCAAAGATATGAAATGGAAAAAACCGCTCTGCCGTATGGCAGGGCGGTTTTTGCGTGGGGAGAAGTGAGCTATTGCATCCGGAATTATGATCCTTCTATCATGCGGAAAGCACGGTAGGCAATCATAGCCACCCGCAAATCGCTCAGCAGCATATTGATGTCGTTGGGATCATCCGTTGTGCTGCCATTGATGAGCCCCCGATCCAGCATTTGCCGCATCTCAGGCTTTGCCCAGTCCGGCAGATCATCAAAGGTTCTGATATACTGGTCTCCCAGTGCGGCAAGAATCTGATTTTTGTCCATCATGTCTGCATCCTCCTGCTGCGTGTCCGGGTTGATAAATACCGCAGTTCCCTCTTCGTCAAATACGCTGTAGCCCGGCGGTGTGGCGGCGATTGCTCCCTGCAAAAGCTGGTAGGCACCAAGCTGTCCTGATGCATCCGCCCATGTCTTGCGAATGCGGTACAGGGGCGCAGCATCCAAACGGGCAGCCACATCCCGGCGGAAGGTGTCCATGGTAAAGTCAAGGTCAAGACCGCGCCAGAGGTGCTCCGGATCGGCGTGACCGGAGGCGATGCCCTGTTTTTCCCCTTCTGCGTGGCTGATGATGGCAGAGGGGGCAAGGCCATACATTCGGCAGAGCATTGCGAAAAGCTCCACCGCAGTGCGGTAGCAGCCCTCTGCCTGTGTGCGGGCGGCGGAGAGATCAGATACGGTGAAGCTTGCGCCGCCGATATACTGGATCTGGTCGGGTTCTGTCATTTCCACACCCACATGGGTATCGTTGGCACCGCCGCCGGCATGCCAGCCCCGGAAATTCCAGGGAAGGCACTGGTACACCGTGCCGTCTGCCTGCAGCACCGCATGAACCGCCACATCTTTCCCAGGCATATCCCAGCCATCGGCAAACACCTGTGCCCGGGGTTGGGGCGTGCCCACACTGTGAAGCATCAGCCCCACAGGCCCCCGGGCTTGAAAGGCAGTATAGCGGCTGTCTGCTTTTGTTATATTGTTGCGGTAACAGTCGTTATTTGTGATAAACCGTTCAATCAGCTCCATTGGCAGGTTCCTTTCCTGTTTGCTTTCTCATTTGATGGATTCCGGTGGAGGCGAGGCCGGAGGCAATGCCAACGGCGATGGCGGTAAGCGGTTCCGTGGCAGGAAAATCCACCATAATGTAAAGTCCGGCCAGCCCCAGCAGGCCGCCGGAACCACCCACAATGCTGGGAATCCAGCGGTCTGCCAGGGGTGTATTCTTTACAATGTTGCCGATGAGATAGCAGATGACGGTGATGCCCGCCACACTTGCAATGCCGAAGTCCATCACTTTGCCTCCTTTTCCAGGTCCAGTATCCTATGATTGATGACTTTGATCTGTTCTTCCACCACTGGCATCCGGCGGGCGAAGTGGTTGTGCTCCCGAACCTCCCGGGTTAGCTCACTGAGTCTGGCGTCGGTAACAGCTTGGCTTATGTCCAGCCTGGCTGCAACGTCACCCGCAATGCTGCGGTTGCTGAACCATGCAGTGAGACACACGCCCAGCAGTGTCAGAATTCCGGAGATGATGCTCACAATGATTTCAGTCATGGGCATCACCGCCCTTTCGCTTCCATACTTGCTTCATAATAGTCCTCCTTGTTGTTTTGGCAAAATGCCTTTCATAAATAGGGAAGAAAGGGGGAATTGAAGCACAAAAACAGGCAACAGAAAAAAAGACAGCGGCTGAATGATGCTTCAGTCGCTGTCTACAGTAGATGATAGTTTACATAAGTTATATTATGTAATTTTAACTCGGGGCTTTGTTAGAAAATCTTCCTCTTTTTCAGGATATCTTCCATCTGTACGACCCGGCTGTCCCATGCGCTTTGGCGGCCCAGCTCAATGCGGGCCTGAATCCGCTCAGGGGCTGTATCCTGCAGGGCAGCTTCGCAGGCGGCAAGGAATTCTTCCTTGCTTGCGGCGATATGGATATCGGAAGCAAACTGCAGAATCTGCTCCGGCTGAGGGGTGGATACGATGGGCTTGCCGGTGGCCAGATACTCAAAGAACTTCAGAGGGCTGACATCGCGGCTCAGATCGCTCTGATCGAACAGATTCAGGCAGGCGTCGCACTGGGCGATATACTGGGGAAGCTGTTCGTTGGGGCGAAGGCCAAGGAAATGGCAGTTTGCCAGAGCCTGCAGGGAAGACAGGTTGACACCTGCCACCTGACGGCCGAGGAAAACGAATCTCCAGTCAGGCCGTGCCTTGGCGGCGTATTCGATGAAGCCGTATTCAATGCAGGGCTGCAGTGCGCCCACGAAGCAGAATACGGGGCCATCGCCTGCGGGGAAGTCTTCCGGCATCTGCTGGGGCTGGGAGGCGGCATAAAAACGGGGGAAGTTTGCACCATTGGGGATAAAGGTTGCCTTGGGATTGACGGTTTGCAGGCGGGTACACAGGGGTTTTGCGGTGGCAAAGACCATATCCGCCTTTTTCGCAAGCTCCAGCTCCATCTCATCCACCAGAGCGGGATTCATCAGTCCGCCATAGGCAGAGTGGCGATCCACGCAGTCATACACCAGCGCACTGTGGGGAATATGATCCACGCAGTCTGCAGAGGTGGGGGAATAGGTCCAAAGAACCGGCATATCAAACCCGTGGGCGCGGCATTTTTTGCTGACAAATGCTGCAATCCGCTTCTGATTCAGCCGATTGATGAAGCGGAATTTATTGAAGAAAGGCAACACCGGAGGCAGGGCATATACGGTGATGTTGTCCTGCACTTTTTCCCCGGGCTGCTTCCAGGCTTTCAGCTTCGGACGGGCATTTTTGTCCTTCAGCGGCGCGATCAGGGTGATGGGGGGATCAAAATAAAGAACTTCGGCATCCGCAAGGCGGCTCATAACCTGCTGCTTACGGGTGGGAATGGGATACCAGGGAGAGGTGGAAAGGCATACAACTTGCTTCATATCAGGCCTCCAGCGCTTTGTGCGCATAGTTTGCATTTTCTTCTGACAGCCTCCGCATTTGTGCGGCAGTTTCCATATTCCGGGAGGCATCGGTGAGTGCAGTTTCCAGCATATCAATCAGAAGCTGGGGTGTGAGTGCATCCAAGTTTACATAATTATCATGACCCATGTAGTCAAGGAAACCGCTGACCTTGGGATCATACACGATACCTGCCAGAGGAACCCCCTGCCCGGCGGCAAAAATCAGCGCGTGCAGGCGCATGGAAACCACGGCCTTCATCCGGGCGATCAGGGTCAGAATGACATCTGCATCGCCGGAAGCAGCGATCTGAACACAGGGGCACTGCAATTGGGAAGCAATCTGCTGGATGATGGGGGTATCCGGCTTCGGCTCCAATGCAAACAGCACCGGGATCAGGCCATGCTTTTGATAGGCAAATTCTGCTGCGGCAACGAAATCCCGGATATGTTCTTTGGTTCCGTTCCAGGGACGGGGTGCAAACATCACATATTCTTTCCTGGGATCAAGGCCGAAGGAGCGCAGGATACTCTCTGCCCGCTCCGGCTGGGCGGGGGACAGAAGCAGCGCGGGGTCTGCGGTGAGATGAATATCCTGCCGCTGCACACCCATCCGGCGCAGTTCTTCCACGGATTCCCGATCCCGCAGGGTAATGGTATCCGCGCAGCGGTTGATGGTGCGGGCGGCCAAGCGGCGGCAGATGCTGCCGTGAACCGGGCCGATGCCGCAGCCGTACATCATAACATGGTTGCCTGCGGCGCGTGCCCGCTCCATATTGCTCAGATAATAGAGCAGGGAGCGGCTGCTGGTGACATTCTGTATCAGGGTGCCGCCGCCGGAAAGATACAGCTTTGTGCGGCGCATAATGGAAAGGTATTTGGCTATATGGAAGGTATGGCAAGCGCCGATGCGGTAGTAAAGCTTTGTCTCCTTGGGATGGCGGGAAAGGGCATAGATGGGAAGATCCGGGTCGATGCTCTTCATCTGGTTGACGATGGCCCGCAAAATGGCATCGTCTCCGGCATTGTGCTTGCCGTAGGCGCCGCAGATCAGCACGCCGTCCCGCTTCCGATCCCGACGGGCAGTGCGTCGCAGGATCGCTTCATAAATCTTTTCCTGACGGCTGACCGTGGCCTCCACAGAGAACTGTTCCTTTGTCTTTTTATAGAGCCGCTGCCCCAGAAGCTCCCGAAGCTCCCGGCTGCCTGCCAGGCGCTGCATTCTCTGGGCAAGGGCCTGCACATCCTGTGCGGGGAAGAGCATGCCGTTGATCTCATCGTCGATGAGATAGGGGATGCCGCCCACCCGGGAGGCGATGGTGGCACAGTGCATCCGGGCACCCTCCGTCAGGGCATAGGGGAAGGTTTCGGACAAAGAGGTGAGCATATTCACATCAATGGCGTGATAGAAGCTGTCCACATCGGAGATCCATCCGGCAAACAGCACACTGTCCTGGGGACAGAGCTCCTGGGCAAGGGCTTTCACCTCCTGTGCCTGCTCGCCGTCACCGGCGATGACCAGCCGAGCGCTGGGATACATTGCAACGGTCTGGGCAAAGGCGCGAACCAGTGTGGTCATATCCTTGACCGGAGAGATACGGGCAGCGATGCCAAATACCACGCTGTCCTTTTCCCGCTTCAGGCCGATGGCGTCGAGATACTGCTCCCGGTCAATGGGATTTCTGGGGGTGGAAAAATCAACGCCGTTATAGATGGAAAACATGCGCTGCGGATCAAAGCCCCGCTGGATCAGCAGCTCTGCCATGGCCTCCGATACACCGATATAGTAATCCAAAAAGCGCAGGGCGATGGTATTGATGGTACCAAAGGTCAGCCGGTGCACAGGCCGTCCCAGATAATCCAGCCGATAGTCGCTGTGAACCGTGGTCACCACCGGAATTTTTGCCATCCGGCGGATGATGGCGCCCATCATATTGGCGCGGGCACCATGGCAGTGGACGATTTGGTAAGCGTTTTTGCGGATCAGCTCTGCGATGACCCGGCAGTCTGCGACCACGCTGCGGGATTTGATAATCTTGGTGGCAATGCCCATTTCCCGGGCTTCCTGGGCAAAAGGCCCTTCCATAAAGCATACAAGCTGTACGGTGTGGGACTGGGTAAGACCCTGCAGCAGGGAAAGCACATGGGTTTTTGCGCCGCCCACATCGCCGCCGGATATCAGGTGAATAATTTTCATGTTAGATCGCTCCCGGTTTTGACACTTTTTTCTTGAGTATTGTCGAAAAATCAGCTACAATAAGAAATCAGTAGTGATTGTATTATATCGCATTTTGTCCGCAGAAGCAAACCCCTTTTCTGCGGCAGTATAACAAAGGAGTATTTTATGAAAATGATTGACGAAAACGGAAAGCTTTTTAAGAAATTCAATCTTGTGGACACCATCGTGGTGCTGCTTGTGGTGGTAATCATTGCAGCCATCGGCTGGAAGACGGTCAGCGCCGGCATTGCTGCCGCAGAAGAAAAAGAAGCCGGGAGCATCGAGGTATATGAAACTTCTCCGCATCTGGTGTTTGATGTAGTTTGCGTCAATCTGCCGGAGGCTGTTGCAGAGGGCTTCGCCAAGCAGATGGAGCTGCCCGAAGCTGATCGCCAGATCATGAACGGCGGCGAACCGGTGGATGGCTATATCACAGACTTCCGTTATGAATCCAATGAAGAGGATTCTCTTTGCACAGGCTATTTCACCTGTGAGGCGGTATTGAAGGAAGAGAATGGAATCTACTCCGTTGGTACCCAGGAGATCCGCATTGGCAAGGGCTACATTGTAAAGACCTATCTGATTGAGCATTCCGGCTATATCTCTTCCATGGAGGTTGTAGAAAATGACTAAGGCCCTTGCTGTTTTACGCACCGCGTACCGCAGCAGTATCCTTGGCCGGTTTGTTGAGTTCTGGCGCAGAACCTGGGTGCATTCCGGGTTGTATGCCCTGCTGATTTGGCTGATGTCGCTGCCCTGCCTGGAAGAAGGATCGGCAGTGCAGCGGGGCCTTGACCGGTGCAATACCCGTCTTGGGCGCTGTAACCGCCTGTATGCCGCCCTTTATTCCAGCCGCCTGCAGCGCTGCTGGGCAGCGGTGTGCCGGGTGGGTCAGGAAAGCCGACTGCTTGGCTGGGTATTCCGGGAAGGCGCTGTGGGCGTGCTGATTCTGGCCCTTGGCCTGTATACGCCGGTGGATTATCTTCTGCGGGATGTATTTTCCATTCCCGTGGTTTCTTCCGGCTGGGATGAGGGGCTTCTGCTGCTTGCCTTTGTATGGGTGCTTCTGCTCAGAGTGAAGGAGCGGCCCACCCTTCCGGCGGCAACATCCCCCCTGGATCTGCCTGTGGTATTTTTCCTTAGCATGTGCATCGCGCTGTTTGTGATCCGGCTGCGTCTGGTACCCATCAACATTGCAGGTCTTCGGGCAACGGCCCAGTATATTCTCTGGTTCTTCCTGGCCACACGGCTGATCCGCTCGGATCGTCTTTGCAAGATCCTTTATGGCACCCTGATTGCAGTGGCAGCCATCATTGCTCTGCATGGCATTTATCAGTTTATTGTGGCAGCTCCCATTCCTTCCCACTGGACGGATCAGGCAGAATCTGCAGTGCGCACCCGTGTATACTCCATTTTTGGCAGTCCCAATATCATGGGCGATTTTATGGTGATGTTTGCCCCTATGAGTGCGGCGCTGGCTTACTATCTGAAGAATAAGTACGCCCGTTTGGCCTGCTGGTTCATCACCTTCACCATGTGCTTCTCCTGCCTGTTCACCATGTCCCGCGGTGCTTGGGTGGCACTGGTGGTGGCGGTGCTGATTTTCGCCATTTTGGTGGATCGCCGTTTGATTGTGCTCATGGTGCTGGCCTTTGTGGCGGCAATGTTCCTGCCCTTTGTGGCCAGCCGTATTGGCTATCTCTTCACGGCAGAATACGCTGCCAGCTCTGCCCGGGGCGGACGCTCTGTGCGCTGGGAGCAGGCGATCTCCTATCTCAAAGCCAGCAATCCTGTCTTCGGCATTGGCTTTGGTATGTTCGGCGGCGCAGTGGCCATGCAGAATCCGGTATCTACCTGGATGAAGTATTTCTATACCGACAACTATTATATCAAGATCCTGTCTGAAAATGGCTATGTGGGCCTTGTGAGCTTTATTCTCATGATGGCAGGCGTGGTATGGACCGGGCTTCGCGGCTGGTTCCGCCAGCGCAAGCAGCCCCATGCGCCCCTGTGTGCGGGAATGCTGGCAGGCCTGTGCGGTGTGCTGACCCACTGCTATTTTGAGAACATTTTTGAAGAACCCTATATGGCGGTATGCTTCTGGACCATCGCAGCCATGATGATGTATCTTGGCTACATTCGCGACAGACTGCATCCCCAGACCACGCAGGCGGAATAAAACACAATCGTCCCTATGGTGCTATACCATAGGGACGATTTTTATTGAGTTTATACCGTGTTGTTTTTTCTGCGGCTGTTTGAAAGCTGCACCATATATGCGACTGCCACCAGTGCAGCTGCGCTTTCGGCGATGGTGACGGCCCACCAGATGCCCTTGCCCTCCATAAAGAGTGGCAGCACATACAGCAAGATTCCTGTGAGCACAATGCCCCGCAGAAGGGAGATCACACTTGCCATTCTAACCCGCATGATGGACTGCAGATACAAGGTGAAGAATGTGCTGATGGCCAGCGGGAAGAAGGAAAGGGCATAGACCCGGAGAATGTAGGGGGCGATTTCTGCCACTTCCGGTGTTACCTTGATGAAAATGCTT
This sequence comes from Faecousia sp., assembly GCA_045659925.1. Taxonomy (GTDB): domain Bacteria; phylum Bacillota; class Clostridia; order Oscillospirales; family Oscillospiraceae; genus SVMC01. The sequence goes on from JAZRCV010000090.1 coordinate 16,117, forward strand.
GTGATCTGAGAGGGGAACAGCTCGCAGATTCCGGTGGTGACCAGACCAAAGACAATGGCGGTTTTCATGCCCAGCCGCTCCACCTTTCGGCAGCGGGAATGCTGCCCGGCGCCAAAGTTTGCAGATACGATGGGCTGCGCGGCCTCGCCGATGCCGGAGAAAATGCACATGAACAGGGCGGAGATGGTGCTGATCATGCCATATACCGCAAGAGCAGCAGGACCGGAATAGCGCATGATCTGATTGTTCATGATAAAGGTCAGGACAATCAGCGCGATCTGAGAAAATCCAGCCCCAAAGCCCACAGAAAGCATTTTGCGGCAAGCCCGCATCCAGTCATAGGGTTTTGCCAGATGCAGGGTGGTTTTCTTCAGCAGCACATAGCCTAGCAACAGCAGCATCTGCACCGTGGAACCAAGAACGGTTGCCAGTGCAGCGCCGGTCATGCCCATGTTCAGCGGGAACACAAACAGCCAGTCGCCAATGATATTGACGGATCCTCCAATCAAGGTGGCGGTCATAACATATTTCGGCCCACCATCGGAGCGGATAAAGCAGCCGAAAAAGGACACCAGTGTAAAGGTGGGCAGAAAACGCAGGATCCATTTGCCGTATTCCTTTGCGTAAGGGAGCAGAACATCGTCTGCACCGCACAGGCGGTAAAAGGGATCTTGGAATATCATGCCTGGAATCCATAAGACCAGGGTAATCATGCTGACGAGGATGAGTGCGGTGGTGTAGTAGGCGTCCCCCTTTTCCCGGTTTCCGCTGCCTCTGGCCTGCGTCATCAGCACCGAACCGCCGATACCGCACAGCAAGGCGATAAACTGCGCGGTGGAGAAGATGGGCAAAAATACCGCGCAGGCGGCAGCCCCGTTAGGGCCTACCCCCTGCCCAATGGCAATGGTATCCACAAAGCAGTAGATCGCCACAGCGATGGCACTGCTGATGGCCGGGATCAGGAATTGGAAGTATAGCTTTCGCGTGGGGTCCTTCAGAAGATTCATGGGTCGTTACCTCGCTGTATTCGCGCAGAAAAGCTGCGAATTCATGGCTCTTAGTCTAATCCTCAGACCCGGCCTTGTCAAGTCGGCGGAGAATGTGCCGGTGATGGATTTTGGTATTATTTTGCTTTGACGAAGCGCAAGGGCGGTGCTATAGTATGGTTAGAAACAGTAGTTGTCGTCTGGATTTCGGTATAGGAAAAGGAAATGGCCTTCGCGATATTGTAGATTTTTATCGGACTGTGGTGACAGAACTGGCAGCGCAGGGATTCTGACGGCATTCAAAAGGGAAACAGTACCCCGGAAAGAGGGGCGATTTGGTTGCGTAGTATATTTTTGTGTGTTAGACTATACAATGTGCCTCTGATGTGCCGCAGTTCAGGTGCTGCGTTTCCCAAAACGCGGGTTTACAATTGCCGAAAATTATCTTTTTTCTTGTTTTTATGGTTTTAAACCATATTTTATGTCGACATACTATGATAAATTAAACGAAAGGAGATGCAGTACTATGAAGTTATTGCTTGCTGAAGATGAACGCTCCTTATCCAGAGCGCTTGTCCGTATTTTAGAAAAAAACCATTATTCCGCGGATGCTGTATATAACGGTGAGGATGCCCTGCATTACCTTATGACCGGAGACTATGACGGTGCCATTCTTGACATTATGATGCCGAAGGCAGATGGAATCAGCGTACTGAAGGCAGTCCGCGCCAAGGGTATTCAGACCCCCATCCTGCTTCTTACTGCAAAGTCCGGAATTGACGATAAGGTTCTGGGTCTGGACAGTGGTGCGAATGACTATCTGACCAAGCCCTTTGATACCCAGGAGCTTCTGGCCCGTATCCGCGCAATGACCAGAAATTATATTTCTCAGGACTCCAAGCTGTCCTTTGGTAATATTACGCTGAACCGCGCCAACTTTGAGCTTTCTTCTCCCACCGGCAGCTTCCGGCTGGCAAAGAAAGAGTTCCAGATGATGGAGCTGCTGATGTATAATCCCCAGAATCTGATTTCCACAGAGCGATTCATCGAAAAGATCTGGGGCTTCGATTCCGATACCGAGGTCAATGTGGTGTGGGTTTATATTTCCTACCTTCGCAAAAAGCTCGCGGCGCTGGATGCCAACATTGCCATTAAGGTTGCAAGAAATGCCGGCTATTTGCTGGAGGAAAAAACATGACCCAAAAGATGCAAAAAAGCCTTGTTCGCAATTCTTTTCTTGCTCTTTTTCTGGTCTTAACGATTATTCTCTCCGGCATGTTCTGCTACAGTTATCGGCAGATGGTGCGAAGTGCGGATGAAATGCTGGATTGGTTTTGGAACAATCGTGATTTTTTTCACTATGTTGATAAAGCTGCTGTTTCTTCCGATGAAGAGAAAACATTCTCCCACCCGTTTTTCTTTTGCGTCATCGTAGACAGCACAAGCAACGAAATGCTGCAGATCTCACCGCCGCAGGTTTCCGAATCCTTTATAGCCACTGCGGAGGAAATGACGAAAAATGTTGTCAAGCATAGCGATACAAACGGTTTTGTGCAGTCTTACCGCTATATGGTGGAGCAGGAAGAGAAGGAACACCGCTATATCCTTTTCTTAAACTGTGAGAAGGATCTGGCGGAATTTAACAAGATTTTTTCTCTCGGAATTGTGCTTTCCGTGATCGGACTTGTTGTGGCAGTGTGTATCATCACTACCACCTATCGCCGTGCGATGCATGCGGTTTCCGCAAGCTCTGAAAAATATCGCCGCTATCTGACAGACAGCGGGCATGAATTCAAGACGCCCATTGCCATCATTCTGGCGGATGTGGATGTGCTGGAAATGGAACTGAAGCATAATGAATGGGTCAGGGATATCCGGACGCAGGCCATGCGCTTAGACCGCCTGACAAACGATCTGGGACTTTTGGCCCAGATGGAGCAGGCGAATATCCCGATTCAGATGATCGATTTCCCGGTGTCCGATGTGATTTCTGAGGCGGCTGCATCCTTCCAGATGCTGGCCAACTCCCGCGGTATGGAGCTGGAGCTGCAGATCCAGCCGATGCTTTCCATGCATGGCAACGATCAGTCCATTGAGCAGCTTGCGATCATTCTGATGGACAATGCGCTGAAATATGCCGCGCCGGATACGAAGATCGTGCTGAAGCTTGCGGTGGAGAATTCTACGATGCAGCTGTCGGTTCACAATAAAACGGAATTCAAGGTGTCGAAAGAAAGTGTTGACCTTCTGTTTGACCGTTTTTATCGCACAGAGTCTGTGAAGGACTCCGGGAAAAAGGGCAGCGGCATTGGCCTTTCCCTTGCGAAAGCCATCGTCAATGCTCACAACGGAAAAATCCGGGCATTTTCGCCGGAAGAGGATTCCTTCCAGATTATCGCTACTTTCCCCCTATAAGAATTATGGGTGGCAAAAGCCACAAAAAGGCAGAGGCTGTATTACAACAGTCTCTGCCTTTGTCGATTCATCACGATTCATAAGGAGCCAGCCCCTGCAGGGAGAAATCCGGGATATAGCTTGTGCTGGCGCTCTCTAAGTCCTGGAAGAAGCCGTCATGCACACCGTAAAGCTGTGCCCAGCTCAGCACGGCGGCATATTCCTCCTCGCTGACCGGACGGTTTAGGGGTGCTTCCAGGCTCGGCATGGGCACATACTGCCCCATAATGGAGAGCAATGCCCCCCGGGGCACAGCCTCCTGCGCCAGCCATTCCACCGCGTCCAGAGAATTTTCCACATACCCCGGAAGTACCAGATGGCGCACCAGAGTACCCCGGCGCAGTTCGCCATCCACCACCTCACAGGGGCCGGTCTGCCGCAGCATTTCAAGGATGGCGGCCCGGGCAACCTCCGGATAGTCCGGGGCGGCGCTGAGTTTTCCTGCCAGTGCGGCATCGGAATATTTATAGTCCGGCAGATACACATCCACCTTGCCCTCTAAGGCCTGCAGAGTTTCCACCCGCTCATAACCGCCGCAGTTATATACCACGGGAACCGGAAGCTTTGGCTCTAAGGCCTCGGCAATGGTGGGCAGGAACTGGGTGGGGGTTACCAGGTTGATGTTCTGGCAGCCTTCGTCGATCAGTCGCATAAAAATGTCCCGGAGCTGTGCCGCGCTGATGGGAGCGCCAAAGCCCCCATGGCTGATGGGCTCATTCTGGCAAAAGGCGCAGCCAAGGGTACAGCCGGAGAAGAACACCGCCCCGCTGCCAAAGCTGCCGGAGATCACCGGCTCCTCCCAGTAATGGGCCATCGCCCGGGCAGCGGAAAGCTGCGCCGGCATCCGGCAGTAGCCAAGCTGCCCAGCGCTGCGGTCAATACCGCACTGCCGAGGACACAGGCGGCATGCAGAATATGAGAGCATATCGTCCTCCATAGATAAAGCATTCTATGAAGGATTATAGCATTCTCAACCATCTGGAGCAAGCACAGAAACCAGAAAGAAAAAATCTTTTTAAAATGCTTGACAAATCGTGATTTTGCTGCTATAATAATCTCGCTCTGGACGGTTAGCTCAGCTGGTAGAGCATCTGCTTGACGTGCAGGAGGTCAGCGGTTCGAGTCCGTTACCGTCCACCATAAAAACGAGAGTTTCCGAATGGGAACTCTCGTTTTTCTTCTTTCTATTGACTATATTCTTCTTTTGTGAAATAATGAAGTTGCTCAAAAGTCTGCAGAGAAAGGAGCATCCCTATGAAAAAGAGTATCGCAAAGAGAATCCTTGCCGCCATGCTGGCAATCGTCCTGCTCCTGCTGTGCGGCTGCGCTTCCATTGAGGAAGGCGGCGCGGTCTTAGATGAGAAATTAGAAGCGTTCATGGCCTGCATTGAGGCAAACGACAAAGAAGGCGCTGCAGAGCTTGCCTACAATCAGGAATTTGGCAAGAATATGCACGATGCCTTTGATGACATTGCCAGTCACTGGCCCGCCAAAGCATCGGATTCCTATACCCGGCAGTCCCTCAATGTGACCATCAGAAATGGGGCAAAAAGCTATCAGGGCAGCTACCTTGTGGAGTCCGGCGGAGAAAGCTATATTGTTGACATTGCCTACGCGGAAGATGACAACGGCGCCGGTATCACCATGCTCTATGCCAACCTCGGCTCAGAAGTTGCTGCTGCCACTAAACCCACCGGCACAATGAAGACCGCGGCGCAGAATACCCCGCTCCAGTGGAGCTTCCTGGCTGTCCGGCTGATCTTCGTTGGCTTTGCCATCTTTACCATCGTGGACATCCTGCGGAAGAAGCCCCGTCACTATGGCCTCTGGATCCTTGCGGCTATATTCTATCTGACAGTGAGTCTGCGCCTTTCTGGGATGAATGTGAATTTCCATGTTACCTTTGGAATTCTGGCCTCCACCGAATGGCTGAAGTATCCCGATGGCCTCACCAACATTGTCCTGGGTCTTCCTGCGGGTGCCATTGCCTACTGGTGCGTACGGGACAGCCTGCTGCGCCAAAAGGCCGCCAAAGCGGCAGCAGAGGCCGCATGGTACGCCCAGTTCCAGCCTCCTGTACAGCCCTACCAGGCGCCTGAGGCAGTTGCCCCGGAAGCAGAGCTGGAGGAAAGCGAAGAAGCGGATGATTAAAGCTTCGTAGTGAATAAAAGTCCCCTGCAGGAAACAGCAAAAGCTGATTCCTGCAGGGGGGTGTTTCTATTAGAGAAGAGTGAAAAGGGAATAGTGAAGAGTGAAGGGGTGAACAAAACAAAAAAAACAATTTCCTTTTGGAAATTGTCTTTTTTGTTTTGGTGCGCGAGGCGGGACTTGAACCCGCACGTCCGGAGTGGACACTAGAACCTGAATCTAGCGAGTCTACCAATTCCACCACTCGCGCAGCTTTGCGTCTCTCGACCG
>JAZRCV010000091.1:0-28013 GCA_045659925.1 Faecousia sp.
GCTTCCGGCAGTTCTTCCGGGGAAAAGTTTCCGGCAAAGGAACGCATGCCGAAGCTGGTACCGGCAAGATATACCGCATCCGCGCCATAAAGCACTGCCATGCGCAGGCGTTCCATATCTCCCGCCGGGGCAAGGAGTTCAGGTTTCTTTTTATTCATCGTCATCTGCACCAATATAGTCGTCGCTGGCAAGGAACTGCTCAAAGCTGTTCCAATCATTATAGAAGTGGCTCAGGCCATCCTTACCATAGGCAAAATAGTAGTAGTTGGTATCTGCCGGATCAAGGGCGGCCTCAATGGCTGCCATACCGGGGTTATCAATGGGGCCGGCAGGAATGCCGGGATAGGCGTAGGTGTTATAGGGGCTGTCGAGTCCGGTATCAAAGCTCTCGCCCATCAGTTCAGCGGCATAGAATACCGTGGAGTCCATCTGCAGAAGCCGCAGGCTCTCGCTATTGAGTCGGTTATAAATGACAGAAGCGATCAGATCGTTTTCTTCCACAGCTGCAGCTTCCTCCTGAATGATGGAGGCAACGGCCAGAATCTCATGCAGGCTGTAGCCGGACATTGAGACCTTTGCCATCATGGTGTCATCCATGCGGTTATTGAAGTTCCGGAGGAATTTATTGATGACATTCTCCGCATCATCTGCAAGATAGAATTCATAGGTATCCGGGAACAGATAGCCATCGAGACGATAGAGGCTGCCATATTCCAGACCTTCCAGGAATTCATAATCAAATTCCGCCTCAGCGGCTGCCTGTGCCAGGGCTTCAAAGCTGCAGACACCGGCTTCATCCAGCTGTTCAAAAATCTCACGGGAGGTTTTACCCTCAATGACGGTGACTGTGGTGGTCATTCGGTTATAGCTGCCCTGCATGCCATTGACCAATGCGTGATAGTCAAACATGGTGTTCAGCTCATACACACCGGGACGCACCTTGTCCTCCACATTGGAGAAATCACCGTAGATTTTGAACAGCCAGGGATATTCGATGAGCCCTGCGTCGTGCAGCTTCCGTGTGATTTTTTCCAGATTATCCCCTTCTTCAATGGCAACACTGGCAGGGGAGTCCTGCTTGGTCAGCGCCAGCACATCATCGGCGCAGAGCCAGGCGTACTTTGCAATCAGGATCGCTGCGGCAGCGACCAGAACAAAATAGATGATATTGCCAAAAATAGACAGGGCAATGCTGTCCTTCCGTTTTCTGCGGCGGCGTTCACGACGGCGCTGGAAAAAGCTCGGACGCTTTTGCTTCTCCTGAGTCGCTTCCGGTGCATCCTGCTCCGGCTGCGGCTCTTCGGATTCAAAGGCCTGCTCAAAATATTCATCGAAGGTATCACGATACTCCTGATCGCGGAACTCCTCCTGGCTTTCGGGCTTGTCGTTCATGGCACTGATTTCGTCTTTGGTTTCACGGATCAGCGCTTCAAGCTCGCGTTCGTAGTTATGATCAGACATAAGGGCTCCTTTTAATTGCCGGGACGGGCCAGACGATAGACAAGCCCATCATATACTTCCTTCGCCTTTGCATCACCGCACAGGGCACCCACCAGCAGCAGACCAAAGTCAATGGCAGTGCCGGGGCCTGCACCGGTGAGCAGCTTGCCATCCGTTACGGTGGCAGCACCGGGCTGCATCAGGGCAGAACCCATATTGTCCTCCAGACCGGGATAGCAGGTGGCCTTTTTTCCGTTTGTAATGCCAAGCTCTGCCAGAATCATAGGTGCGGCGCAGATGGCGGCCACATAGCGGCCATTTTCCCATGCAAACCGTACGGCATCCAAGGCTTTTTCACAGCCACGGATAGAGTTGACGCCGCCCATACCGCCGGGCAGAACGATCATATCCATTTTGTCCATATCCATTTCTTCTGCCGTAATGTCGGCGCAGACACGGATGCCATGGCCACCACGGATGCAGCTGCCATTTAGGCCAACAAACTGTGTTTCAACGCCTGCACGGAGCAGGATATCACAGGGGGCAATGGCCTCGGTCTCTTCAAATCCTTCGCCTAACAGAATATATACCATCGTTTATTCCTCCATGCATTTCGCCACCAGGCGGAATATCTCTTCGTGGATGTCTTCTCTTGTGCGCATCGCATCATTTTGTGCACACTGAATGATGCTCCAACCATAAAACTCTGCTGCTTCTCTGCCGGAAGTTCTGCAAAGGCGCAGATAATTCAGATCTTTCTCATGAATATCCGCATTCGTTTTTGTTTGCGCTTCCCGCTTTCGCATCATGGTCTCTGTCAGCTCAATGGGCGCGTCCAGATAAAGTACCAGGTCCGGCTTCGGCAGGCCGAGCAGATCAAACTCTGTTTCATACAGCCAGCGGAAAAAATCCCCTCTTTGTTCCGGTGCTTCCTTGCTGGCCTGATGCACCGCGTTGGAGGTGGTGTAACGATCGCAGACGATCAGAGTGCCGTCCTCATAATCCTTTCTCCAATCCTTCTGCCAGGATGCATAGCGATCCACTGCATAGAACATGGATGCGGCATAGGCGTTCACATCTGTGGGCTTCGTGCCGAATTCGCCCCCAAGATACATGCGGATCAGGGCAGAGGAGGGTTCCTGATACTGGGGGAATACCACAGTTCTGCAGGGAATTCCCAGCATCTTCAGCCGCTCCATCAGCAGAGAAAACTGGGTGGATTTTCCAACACCATCTGTGCCTTCAAGCACGATCAGCTTACCCATGGCGCTTTCCTCCGCGGATGCGATATCCCAGTACTGCCAGCACAAACTTCGGCAGACGCATCATTCTGCCAAGGCGCCAGGGCTCCTTGATCAGGCGGTACAGCCATTCCAACTGCATGCGGATCATCCATTTGGGGGCCCGCTTTACCGTACCTGCGAAGCCATCCAGACTGCCGCCAAGACCGATCATCAGCCGCACATTCAGCTCATGCTTATGGGCATACATGAATTTTTCCTGCTTGGGTGCGCCAAGGCACACAAACAATACATCCGGCTGGGCGTCATTGATCTTTTGAATAACAGGAACTTCTTCCTTAAAATAGCCGTCCGCAATGCCGCAGATCTGAAGCTTGGGATGCTTCTCCAGCATTTTTTCTGCAGCCAGCTCTCCAATTCCGGGCTTGCCGCCCAGAAGATACAGCTTTTTTCCACTTTCTTCCAGAACGCCCAGAAGATTTGCCGCAAAATCAATGCCGGCAACCTTTTGCTTCAGGGGCGTACCCAGCAGCTTTGCACCCAAAACGGTGCCTGCACCATCGGGAAGTACCAATGCCGCGCCATTGAGCAGATCGCAGAACTGCGCATCATGCATGGCCTCAAAGACGATTTCTGCATTTGGCGTCACACAGTATGCGGCTTCCGGCTGATTCAGCAGTGTTTTAGCTTTTTCCAGGGCTTCTGCCATGGTGACATTGTCAAATTGAACGCCCATTACATCTATTCTCATAGAAATACCTCAATTTCCCCGACAAAAGCTGACACGGGGTATATTTTGATCACAAATGACGGATTATTCTGCTTCCTTTGCCAGAGCAGCCTCAAGTGCCTGCGCCATCTGGTCGGGGCAGGAGGTGGGGCGCATGCCGCAGCGCACACCCTTGAGCCGGGCAATGACATCCGTTGCGTTCATGCCTTCCACCAGCTGACTGAGGCCGGCGGTATTGCCGCTGCAGCCGCCGCTGAAGCGCATATTCTGAATGACGCCGTTTTCAAGCTCAAATTCAATTTTACGGGAGCAGGTGCCCCGGGGAATATAAGTATAAGTCATAGGTTCCTCCATTCATATCATTCCATCAGATCGGCGCTTACCATATGGCAGTAATCCATCAGCCGTTCCGGGTTCAGCATCATCTGCACCCCACGGCTTCCTGCCGAAACGCCGATTTCCTCATACAGCATTGCGGTTTCCTCGATATAGGTGGGATATTGCTTTTTCATGCCCACCGGGCTGCAGCCGCCCCGGATATAGCCGGTCAGGCCCAAAAGCTCCCGCACATGGATCATTTCCACCTTTTTGTTGCCGGAAATTTTTGCGGCCTTTTTCAGATCCAGCTCACAGCATACAGGAATGCAGAATACGCAGATGCCGGTTTTGTCGCCTCTGGCAACCAGGGTCTTAAAGATCTGTTCCGGCGGCATATGCAGCTCTTCCGCTGCATGCAGGCCGCTGAGATCAGACTCGTCCACCTCATATTCGCAAACACGGATGGGAATCCCTGCCTGCTCCATCAGGCGCATTGCATTTGTCTTTGTCATGAGCGCTCACCCTATACCTTCCGGCAGTTAGCTGCCTGGAAATATCTATACTTCACTTATTATAGTATACATCATATGTCAACAGGTTGCAATTACAGACAAAAGGTGATATAGTCTAAATATTGCGAGAAAGGAGATGCATCTTATGGCGATCGAGAAGGTAAGAGCATATTTTGCACAATTTGGAATGGAATCCCGCATTCGGGAAATGGAACTGTCCTCTGCCACGGTGGAGCTGGCTGCCAAGGCAGTGGGCGTTGAAGGTGCGCGGATTGCGAAATCCCTTTCCTTCATGACGAAGGAAGGCCCCATCCTCATCATCGTAGCAGGCGATGCAAAGGTGGACAATGCCAAGTACAAGCATTTGTTTGGCCTGAAGGCAGCTATGCTGAAATTTGATGAGGTGGAAGAGCTCATCGGTCATGCCGTTGGCGGTGTATGCCCCTTTGCCATCCATAACGGCGTCAAGGTATATCTGGATGAATCTCTCAAGCGGTTTGAAACCGTATTTCCCGCCTGCGGCAGCAGCAATTCTGCCATTGAGCTGAGCAACGAAGAACTCGAACGCTATGCCCAGAATTTTGTAGGCTGGGTTAATGTCACCAAAGGTTGGGAGGTAGAATAATGGAAAAATATCGTGTAGCACGGGATTCCATGGGTGAGATCCTGGTTCCGGCAGACCGCTATTGGGGCGCACAGACCCAGCGCAGTCTGGAGCATTTCCGCATTGGATCGGAAAAAATGCCCCCTGAGGTGATCCGGGCCTTTGCTATCCTGAAAAAAGCCGCTGCAATCGCTAATGAAAAGCTGGGCCGACTGAGCGAAAGCCGCGCAGCAATGATCCGCCAAGTCTGCGATGAGATTTTAGAGGGAAAGCTGGACGGCAACTTCCCCCTGGCCGTGTGGCAAACCGGCAGCGGCACCCAGTCCAATATGAATGTGAATGAAGTGGTAGCCAATCGGGGCAACGAACTGGCAGGGGAGACCCTTCTGCATCCCAACGACCATGTCAACTGCTCCCAGAGCTCCAACGATACCTTCCCCTCCGCGATGCACATTGCAGCAGCCTGCGGCATTGCAGAAAAGCTGCTGCCTGCCATGGCGGAAATGGAGAAAACCATTGCCCGCCTGGAGGAAGAGAATGCCGGTATCATCAAAACCGGCCGTACCCACCTGCAGGATGCGGTACCCGTTTCCTTCTCTCAGGAACTGTCCGGCTGGCGGGCAATGCTTTCCTGCTGCCGGGAAATGCTGCAAAAAGCCATAGAGCAGCTTTATCCCCTGGCCCTTGGCGGCACTGCCGTGGGCACCGGTCTGAATGCACCCAAGGGCTTTTCTGAGCTTGTGGCGCAGGAGATTGCAGAACTGACCGGGCTTCCCTTTGTCACAGAAGAAAATAAATTCCACGCCCTCAGCTCCAAGGATGCCATGGTATTTGCCCACGGTGCCCTGAAAGCACTGGCGGCAAACCTGATGAAGATCGCCAATGATGTGCGCTGGCTGGCTTCCGGCCCCCGCTGCGGTCTGGGCGAGATCTTCATCCCCGAAAATGAGCCGGGTAGCTCCATCATGCCTGGCAAGGTGAATCCCACCCAGTGTGAGGCACTGACCATGGTGGCAGTACAGGTTATGGCAAATGATGTGGCTGTGGGTATGGCTGCAAGCCAGGGCAATTTTGAACTCAATGTGTTCATGCCCGTGTGCTTCTACAACTTCAATCAGTCTGTGATCCTGCTTTCTGACAGCATTCACTCCTTTGTGGTGAACTGCCTGGATGGCCTCAAGGCAAACCGGGAAAAGATGCGGGAAAATCTTGAAAAATCCCTGATGCTGGTAACTGCACTGAATCCCCACATCGGTTATGATAAGGCAGCAAAGGTAGCAAAGCTGGCCTTTGCGGAAAACTGCTCTTTGAAGGAAGCTGCTGTTCGTCTGGGCTTCCTGACAGAAGAGGAATATGACCGGGCAGTTCAGCCGGAAAATATGGTATAATTCCCTGCGGGAGATGGGCAAACGCTCATCTCCCGTGTATATTTTTCGCCGTTTCGTCCATACTATGGGAAACGATACGCAGGGAGGACTTGCATATGGAACCCCTTCAGAATGATCAGAACGAACAGAGCAAAAAAGAGATCCTTGAGGAATTTGGCACCGTGCATATGGCAGGGGATGCGGGCAATATCTTCACCCTGAGCATTATTGGGCAGATCGAAGGTCATCAGGTACTGCCGGAAACGGCGAAGACCACAAAATACGAGCACATTCTGCCCCTGCTTGCCTCCATTGAGCAAAGCGAACAGATTGAGGGCGTTCTGCTGCTGCTCAACACCGTGGGCGGGGATATTGAGGCAGGGCTTGCCATTGCCGAGCTGATCGCGGGTATGAAGAAACCTTCTGTTTCTCTGGTGCTTGGGGGCGGACATTCCATTGGTGTGCCCCTGGCGGTATGCGCGAAAAAAAGCTTCATTGCCCGCACTGCCAGCATGACCATCCATCCGGTACGCATGACCGGTACCGTCATTGGTGCCCCTCAAACCTATCAGTATATGCAGCGCATCCGGGAGCAGATCGTAGATTTTGTAACGGCCAATTCCCGGGTCAGCAGAGAAGCCTTTCTGTCCTACATGATGGCAACCGGAGAAATTGCTTCAGATGTTGGGACAGTCATCTACGGCAGGGAAGCGGTGGAGTGCGGCCTTATCGACCGGGTGGGCAGCCTGAGCGATGCCCTCGCTTGCCTGCATCAGATGATCGAGCGCCGGAAAAAACGGGAAGCCTCCCATGCTACGTCTTCCTCCAAGGGTGCAATGCTGCAATAGTTTTTGAAATCTTCCCCAATTGTCTAAAAACCAGTAGATATTTCCATCCAGATATGATATGATAAGTTGAAATTCGTCAACTACGGAGGCCTGTTATGTCTTATCTTCAGGCGATTATTCTTGGTCTGGTTCAGGGAATTGCAGAATTTCTGCCCATCTCCAGTTCGGGTCATCTGAAGCTTTTTGAGAAGCTTTTTGCCCTCCCGAATGTGGAGACGGATTACATATTCTTTGATGTTCTGCTGCATTTGGGCACTCTCATTGCAGTGTGTATTGTGTATCACCGTGTCATCTGGCAGACCCTGCGGGAGCTGCTGGGGATGCTGCATCTTCGCCAGTATGGCCCCGGCGAAATGCCGGATGGCCCAAGACGCCGTTTTATTGTTCTGCTTATTTTTTCTCTGCTGCCGCTGTTTTTGATCCTGCCGGTCAGAAATGCCATTGAGGCGCTGAGCAGCAACTATCTTTTGATCGGTCTGATGCTGATTCTCACCGGTTTGATCCTTTATATCTGCGATCATCTCCCGCACGGCAAAAAGGACGAAAAGGAAATGAACCTCTGGGATGCCCTGCTGGTGGGTCTTGCCCAGGCATTTTCTGTGTTGCCCGGTCTCAGCCGTTCCGGCATGACCATTTGCGCCGGTTCTGCCCGGGGCATGGAACGCAGCTTTGCTGTGCAGTTTTCTTTCCTGATGTCCATTCCCACCATTTTAGCGGCGGTCATTCTACAGCTGATCGATGCATTTCAAGCAGGAATCGACATGTCTCTGATGCCCAAATATCTCGTTGGCGTGGCTGTGGCTGCAGTTTCCGGCATTGCAGCAATGCGTTTTTTACAGTATATTGCCAGGAAAAACCGATTCGGCGGCTTTGCTTATTATTGCTGGGGTGCCGGTGTGGTTTCTATGTTCCTGTTCCTGATTTCCTGAGGAGGATAACATGGCTTCTTCAAAAAGTTCAAAAAAAGGTAAATCAAAATCTGCCGCCAAGAAAGCTGCTGCGAAAAAGGCTGCTGCAAAAAAGCAGACATCCCAGCGCTGGATTGGGGTTGTGGTTTGCTTTGTCCTGTTATTGCTGAGTGTATTGTCACTGTTCAACGGTGATGGTTATCTGATTGGATTATGGACATTGCTCATCAAAGGCCTGTTTGGCGGAACCGGAGTGTATATTCTCCCTTTGTCTTTGAGTATCATATTTTTTGTTTTGCTGTTCCGGCGTGGCCGCCCTTATAAAGCGAAGCTTATCTGTGCAATCATGATGGTGCTGTGCATTGGCGCAATTGCGCATATCATGGGCGTGAATGAATTGCAGTCTGGCGAAGGCCTCATTTCTGCACTTTGGAAAGGTGGCATTGAGGGTACAACGGGTGGTGTGATCTGCGGTCTGATCGGCATTGGCATCGGAAAGTTCTTTGGGAAATTTATCGCTGTCTCCTGCTTTATCATCCTGCTTTTCATCTGCATCCTTACAACCTTGAATATGTCCCCCCGGAAGATCTTCCGCGCCCTTCAAAACAGGCCCAAGCTGGAACCTGAGGAAGAAGAGGAAGAAAAACCGGATCCTGCAAGTGTTATTGTCAATCATGTGGCACAGCGCCGTATTGACCGCATTCAGCACAAGCGCGACGCACAGAAACAGATCGCGGATTTTGATATTCCTGTGGATGATGCGGCTGCCTCCAGCCCCCAGCCCAGCACCCCTCAGCCGAAAAAGGCCGCAAAGCGCGCCATTTCTCCGGATGAGCTGATTGCGCAGCGCAGAGCGGAAACGCAGGAATTACAGGCACAGCCCGAACAGCTGCAAATAACCGAGCAAACCGACGAGGCGCAGCCCACACAGGTTCTGCCCATTGCAGCCGAGGCTGTAAAAGAGGAGACGGTAATCCCCAGCCCTGCCACCAAGGCCATGGTGCAGGAATTTGTTGAGAATATGCCGCAAAAGGTAAAGCCCGAAGAGGCGAAGGCTTCTGCCATCGAGATTGCCCAGCAAATCAGCGAAAAAGAGGAATCAGCGGCACCCCAGTATGTATTTCCGCCCCTTGATCTGCTCTCTCCGCCGTCTGCATCCGCACTGGACGGTACGGCTGAAATGAAGGAGAATGCAAAACGGCTGGACGAAACCCTGAAGAGTTTCAATATTGACGCCCACATCGTCAATGTGACCCGCGGTCCCTCCATTACCAGATACGAGCTGGAGCTTGACCGGGGTGTGAAGCTGTCCAAAATCACAGGCCTTGCAGATGACATCGCCCTGAGTCTTGGCGCTTCCGGTGTGCGTATTTCTGCAATTCCCGATAAAATTTCCGTCGTCGGTATTGAAGTGCCCAACAAGCTGGTTTCCACCGTGTATGCCCGGGAGGTCATCGGTTCCGGTGTATTCCATCGGGCCAAATCCCGCCTTTCCTTTGCCGTGGGCAAGGACATCGGCGGCATGAGCATTGTTGGCGATATTGGAAAGCTGCCCCATTTGCTCATTGCAGGCACTACCGGTTCCGGTAAATCCGTTTGCATGAACAGCCTCATTATCTCTTTGCTGTTTAAGGCCTCTCCGGAGGAGGTCAAGCTCATTATGATCGATCCCAAGATGGTAGAGCTTGGCATCTACAATGGCATTCCCCACCTTCTGATCCCCGTTGTGACGGATCCCAAAAAGGCGGCAGGCTCTTTGCAGTGGGCCGTCACAGAAATGATGCGCCGCTACCGAATGATGGCGGATGCGGGTGTGCGTAACTTGGAAGAATATAATAAGCTGGCAGCGGTCAGTGATGAATACGACGCCATGCCCCAGATTGTTGTGGTGATCGACGAGCTGGCAGATCTGATGCTGGTGGCAGCAAAGGATGTGGAAGAGGCCATCTGCCGTGTGGCACAGATGGGCCGCGCTTCCGGCATCCATCTGATTGTGGCTACCCAGCGTCCCTCTGCAGATGTTATCACAGGTCTGATGAAGGCCAATATTCCGTCCCGCATCGCGTTTGCCGTGGCTTCTGCCATTGAATCCCGCATCATTCTCGACACCATTGGCGCAGAAAAGCTGGTGGGTAAGGGCGATATGCTCTATGCACCCCTTGGCGAAGGCAAGCCCAAGCGTGTGCAGGGCTGCTTCATTACCGATGAAGAAGTGCAGCGGGTGGTTGCCTTCATCAAGTCTCAGCAGCTTGCAGTCAGTGAACAGGAGCAGCAGAAGATTCTTGATCAAATTACGCAAAAGGCCGATGGTCGCGAACCGGAGCATGAGGACGGCATTGCCGTACAGCAGGAAGGGGACGAACTTCTTCCCGCTGCGGTGGAGGTGGTTCTGGAATCCGGACAGGCTTCCGTCTCCATGCTGCAGCGCAGACTGAAGCTTGGCTATGCCAGAGCAGCCCGCATTGTGGACGAAATGGAGGATAAAGGCATTGTAGGCCCCTTTGAAGGCTCCAAACCCCGACAGCTTCTGATCTCCAGAGAGCAGTGGCAGGCCATGCAGAATGGCGAGCAGCTGGAAATTCAGGAACCTGTCCCGGACGAAATACCCTAAATCCTGATTGGCGGGCAAAATGCCCGCCAATTACTTTTTGCGCGCAGTATCCGGTGCAAAATTATTGTCGCATCTTTTTCCTTTTGGTTTACAAACCCGCAAAAATATGGTAGAGTAGACAAGTTGCATTGCACCCATAAAGGGGCGACAGCAGCAGAAAGGATGCTTTACCATGAAAAAAAAGAATATCAGCACAAAATTCCTTGTAGAATTGGCCGTATTAATCGCGCTTGAGCTTCTGCTGGAAATGACCGGTCTGGGTTACATTCGTACGCCCGGATTGGAGTTTACCATTATGCAGGTGCCGGTCATTGTCGGCGCGATCGTTCTTGGTCCTATGGCGGGTACGATCCTCGGCACGGTGTTTGGCCTGACGAGCTTCTGGCAGTGCTTCGGCAAAAGTACCTTTGGCGTGATGCTTATGAGCATCGATCCCATCGCTACTTTTCTGACCTGTGTGGTTCCCCGCGTTTTGATGGGTCTGCTTTGCGGCTTGCTGTTCCGCTGGCTGTGCAGACAGAAAAAATCCGCTCTGAAATGCGGTGTTGTCGGCCTGAGCGGTGCGCTGCTCAATACGATTTTCTTTATGGGCCTGCTGGTGGCACTGTTTGGCCGCACAGAGTATCTGCTCTCCATGGGCAGTGACAATGTGCTGAACTTCATTGTTACCATGGTGGGTATTCAGGGCGTTCTGGAGGCTGTGATCTGCTGCGTTGTCAGCGCCAGTGTTTCCTACGCACTACTAAAGATAAGAAAATAACCTGCATTTGCAGGAATATGGAGGCAAAAGACGAATGAAAAGAAGTTTGTTCACACTGTTGATCGTTGTCGTGCTTACGGCAGCGCTCCTCTTCGCTGCGATCTCCGGCATTGGTGCCGTTGTTCCCAGTGTTCAGGATGGTATTGTGCTGGGTCTCGACCTGGTTGGCGGCTCTGAAATTACATATGAAGCCGTGGTTCCCG
The DNA here is from genome assembly GCA_045659925.1 of Faecousia sp. GTDB lineage: Bacteria > Bacillota > Clostridia > Oscillospirales > Oscillospiraceae > SVMC01. The sequence goes on from JAZRCV010000091.1 coordinate 11,543, forward strand.
AAGGCACCTCCGCAGAAGACCTTGCCAATGGCATGAACAGTGCCATTGCCATGCTTCGTCAGCGTCTGGATGCTCTGGGATATACCGAAGCCAATGCATATCTGGCGGGCGATCGTCAGGTGGTTGTGGAAATTCCTGCCGTCAGCGATCCTGAGGAAGCTGTTCAGAAGCTTGGCTCCACCGCTGTAGTTACCTTTGAGGATGCCGACAATACCGAATGGATCACCGGTACCGATATCGAGAAGGCTTATTACGAATATTCTGCAACGGACGAAACAGGTATTGCAAATCATCATGTGGTACTGACCTTTACCCCCGAGGGACGCAGCAAGTTCGTCGAGGCCACCAAGGCGGTTGCCAACCGTACGGATGGCAATTATTATCTGTCCATTTGTATGGATGGTGAGGTCATTTCCAGCCCCATGGTTGACCCCAATCTCTATGCCTCCACCGGCATTGACTCTGAATCTGCCATTATCACCATGGGTGCCGCATCCAGTGCGGATGAATCCACCTATCTTGCCGACCTGATCTCTGCCGGTCAGCTCCCCTTTAAGCTGGAGTGTGTTAAACTGCAGGGTGTGGGCGCATCCCTGGGCGAGCGCTCTTTGCAGACCAGCCTGATGGCAGGTCTCATCGGCATTGGCCTTGTTATGCTGTTCATGATCGTTGTTTACCGTGTTATGGGCGTGATCTCCTGCATCGCTCTGACGCTTTACGGTGCGCTGATGGCAGTGCTGCTGTCTGTGTTCCATCTGAATCTGAGCCTTCCCGGCATTGCGGGTATTATCCTGACCGTTGGTATGGCAGTTGACGCCAATGTTGTCATTTACGAGCGAATCAAGGAAGAGCTGCGTACCGGCAAGACCCTGCGCTATGCCATTGATTCCGGCTATAAGGGTGCCATCCGCGCCATCATCGACTCCAACATCACCACCATCATTGCCGGTGTTGTGCTGTGGGTATTCGGCAGCGGTACCATTGTCGGCTTTGCCCAGACTCTGCTGATCGGTGTTATTGTGTCCATGTTTGTCATGCTGATTGTGACCAAGCAGCTTCTGCATGCTGCTGTCGGCCTGAAGATTCGCAATCCGAAGGCCTACTGTGTTTGATTGGGAGGTGCTATCATGCTTGCTAAGATGAAAAATTTCAGTTTTACCGGTAATTTTAAGATCCTCTCCATCATTGCCTGTCTGTTCGTGTCTGTTGGCCTGATTGGCCTGATCCTGCTGCCTTTCGGCGTGCAGTGGTTCCAGTTTGATATTGACTTTGTTGGCGGCACCACCATGCAGTATGAAATGCGAGTTCCCGTGACTGCAGAGGTCTCCGCAGAGGTGGCTGCCATTGTGCAGGAGGTCAGCGGTCAGGCTGCTTCCTCCGTCACCAAAGCTGGCGATTCCGGCACCCAGGTTGTCATCAAGAGCCGCGAACTGGACTCTGAGACCCGTGATGCCATCTTTGAAGTTGTTGCTGAAAAATATGGTCTGGAAGCAACCGACTGCCTCAAGAGCGACTATGTGTCCGCTTCCGTTGGCAAGGATCTGCGCGACAAGGCCATCAAGGCTTCTGTGATCGCAGTTGCCCTGATCCTGGTTTACATCACCATCCGTTTTGAATTCCGCTCCGGTGTTGCAGCGATCATTGCTCTGGTTCACGACCTGCTGGTTATGCTGTCTATGTACATCATTTTCCGCATTCCCTTCAACATGAACTTCATCGCAGCAGCGCTGACCATTTTTGGTTATTCCATCAATGCCACCATCGTTGTGTTCGACCGCATCCGTGAGAATAAGAAGAAGGATACCTACAAGAAGCTCCCCTTTGCTGAAATTGTGGATATTTCCATTCATCAGACCATGACCCGCAGCCTGAACACCACCATTACCACCCTGGTCGTTATGGTAATGCTGCTGATCCTTGGTGTTTCTTCCATCCGCAACTTTGCCGCTCCCATCTGTGTTGGCGTTATTGCGGGCTGCTTCTCCTCTGTGTGCATTTCCGGTCCTGTCTGGAATCTGCTCAGCAGTAAGAAGAAGGAAGACTGATCCTATATTCCATACGAAAAGAGACTGTGCTTTGTGCACGGTCTCTTTTTTGCATATTGGGGCACAGGTGTTCATAGGGTTAAGCAGGAGGGAAAACATGGACGAGAGTTATTTTAGTATACTGCCGCCGGAGCTGGCAGAAGGCATCCGGCAACTGCCGCTGGATGAACGACACAGATTGCAGGAGCTTCGGCTTCGCTACGGTTATCCTGCCGCTTATCTTGCAGGAGCTGGGGAACGGGTATTGCCCACCGGTATCAGTGGGTTTCGCGTGAACAGCAGCTGTCTTCAGAGCCTATTGAACCGGGCAACGGGCTACTGTACCTATGCAGCCGCCTCACAGCTACGATACGGCTTCCTCACTCTTCCGGGTGGCCACCGCCTCGGCCTATGCGGACAAGCTGTTGTGGGGGCTAACGGCGAGATAAAAAGTCTGAAACATCTCACTTCAGCCAATCTTCGCATTGCCCGGCAGATACCGGGCTGTGGACAGGATGCCATCTTGCTTTTAAAAGCAAATCCCGCCTCAACACTCATTGCCGGGCCACCGGGGTGCGGCAAGACCACACTCCTGCGGGAACTGATCCGTCATCGCAGCGATGAATGCGGTGAGCGGGTGGGCATTGTGGATGAGCGGATGGAGCTGGCTGCCTGCGCAGATGGTATTCCGGGCTTTCGGGTGGGATGCAGAACCGATGTGCTTTCCGGGGTGGCAAAGCATGATGGCGTATACATGCTGCTGCGCACCATGAATCCCGACTGGATTGCCGTGGACGAGATCACCGACGAGCGGGATGTAGATGCGTTGGTTCGCAGTTCCTTCTGTGGTGTCAGAATTTTAGCCAGCGCCCATGTATTTTCCAAGGCAGACCTTGCTTCTCGACCGCTTTATGCCCGGATGTGCAGACTTGGTCTATTTGAAAACCTGATTTTGATGGATAAAAAACACAAGATTCGATTTGAAAGGATGGATGCAAATGATAAAACTACTGGGTGCAGCATTAATCATCGCCTCGGCAGCCTCGGTGGGGATCCGGATGGCCCATAGCGTGCGGACAGAGGAGGCAAATCTCCGGCAGATTCTGCGGGTAATGGAGCTCATGCGTTGCGAAATACAAAGCTGCCTTACCCCCACAAAAGAGCTGTGTGAAATGGCTGCCGGTATCTGCCGCGGTGCACTGCGGGATGTATTTCAGGCCACAATGCAGCGCATTGAATTGCAGACCGATGCTGACGCAGGGCAGATCATGGAGGCAGTGCTGATACGCTTTGGGCATTTGCTGCCCATTTCCTGCATCTGCCGCCTGCGGGAGCTGGGCAATATTCTGGGTGCCTATGAGGTGCAGGAGCAGGTGCAGGCCATAGAAGCACTAATCGGCCGGGTGAACGCCTCTATTGAGGAACTGCGGCAGGGCAGAGCAGAACGATGCCGCAGCTATGAGGTGATGGGGGTGTGCGCCGGCTGCGCTCTGGCCATTATTCTCCTTTGATCTATGGAAATTGATCTGATTTTTAAAATTGCCGCCGTGGGTATCATCATTTCCATACTCAATCAGGTTCTGGTGCGTTCCGGCCGTGAGGAACAGGCCACCATGACCACTTTGGCCGGGCTTGTGGTGGTACTGATGATGGTGGTACAACGGATCGCTGCGTTATTTGATATGGTAAAGGATTTGTTTCATTTCTGATGGCGGAGTTTTTGAAAATTGCGGGTGTTGCCTTGCTTGCGGCATTGCTTGCCGCTGTACTGGACAAGCGGGATCATGCCCTTGCGGTATCCATTGGCCTCTTTGCCTGTATTATGGCGTTGCTTGCCTGTATTCGCAGCTTTCAGCCTGCGGCAAGGCTGTTTGAAGATCTGTCAGAACTCAGCGGTCTTGGGGGCGGATATTTGCAGCCCTTGATCAAAACGGCAGGCATTGGGATCGTTACCCAGATCACCTGTGCGGTGTGCGCTGACTGCGGGCAAAATGCCCTGGCAAAAATTGCAGAGCTTTGCGGCACGGTGGCGGCACTGTGTATGACATTGCCTCTGCTTCGTTCAGTCCTTGATATGCTTCAGGAGATGTTGGGAGGATAGATGCGAAGAATCATACTTTGTATATTCGTTATGCTTATTATGTGCAGCACTGTTCATGCTTCCTCTCTTACCACCAGCGAGCAGAATCTCCGCGAAGCCCTGCCAAAGGACGCGGAAGAGCTGCTTTCATCCGCACCGTCGGGCACAAGCTTTGAGGACGGTCTTCGCAGTATATTTCAGCACGCCCTGCCCCTTTTTGATGATGCACTGCGAAGTGCCATGAAGAGTGTGGGGGTTATGCTGGCGGCTCTGGTGCTGTGCGCCATGGCTGGGGCAGGGGAGGGAATGGGTGCAGCGCTGATTGCCGGAGTTCTCTCCATCAGCGCTGCGGGTATGCTGGAGATGAATTCCCTTGCCGGAACCGGCAAGGAGGCGCTGATGGAAATGCAGAGCTTTGCCGACCTTCTGCTGCCTGCCATGGCAGCGGCAACCGCAGCCAGCGGAGGAATCACTGCATCTACGGCAATCTATGCCGGTACCGCCCTGTTTACCGACATCCTGATGCGAGCCATGACCCACCTTCTGCTTCCGCTGCTCAATGTCTATGTGGCCCTTTGTGCCGCCCAGGCAATCTGCGGCAATGAGATGCTCAGCCGCCTGTCTGATCTTGTAAAGTGGGTGTTTCGATCCGGGATCAAGACGGTTCTCTTCGTGTTTACCGCCTATCTTACCATCACTGGGCTGATTGCCGGTGCAGCAGATGCAACTGTGCTCAAGGCGGCCAAGCTGACCATATCCGGCGTGGTTCCGGTGGTTGGCAGCATGATCTCAGATGCATCAGAAACTGTGATCGTTGGGGCCGCCACGGTAAAAAATGCAGTGGGTATTTTTGGTATGCTGGCTGTGATTGCCATCTGTATCGGGCCCTTCCTTTCCATTGCGGGTCAATATCTTCTTATGAAGCTGTCTTCCGCAGCAGGCAGTGCCATTGGCCCGAAGCCCTTGCTTGGCCTAATGGACGCCATTACGGAGTCCATGGGATTTCTGCTGGCAATGACCGGCGGAGCGGCTCTCATGCTGCTCATCGCCTGTGTGTGCTATCTGAAGGTGGTGCCGGGATGAATGCGCTAAGAGACTACCTTTTGGGCGTTGTTGCGGCATCCTTCCTGGTCAGTCTGGTGTGTGCCTTTCCCCAGAGAAAGAGCATCAAGAGAGTGTTGACCCTTTGCGGCGGTCTGTTTTTGCTCATCACACTGGTTCGGCCTATCCTGCACCTTCGCATCGGCGATCTTCAAGCTTATTTTCAACAGTATGAGATGGATGAATCTTTGATTTCCGATGCTTTGCAGGAAGGACAAAAAGAATCCGCCAGGCTCATAACGGAGCAGACGGAAGAATATATATTGGACAAAGCCGCAGAACTTGGTGCCAGCATTACCCCAGAGGTCGCCCTGGCTGCATTGAGCGAAAACTATCAATACCCCTACAGTGTTACCTTGCATGGACAGTGGACACAGGCCCAGCAGCAAGAGCTGAGCACATACATTTCCCAGACCTTGGGAATACCGGAGGAACGGCAGATATGGAGCGAGGACAATTCCTGAACCTCAAAGCCATTGGCGAAAAGCTCAAAAAATTCAAATATCCCTTTTTGATTCTATTGTTGGGTGCGGCGCTTTTGCTGTGGCCGACAAAAAAAGAGCCTGCACAGGAAGTGCCGGAAGCCTTGCAGACGGAGACTTTACCGATAGAGGAAGCCTCCATTCAGGCGCAAATGGAGAAAATCCTGTCCTGCATTGATGGGGCAGGGGAGGTGCGGGTGCTGCTCACCAGAAAGACAGGCGATGAAACCCACTACCTGACAGACACTTCCGTGTCTGAAAATTCAGATGGCGGCAGCAGCCGTACAGAATCTGCCGTTCGCATTGGTGTATCCGGTGGTGGGGAAGCGCCTGTGGTTACAAAAACCGTCTATGGGCAGTATCAGGGGGCACTGGTGGTCTGTCAGGGCGCTGACAGTGCCGAAGTGCAGCTGAAATTGGTGAATGCCGTGGCAAGCCTGACGGGCTTGTCAGCGGATCGAGTCACAGTCATTAAAATGAAATCATAGCAGGAGGAAGCAACATGAAGATTTGGAAACGGAATGCCGTGGTCGTAACCGTGTTTGTTTTTGTGTGTGCCGGGATCTATCTCAACTGGTTCTACACAAAAGCGGAAAACACACCAACCCTTGAAGAAACCCTCAACGAAGAGCAGGTGCTTGGGGAAGATACCCTTGTCATGGCGCCAACCGATGAGGAGCTTCTCATGGAGGAGGCGTCCGAAGGGCTGGATGCACCGGAAGCCAGCGCGGAAACTTCGGCAGAGTCTTTCGCCTCCATTCGCCTGAGCCGCCAGGGCGCAAGGGATGCCGCCATTGAGACTCTGCAGGAAACCATCGCCTATGCAGGGGGTGACGACTCCGCTACCACTACCTCTCAGCAGTTGGAGGGTTTGGTAGAAGCCTCCTTGTGCGAAGCCCAGATCGAAAGCCTGGTTGTGGCCAAGGGTTACGCCGATTGTGTGGCCTACATGACCGAGGACGGCATCAGTGTAGCTGTCTCTTCGCCGGAGGAAGGCTTGCAGGAGACAGATGTTGCCCTCATCAGCGATATCGTAACCAGCCAGACGGAATATAGCATCGGAGACATTCGCATCATTGAAGTAAAATAAGTTTTGTTAAAAAACGAAAAATTCAGCATGGTTTTGCATATCCTTCGGCGTGTCGAAAAGACTTTTTCGGCACGCCGATAAAATAGTATTGTTTTTTTTCTGAATTGTGGTACAATAAATTGAAATACAAAGGAGGAGAGCTATCATGGCTGAAATCAGGGAATATATTACACAGACACAGGAAGATGGCGCAATCCATATTTCTCAGGATGTCATCGCTACCATTGCAGCGGTGGCTGCAAGTGAGGTAGAAGGCATTTACGCACTGGGCACCAGCCAGGGCGGCGACATTGCCGAGCTCTTCGGCAGAAAGAACAGTGCAAAGGCTGTCCGCCTGTCTGTCAATGAAAACGAAGAAATCTGTGTGGAATGCAATGTCATAGCTCTCTATGGCTACAGCGTTGTGGAGCTTGCAAAGAATGTGCAGGAAAATATCTGCTCTGCCATTGAATCCATGACCGCACTGAAGATCGCTTCCGTGGATATCAATGTCTGCGGCATTTCCATGAAGAAATAAAGTCCGGTTATTGAGACCGGTACATACGGAGTGAATGGGTATATGACAAGGTCAACTGCAAGAGAAATTGCGGTCCATCTGGTATTCGGAATGGACTACACCCACACCAATGTGGATGAAGCGCTGGAAACACTGCTGGAAACCGGCTATTATACCGGCCTTTCTCAGGAACTGGAGCTGTATCAGGAGCGCCCGAACAAAAAGCAGCTCACCTATATTCGCACGGTGGCACAGGGCTGCGCTGCCAAAAGTGATGAGCTGGATGAGGTCATCTCCCGCTATGCCATTGGCTGGCCGGTATCCCGCATTTCCCGCCTTGTAAAGGCGATTCTGCGGGTAGCCATCTTTGAAGTGCTCTATGTGGATGATGTTCCCACCGGCGTTGCCATCAATGAAGCCGTCCGCATGACCCGTAATTATGAGGACGAAGAAGTGGTCGTGTTTGTCAACGGCATTCTGGGCGCTTTCTCAAGAGCCCAGCAGGCGGAGACACAGGCATGATCGTATTAGGGTTTGACACCAGCAACTATACAACCTCGATTGCTGCATTCGATGGAACGGATGGGCGTAACTGCTCACGGCTGTTGGATGTAAAACCGGGAGAACTGGGGCTTCGCCAAAGCGATGCCCTTTTTTCCCATGTAAAGCAGCTTCCGGAGCTGGCGGAGCAGCTTTTTGAATGTTATTCCGGGCGCGATGTGGCCGCCATTGGCGTCAGCACCCGCCCCAGAGCGGTGGAAGGCTCCTATATGCCCTGCTTCCTTGCCGGGATAAGTCAGGCAAGGGTTATGGCAAGTGCGCTGCGGGTGCCACTGTATGAATTTTCCCATCAGCAGGGGCACATTGCCGCTTCCTGCTGGTCGGCAGGCCGTCTTGAACTGCTGAATGAGCCGCATCTGGCCTGGCATCTGTCCGGCGGCACCACGGAGCTTTTGCTGGTGGAGCCGGTGGGGAAGTGTGTTGCAGCCACCCACATTGGCGGCACCTCGGATATCTCCGCCGGTCAGTTGATTGACCGCACCGGTCAGCTCCTTGGACTGGGCTTCCCTTCAGGAAAGGAGATTGATCGGCTGTCTTCCTGCTCGGATAGCAAAGACTTCTTTAAAGTCAAAGTAAATGATTGCTTCTTTTCCCTCTCCGGGGTGCAGAATAAGCTGCGTGAGTTCTATGATAAAACCCATGACCCGGAGGCAACTGCCCGGTACTGTATGCGCTCTGTGATCTGGGCGGTGGAAAAAGCCACAAGGCAGGCTGTTGAGCGGTTCCCGCACCTTCCGGTGGTATTTTCCGGCGGCGTTGCCTCCAATTCCATGCTGCGGCAAACCGACGCAGCACCGGACTGCGTATTTTGTCCGCCCCAGTATTCCACCGACAATGCCATGGGCATTGCGGTGCTGACCTGGCTGCAGGGAGAATGAGATGGAAAGAAGAATTCTTGATGTCTCCCAGGTCAATGAGTATATCAAAATGATTCTGGATGACGACCCCATGCTACAGGAACTGTGCATCCGGGGCGAAGTATCGAATTATAAAGTTTATCCCTCCGGGCACCACTATTTTACCCTGAAGGATGCTGCCGGGGCACTGCGCTGCGTGATGTTCCGCAGCAGTGCGGTTCGGCTGCGCTTTCGCCCGGAAAACGGCATGAAAGTTCTGGCTGTTGGCCGCATCACCGTATTCCCACGGGATGGTGCCTATCAGCTTTACTGCACCGGCCTGATGCCCGATGGCGTTGGTGACCTTCATGTGGCCTTTGAGCAGCTCAAGGAAAAGCTGCGGCTGGAAGGTCTGTTTGATCCTGCCCATAAAAAGCCGCTGCCCCAGTATCCCCATCGCATCGCCATCATCACCTCCAGCGCAGGTGCGGCAATCCATGATATGCTCCGCATCTTATCTGCCAGATATCCTCTTAGCAAGGTGATGCTGCTGCCGGTGCGGGTGCAGGGTGTGGAAGCACCGCCGGAAATCTGCGGGGCGATCCGCTATGTGAATCGCCATCAACTGGCAGATCTCATTATCACAGGCCGCGGCGGTGGCTCCATTGAAGATCTTTGGGCGTTTAACGATGAACGGGTAGCAAGGGAGATTTACCATTCTGAGATTCCGGTGATCTCTGCCGTAGGTCACGAACCGGATGTCACCATTTCTGACTTTGTGGCGGATCTGCGGGCGGCTACCCCCAGCAATGCCGCAGAGCTTGCAGTACCGGATCAGGCAGAGCTTCGAAGAAACCTCCATGCCATGCAAGCCGCTATGCTGCAAAGCATGCAGCGGCAGCTGAAGCTTTCCCGGCAGCGGCTGGAGGGTGCTGCAAAGTCAAAAGTTCTGCAAAGTCCTGTTGCCTATGTACAGGAAAGGCGCTTGCTGCTTGACTATCTTGCCGGAAATATGAGTGCTATCGCTCAGAGAACCGTGGGAAAAGGCCGTCAGCGCTATCTCGCCCTTGCGGCAGGTCTTGATGCCATGAGCCCCCTCAAGGTTCTGAGCCGCGGCTACAGCATGATCGTTGATAAAGAAAATGCCCTTGTGCGCTCAGTGAAAGACCTGCAGCCGGGCATGGAACTGAGCCTGCGCTTGTCTGACGGCAGCGCAAAGGCAGTTGTAAATTCCGTTGGGGAGGATGAAAATGGAACAATCGAAAAGCTTTGAAGCCTCCATGCAGAGATTAGAGGAGATCGTCCGCACCATGGAGCGGGGAGAACTGCCTCTGGATCAGTCCCTGAAGCTCTTTGAAGAGGGAACAAGTCTCGTCAGAAGCTGCGGCACCATGCTGGATGAAGCCGAACTGAAGATCGTAAAACTGATGAAAGGGCCTGACGGCGAACCCGTTGAGCTGGAAATGAACGATGAAGCCTGAATTTTTTGAGAATCTCAAACAAATCAGCGCCCGGGTAGAGGATGCGCTTGCCGCCTGCTTCGTATATCCCGGTGAACCCCAGCAGGAACTGTTTGATTCCATGCGCTACAGCCTTCTGGCAGGGGGAACGCGCCTGCGTCCTGTGCTGACACTGGAGTTCTGCCGCGCCTGCGGAGGCGATGTGGAAGCCGCGATGCCCTTTGCACTGGCAGTGGAGATGGTACATACCTACAGCCTGATCCATGATGACCTGCCCTGCATGGACAACGATGACTATCGCCGTGGCCGCCTGACCAATCATAAGGTTTATGGTGAATCTTTGGCTGTTCTGGCAGGCGATGCCCTGCTCACCGCAGCCTTTACAAGACTTTCTATGGCAAAGCTGCCCCCCGAGCGCATCTGTCAGGCAGTCGAAATGCTTGGCGAATGCGCAGGTGAATTGGGCATGGTGGGCGGACAGGTACTGGATCTTGCCGCAGAGGAAAAGCTCTGCACGGAAGATGAGATTGGTGCCATCCATACCCGCAAGACCGGTGCTTTGATCTCTGCTGCCTGTACCCTCGGCGTCATTGCCGCAGGAGGTAGCGAGGAGCAGTTTGACGCGGCAGCCCGTTATGCCGCCGGGCTTGGTCACGCGTTCCAGATCCGGGATGATATGCTGGATGTGATCGGCGATCCCGAGAAGCTGGGCAAGAATACCGGCATGGACGAAAAAAAGAATACCTATGCCCGGCTCCTTTCTCTGGAAGAATGCCAGCGCAGAGTGGACAAGCTGACGGATTTTGCCCTTGACGCACTGAGTGCTTTTGAGGATGCTGAATTCCTCAAAGACCTTGCCCTCTGGCTTGTGGAGCGGGAATATTGATATCTATATGACCAGACAGCACCCTTGCTGTCTGGTCATTGCGTTTAAGGGTGAATATTTCTGCCTATCCATCCGTTTTTTTACTGTGATATATAAGATAATTCAAGATAATTGAATGCGCATTCATATAATATTAACAATTATTCTGCGAATTTGAAAATTAATGAAAATTTTACGGATATTTTATGAATATACATCTTGTATATTCATGCATTTTGTGCTAAAATACTTTTGGTGGCGCAGTATCCTAGTCGGATCTGCCGGTTCTGAAGAAGGGCCTAAAAATCCTTTAAAGGGCATATCGATGAAGTCCCTGGTGCCTGCTTGTTACGCCCAGTTTCGGGTGGGTGCTGGGGGTTAAGGTTATTGGGCGAGCCGCAATGGCATGTGGCTGCCGACCCAGTTTCCGTGGAGACCTGATCTTGTGCGACGTCGGCTGCGTAGGCATTCGTGTCTTCCCAACGCGTACGAATCAGGAGATGAACCTGCATTACGGTGCACAGAATCGTGTGCTGGGTGCAGTGTAGCCTGCCTTGCGTGGATAACTCGGGATTGGGGAGCTATGCATCGGAGCCTATGGCCATAGGCAATGGTGATATTTCCATGAAAGATTATTTGCAAAAGAGGATAGGGATCGGTGGAAGCCGCCGTGGAAATCACCTAGGCTGTCGAAACGGGCAGGCAGGGGATTGCAGTACGGACTCAGTGGCAATCGGGTACCGGTGTTGGCAACGCACCGGTGGGGGGATGAAAAGGAAACTGCCTTTCCGGCAACGGGAGGTTCTTCCCAGGGAAAGCCGACCCGACCTAAGCCGTAAGATTTACTCTGTCTGCTGCCACTTTTTTCAGGGAGGAATTCAACATTGGATAAGGCGGATCGAACTGCCGGTACACAGAAAAAAGCAAAAAAGAGCGGACGGTCCAATACCCGATGGATCATCATCGTTTTTCTTTCAACGATTGTGATCTCCGCCAGTTTCTCTACCCTTTCTGCTGCGATGCTGGATGGAAGCAGTATCTTTGCTGCCATGGTCATTCTGCTCTGCATCGTGTTTATTGGTATTTTGTTTGATATTGTTGGCGTCGCCGTAACGGCGGCTGATGAACGCCCCCTGCATTCCATGGCGGCAAAGAAGGTTCCCGGAGCCAGGGAAGCCATCACGCTGATTAAGAACGCTGACCGGGTATCCTCCATCTGCAATGATGTGGTAGGCGATATCTGCGGCGTTATCTCCGGTTCTGCATCCGCTGTCATCGCGGTGCAGTTGTTGGAGAATTTCACCCTTTCTCCTGCCTCTATTGTGAATGTGGCAATGTCTGCCATGGTCGCCGGCCTGACGGTGGGCGGCAAAGCCGTGGGCAAGGGCATTGCCATGCGTTACAGCGTTTCTATTGTACATTTTACAGGTAAACTGATGGCGATCATTCGCAAACCCTTTTCTTCACGAAAAAGAAACAAAAAGAAGTCAAAGCGTTAGGAAATCGCTATGAAACTATTAGATCAAATCAATTCCCGCGAGGATTTGCTGCGCATCCCGCCGGAACATGAAGCGCAGCTGTGCGGCGAGATCCGCGAGTATCTTGTGGATTGCGTGGCGCAAAATGGCGGCCATCTGTCCTCCAATCTCGGCATTGTGGAGCTTACCCTTGCCATCGAGAAGGAGTTTGATACCAGCCGCGACCGTCTGGTGTTCGATGTAGGCCACCAGTCCTATGTGCATAAGCTGCTCACCGGTCGCCGGGAAGCACTTCGCAGCATCCGTACCCACGGCGGTCTTGCAGGCTTTCCCAAGCCTGCGGAAAGTGATTGCGATGCATTTACAGCGGGCCATGCTTCCAGTGCAGTTTCCGTTGCCCTTGGCATGGCCAGAGCCAGAACCCTGTGTGGGGATGACTATCATGTCATTGCACTGCTGGGTGACGGCGCCCTGACGGGGGGCCTCAGCTATGAAGGCATGAACGATGCGGGGGCAAGCAATGAGCCTCTGATCGCAATTCTCAATGACAATGCCATGTCCATTTCCTCCAATGTGGGCGGCATTGCAAGTTATCTCAATCTGATCCGTACCCGACCGGGCTATTTTAAGCTCAAGCGGATGTTCCGCAAGTTTTCCCGCAAAGTTCCCGGCGGTGCGGCTGTCTATCGCATAGGACACAGCATCAAGGAATTTTTTAAGCGCCATATGCTGGGTATCAACCTGTTTGAAGAAATGGGCTTCCAGTATATGGGCCCTGTGGACGGTCATGATATTACGCGGCTCATCTATATGCTCCGCAGAGCAAAGGAAATGCAGTGCCCTGTGCTGCTTCATGTGCTGACACAAAAGGGCAAGGGCTATGAACCTGCGGAGAAGGATCCCGATGTCTTCCACGGTGTGGGACAGTTTGATCCCGCAACAGGTGTACTCAAGAGCAGTGGAACACCCACCTTCTCATCCGCTTTTGGCGAGGCAATGTGCGAGCTTGCACAGCAGGACGAAAAGCTCTGCGCCATCACGGCTGCCATGCCCCAGGGCACCTGCCTGGATACCTTTGCAAAAGCCTATCCAAATCGATTCTTCGATGTAGGCATCGCAGAGGGACACGCCGTTTCTATGGCGGGTGGCTTAGCGAAACAGGGTATGACGCCGGTTGTGGCCATCTATTCCACCTTCCTGCAGCGGGCCTATGATATGCTGATGCAGGATGTGGCACTTTTGAATCTGCATGTGGTATTTGCAGTGGATCGCGCCGGACTGGTCGGTCCGGATGGGGAAACCCATCACGGTGTATTCGATGTGGGTTATCTTCGGCAGATCCCCGGCATGACGGTGCTGTGCCCATCCAACCGCGTCGAGCTCAAAAAGATGCTTTCTCAGGCCATCTACTCCTGCACCGGGCCGGTGGCGGTTCGCTATCCCCGGGGTGGAGACGGAAGATATCTTGAAGCATCCGGCAAGTTTGTGCTTCGGGAAGGGAAGAGCCTCACGCTGCTCACCTATGGTATTATGATCAATGAGGCATTGGAGGCGGCAGATCTTCTTGCCAAGCATGGCATTCAGGCAGAAATTCTAAAGCTTGATACCATCTCTCCCATCTCGATGGAACCGATTTTAAAATCAGTAAAAAAGACAGGCGCATTGTTTGTGGCAGAAGACTGTGCCGACCAGAGCTGCATTGCCCAGGAGATTTTCTCCCATCTTGCAGCGCAGGGCGTCAGCATCCGGTATGCATGCCGGAATTTCGGCAACCGGTTTATTCCCCACGGCAGCACCCATCAGCTTTTCCAGGATAGCGGCTTGGATGGGGAAAGCCTGAGCCAATGGATCATGGAGGCGTTGTCACATGGTTAAAAAAGAACGATTGGATGTGGCGATGGTGCAGCGGGGTCTGGCAGAAAGCCGGGCCAAGGCGCAGGCCATCATCATGAGCGGTGTTGTATTCATCGCAAATCAGAAAGTGGATAAAGCCGGCACCATGGTGGCTCCGGAAACGGAGATCGAAGTACGGGAAAAGAACACCTGCCCCTATGTTTCCAGAGGTGGATTAAAGCTGGAAAAGGCTCTGCGGGACTTCGGTGTAGATCCCACCGGCTATGTCTGCTCGGACTCCGGCGCCTCCACCGGCGGCTTCACCGACTGCCTGCTGCAAAAGGGGGCAAAAAAGGTGTTTGCCATCGATGTGGGCTACGGTCAGCTTGCGTGGAAGCTGCGCGAGGACCCAAGGGTGGTGTGCATGGAGCGCACCAACATCCGCTATCTCACCCCCAGCGATTTGGGAGAACCCCTTGACTTATCCGTTGTGGATGTCTCCTTTATTTCCCTGCACATCGTCCTTCCTGCCATCCGTGCCCTGCTCAAACCGGAGGGACAGGTCCTGTGCCTGATCAAACCCCAGTTTGAAGCAGGACGGGAAAAAGTAGGGAAGAAGGGCGTGGTTCGTGACCCCCAGGTGCATCTGGAAGTGCTGGAAAACTTCTGGACGCTTGCAAAGGGACTGGGCTTCACCATCCGCAATATGACATTTTCTCCCGTGAAGGGCCCGGAGGGCAATATTGAATTTCTCGGCCATCTGAGTCTGGTGCCGGGAACTGATTGTGAAGTGATCCTGCATGAGTTGGTGGCAGATGCCCACCAAACCTTGAAAGGTTAAGCTATGAAAAGAATCATCCTATCCTCAAATCCCTATCGGGACAAAAATTTTAAAACCCTTCGTCAGGCCCTGCAGCTTTTGGAAGCTGCGGGCATCCAGTGTGATGTTTGCCTTGCCTTTGATGTGGAGCATAAAAGTGATCTTCCTCATGACATCGTGTTTACCGATCTGGATGCAGCCTTGAAGGAAGCAGAGCTTCTCATCTGCTTTGGTGGCGATGGCACAGTGCTGCATGCCTCCAAAGCAGCCACAAAGGCCAGAGTTCCGGTATTGGGCGTTAACATTGGCAATATGGGCTATCTTGCAGAAGTTGATAGCAGCGAACTGGATATTCTGACACGACTGGCCACTGACGACTATTTCATTGAGCGGCGCATGATGCTGGATGTGCAGGTACAGCGGGACGGTGTCACCGTTTATGAGGACATTGCCCTTAATGATGCTGTTGTTACCAAGAGTGCAGTTGCCCGCACCGTACACCTGAGCGTCAGCAGCGATGAGCAGCAGGCCATCAGCCTGAGTGGTGACGGCGTGATTGTATGTACTCCCACTGGTTCCACGGCTTACTGTATGTCTGCAGGCGGTCCTCTGGTGGAGCCCACTGCGCGATGCATCGTGGTAACGCCCATTTGTGCCCACGACATGATGTCGAAATCTCTGGTATTATCTGAAGAGCGCACCGTTACAGTAAAGTCTGCGCGCCCCGGAAGAAAGACCGCTTATCTCTCTGTGGATGGCGGAAGGGCAATCCGGCTGCTCAGCAGCGATACCGTGTCGATCCGCCAATCTTCCTATGACACACTTTTCCTCCGGCTTCGCAACCGGAGTATGTTTGAAATCATCAATGCAAAATTCAGGAATAAGTGAGGGAATCCTTATGAAAACCCAGCGACAGGCTAAAATTTTGGAGATCATTGCGGCCTCTGACATTGAAACACAGGAACAGCTTTTAGATGCGCTGCAAAAGACCGGGTTCCGCAGCACACAGGCAACCATTTCCCGCGACATCAAGGAGCTTCGCATTGTTAAAGAACTGACCAACCTTGGTACCTACCGTTACACCGCTGCCAACAAAGAAAATGGCGGCACATTTTCCACGCGACTGAACACAATTTTCCGTGAATGCATTACAAGCTACGACTATGCCCAGAACATCGTGGTAATCAAGACCATGCCGGGTCTGGCTCCCGCAGCCTGCTCTGCCATCGATTCCATGAATATGCCCGTGGTGCTGGGCTCTCTGGCAGGTGACGATACTGCCTTCCTGGTGATGCGGGATTCCACCGCTGCCAGCGCCTTCTGCGCCGAGATCAAGCGGCTTCTG
>JAZRCV010000092.1:0-3381 GCA_045659925.1 Faecousia sp.
TGAAGAAGGTCAAGGAAGCTGAGCTCAATGTTGCTAAGAACTATGCTCTGCTCCAGCTGACCCTCGCTTCCATCGGCGTCGAAGGCGCTGAAGAAGCTATCCTGGCAGGTATCGAAGCTATCAAGGCTGCTGAAGATGTAGAAGCTGTTGCTGCTGCTCTGGAAGCTGCTCTCGAAGCTATCCTCTGCCCGAGCGCAATCTTCTCCGATGTGACCGACAACTGGGCACATGAAGGCATCGACTTTGTTGTTGCTAACGGCCTCATGAATGGCATTGGCAATGGCCTGTTCAACCCCGCTGGCACTCTGACCCGTGCTGAGCTGGTCACCATCCTGTACCGTGCTGCAGGCGCACCTGAAGTAGAATTCAAGGGTGTCTTCACCGACGTTGCAGACGACCAGTGGTTCTCCGCCGCTATCGAATGGGCAGCTGCCAACGAAATCGTCAACGGCATCGGCGACGGCAAGTTCGCTCCCGCAGGTCTCATCACCCGCGAGCAGATCGCAACCATGCTGTACCGCTTCGCTGGCGAACCCGAGGTTGAAGGCGACCTGGCAGCATATCCTGATGCAGATACCGTTGGTGCATACGCACAGGCTGCTATGATTTGGGCAACCTCCAACGGCATCATCAATGGCGTTACCGTTGACGGCGCTGCACACCTGGCTCCCAAGGCCGATGCAACCCGTGAACAGATCGCTTCCATCATGATGCGCTACCTCGAGGCATAATAATCCTCAGATAAGCATTGAAAAAACAGCCAAATAACTGTTCTGCCCCCCGGGAAACCGGGGGGCAGTTTTTTTCATGGCTTGCGCTGATTTGCCTTTGTGAATGTAGGGGCGACCATTGGTCGCCCGCGTAAATATTGCGAATTCGCCGGGAACCTCCATATAAATGCAACAATTCGTGCCGGGCGACCACAGGTCGCCCCTACAACCTCGAATTCGGATTTTTGCATAGACTGTCAGGTTTGATCGTAGGGGCGGATATCATCCGCCTGCAAAAGGTTGCGAATTCGCCGAAAACCACCGTATAAACGCAATATCTCCTGCGCGGGCGTGCAATGCACGCCCCTACATTCACAGAATAAGCCTCTTGAAAGAATGTAGGGGCGACCATTGGTCGCCCGCGTAAATGTTACGAATTCGCCGAGAATCACCATAAAAACGCAATATTTCCTGCCGGACACCCCGGAGGGGTGTCCCTACGAGATACCTTTGAGTTTGTAGAAACCATCCCACCCAAATGTACATTCAAGTTGGATGCAGCGCTGTGCTTTTAAGAGGGTCTTGCTCTGGGTGCGGAAGGATGGTATAATGGTGCTATATTGATCCCTATTGAGGTTGCGCCCATGAGAAAACGAGCTGCCGAGCCGCCCCAGGTGCCGGCCCCGAAGAAAAAAGTCCGCAAAAAGAAAACACCCCCGCGACAGATCCGCTGGGACAAGCTGGACAATACTGCCCACCTGTTTCCGGTGATCGCCGGAGAGCAGACCAGCAATGTATATCGCATCAGCGTCACCCTGACAGCCTTGGTTGACCCGAAGCTGCTGCAGAAGGCGCTGGATATTGTGCTGCCCAAATTCGACAGCTTCAATCTCCGGATGCGCCGGGGATTCTTCTGGCATTATTTCGAGGAGAACGGCAAACCCGCCCCAAAGGTGCGCCAGGAGGCGGAATACCCCTGCCGTTACATCTATCCTAACCGGAACAGAAGCTACCTTTTCCAGGTGAGCTACTATAAATACCGCATCAATTTAGAGGTGTTCCATGTCCTCACCGATGGCATGGGGGCAATGGCCTTTCTGAAGGAGCTGACCTATCAATATCTGCGCCTGGCAGAGCCTGCCCTTGCAGAGGAGAACAGGGATGCCCTGCGCAGCGACACCACCATGAACCGGGAAGACAGCTTCCTGAAGAACTACCGCCACGCCGCCAAACCCGCCTACCAGATGAAAAAGGCTTACCTCATCCGGGGAGAACGGCTGCGGCATGGGGAATTCGGCGTGATGCACAGCTATATTCCCATTCCGGAGCTGAAAGCCGTGTGCAAACGCTATGATGTGACCATCAATGAATATCTGGTGGGCACCTTTGCATGGAGCGTCTATCAGGAGTGCCTCCACGGCGCGGGCAGTAAAGACCCCATCCGGGTGGCGGTGCCGGTGAATCTGCGTCCTTATTTCCAGTCCATCACCACGAAGAATTTCTTTGCCGTGGTGTCCGCGGAGTTCCATCCCACGCAGGGCCCCTATGATTTTGCACAGGTGCTGACCATCGTGCGGGATAGCCTCCGCAGTCAGCTGAATACGGAACATTTGGAGCAGATTTTCTCCTATAATGTTTCCAATCAGAAGAACTATTTCCTGCGGCTGGTGCCGCTGCCGCTGAAGTCCTTCGCCATGCGCTATGTCTACACCCGCTCTGCCCTTGCTAACACCACCACCATCAGCAACATCGGCAGGCAGGAGGTGGTGGAGCCCTACCGGCCCTATATTGAGCAGTTCCATGCCATGCTGGCCCTGTCAAAGGGGCAGCACCTCAAGGGCACCATCTGCTCCTACGGCGATATGCTGACCTTCAGCTTCAGCTATGATCTTGTGGATACCTCGGTGCAGCGCTGCTTCTTCCGCCGTTTGACGGAGGATGGGCTGCAGGTAGAGGTGGAAAGCAATGGGGTGAACTATGGGTAAATGTCAAAACTGCCGCATTGAGATTTTGGATGTGGCCGAGCGCTGCCCTCTATGCCAGACGGTACTGGAACCCACGGACGAGATGGAAAATATGTATCCCAACATCCGCAGCAAGCGCAAGCGCCTTCTGGCAGCCTGCCGGATTTACCTGTTTTTCGCCCTGTTCCTGCAGGCCATTCTCATGCTCATCGATTATCTCACCCCCTCGCCCTTCCATTGGAGCCTCATCTCAGGGCTTGCGCTGCTGCTGGGCTTCGTCTGCCTGCAGCTGGGAGGCAGCGTGAAGGCGGGCTACCGTAGCAAGCTGGTGCTGCTCACCCTGGCCACTCTGGGCTGCATTTTCGGCGTGGACGCCGCCATTGGATATCAGGGCTGGTCGCTGGACTATGTGCTGCCCGCAGGGCTGATGGTGGTGGATGGCGTCATCATGGTTCTGATGCTGTGCAACCGCCGGAACTGGCAGAGCTACATCATGTGGCAAATCCTGATGATCCTCCTCAGCCTGATCCCGCTGGTACTATACCTGACCGGCATTGAGAGAAACGCACTGATGGCATTTTTGCCCCTGGGGGTATCCGGCTTCCTGTTCCTGGGCACCGTCATGCTCGGCGGCAGCCGGGCCATGACGGAATTGGCAAGAAGATTCCATGTCCGATAGTAAAGAAGAAAATAAAAAGCGTACGGAA
>JAZRCV010000093.1:0-4100 GCA_045659925.1 Faecousia sp.
GGGGCAAGCTGCCCGGATCACTACTGCATGCAGCGGGGCGAATGCGACAGCGGCCCCGACATCATTTGCCTGCCAAATCAACTTATCATAAAATTTACCAATCAAAATGAACTCGATGCCACTGCCGGCTGAGTTTTTCATCACAGGAGGAATTACCATGGAACAGCTTTTTGATCTCGAATATGCCCGCTCCCTTGACCGGGATGATGCCCTCGCTTCCCTGCGGGAACACTTCTATACCCAACCCGGCCAGATCTATATGGACGGAAACTCTCTGGGCCTTTGCTCCAAAGACGCGGAGCAAGCGGTACTTCGTACCCTTGCCGACTGGAAACAGCACGGCATCGGTATCTGGACCGGGGCTGACACCAATTATTTCCTCTACCACGATGCCATCGGCGCAAAGCTCTCCCGCCTGATCGGCGCACAGCCGGAGGAAGTCACCGTGTGTGCCAACACCACCCTGAACATCCACCAGTGCTGCGCCACCTTCTGGCAGCCCACGAAGGAGCGTTATAAGATCTTGGTGGACGAGCTGAACTTCCCCACCGACCGCTATGCCCTGCTGAGCCAGATCCGCCTCAAGGGCTATGACCCGGAGGATGTCCTCGTCACCGTACCCAGCCGGGATGGCAAGACCATGGAAGAGGATGACATCATCGCCGCTATGGGTGATGATGTGGCCATGGCCCTGCTGCCCTCTGTGCTGTACCGCAGCTCTCAGCTTCTGGATATGGAGCGGCTGAGCCGTGAAGCAAAGAAGCGGGGCATTGTCATCGGCTTTGACCTCTGCCACAGCATCGGCAACGTGGATCACGATTTTGCAAAAATTGACTGCGATTTTGCCGTATGGTGCAATTATAAGTACCTCTCCGGCGGCCCCGGTGCCACCGCAGGTATGTACATCAACCGCAAGCACTTTGACAGACATCCCGGCCTGTCCGGCTGGTGGGGCAACCGGAAGGAGACCCAGTTTGCCCTGCGCCTTGATTTTGAACACGCCCACAATGCCGGCGGCTGGCAGACCGGCACCGGCTCGGTGCTGAGTATGGCAGGCGTAGACGGTGCGCTGAATGTCTACGAAGGCGTGGACATGAAGCTGGTGCGGGAGAAATCCCTGCGCCTGACCCGCTATCTCATGGAACTGGTGGACAGCGAACTGGCAAAATACGGCTTCACCATCGGCACACCCCGAGACGATGAGCGCCGTGGCGGTCACATTGCCCTGGAGCACGATGACGCCATCCGCATCAACGAAGCCCTGAAGGCCGCAGGCGTTGTTCCTGACTTCCGCTATCCCAATGTGATCCGACTGGCCCCGGTGCCCCTGTACATCCGCTTTGAAGATGTCTACGAGCTGGTTCGCATTCTGAAGGACATCATGGAAAGCAAGTCTTATTTGGAATATGCCAACAAAACCGGGCCTGTTGCCTGATGATAAATAAAGAAAGCTACTGCGCCGGTCACCCCGAAAAGGGATGACCGGCGCTCATTAGTTTATGCATGAGAAAGGCATTCTCATCCGTTTTCCGCAGCGCATTCCTCCGTTTCGCAGGATTTATACTGCGGATAGAAGGCATGGTAGGGAAAGTCAATGCGGGAGAAAATGTCGCAGGGATCTTCCTGGCAGCCTGCTTCACCGCAGCAGGTCTTTTGCGGAATGCAGTCGCATCCATCCGGCACGGAAAGCTGGGCATCCCGCTCCAAGCGGATGGTAGAAAACTGACCGATGGTGACAAACTGGCATCTGCCGCCGTTATCCAGCACCAGCTCCTGCCCAAAAACTGCCCGCACCTCATCCGGGATCTCCGTCAGTTCCCGGGGACAGGTGCCGCAGGATTCCAGCACCTTGGAGGACAGCACCATGGGATCCACCACCTCTACAATGGCCTCCGGCAGCTGCCAAGCGCCGATTGCAGATGGCGTGGAAACCCGGCTGGAGAAGAGCTTGGCGCCGCACTGGCCGCCGTAGAGCACCACCCGCTTGCTGAATACCGACACGCCATCCAAAGCCCCAACCCGGGCACCCTTGGCGGTCGCCTCACCGCATACGCGGTAGTAGAAGGTAAGATCTACCGCGTAATACCCCCGCTGAAATCCCAGTTCTTCCACATTGATGTACACCTGAAGCAGCTCTACACTCCGCACTCTGGCTCCCGCAGAGCAGTTCAGTACCTCCTGAGAATCTGCAGTCAGATATACCCTGAGATCCTCAATGCAGTCCTTATCCAGACAAACGTCTGTAATTTTATTTGTATGGATGCAGATCATATTCTGCTGTACCGGCGCAGTATCGCCGGAGCGTCCCGGAATCTGTTCAGCCATAGGATTACCTCCTGAAAAATCGTAAAGCCACAGTTGCTTTCAGAATCATTCTATGACAGTGCGGTACTTTTGTGACTGCCCTGACGCAAACGAAGCCGCCGCAGAAATTTTTCTGCGGCGGCCAATGTGTTTTGTCAGGCGATTCTATTCAGAGTATGCTCTCTTTTCAGGAATCGTCAAATGACTCAGTTTTCAAATGCGGACCAGTCGGGAACTTCCTGCAGCTCCGTCCAGAACTCATAGCCGTTGGGCTTGCGTTCATAAGCGTGGCTGTTGGTGGCTTCCTGAACTGTCAGGTAGTACCACTTGGAAGTGACCATATTATCCGGCCAGGTTACCATCTCGGGCAGCAGATCTTCCTTACTCTGGGGAATTCTCTGCAGCACGCGGTTCACCATTGCCATGGCTTCTGCGCGGGAAATGTCCTGATCGGGCCGGAATTCGCCATCCACATAACCCAATACCCAGCCGTTGTTGGCGGCAATGTTGATTTCCTTCTGTGCCCAGTGGCCATAGATGTCAGTGAAGGAAGCACCGGTGGTATTGCCGTTGGTGTCGAAGCGGGCTGCAATGGTCGCAAACTCCGCACGGGTGATGTTCTTATGGGGCTGGAAGCTTCCATCCGGCGTTCCCTTAATGATGCCCATGGCTGCCATGGTGGAGACTGCCGTATTATACCACACGCCTTCCGGTACATCCGTGAAGTTGTTGGTCTTGGTCATGTGCTTGCTGCGGGTCTCTTCATCCAGCAGGCGGAAGAAAATGGTGGCAACCTCAGCGCGGGTAATATTATCTTCCGGATGCACCAGACCGTCATTCTTGCCGATGATGTAGGCATAGTGTTCGCCGCTGAAGACCTCGGGAACCGGCGTTCTGGTATTCTCCACTGCGATGCTGGTGGTCTCACCGCCGTTTACAGTGAATTCATGTCTCGTGCTGTCCAGCTGATAGCCTTCAGCGGGACGGATTTCCACCCAGTAATGCTGGCCGGCGGGGAGGTCCTCCACAGTGATCTCGCCGTTCTTGTCGGTGGTATAGGTACCGACCTTTGTGCCATCATCGTGATAAAGATCAAAGACAACATTGGGAAGCGTGGTGGTATTGTCCGCAGAGTCCACCTTGGTCAGGGTGATGGTGCCGGTACCGGGTACAACAGTCTCCCACTGGGCAATCAGCACCACATCGGCAGTGACCGTAATGCTGTCGCCGGGCTGATATACCGTTTCGCCAACAAGGTAACCCTTAAAGATGCTGCCTTCCAGTGTGGGTGCGGCCTTGACGGTAACGATGGTGCCTTCCACCACGCGAACCGTGCTGTAGTCCACATCCTGTGCGCCGGTGCCGCCGTTGAGATCGTAGGAGACCTCATAGGTGGGAAGCGGAGTGAAGGTGTAGGTATAGGTGACATCCTTTGTCACAGGGGTATTGGCACTGATCTCGGCATCCCATGCACCGGTGTGCATATCAGAAGCTGTTACTTCGGGAACCTCGCCCAGTACAGGTGCCGGAACAACTTCGTTCCAGCTCCATT
Source organism: Faecousia sp. (assembly GCA_045659925.1). Taxonomy (GTDB): domain Bacteria; phylum Bacillota; class Clostridia; order Oscillospirales; family Oscillospiraceae; genus SVMC01. Next base: position 3,857 of record JAZRCV010000093.1, read on the forward strand.
CGCCGGTGGCATCGTCCTTCTCATAGGTATAGAGTGTAAATACCTTTACGATATCATCATCACTGCCGTCTGCCCAGAAGCCACCCACAACGCGGTAGGTCACAACTGCCTGATACTGGTCGGGCACCTCGTCACCGGGCACTTCGGGATCGGGATCAACGCCAGGATCAATCTGATTGTCTTCACCGAAGACAGCACTGAAGGTGTAGGTAGCACCGCCGGTGACATTGCTGAGCTTCGGGGC
>JAZRCV010000094.1:0-4680 GCA_045659925.1 Faecousia sp.
CTGGCGAACTGCCGCTATTATCCCATGGAGGAGGCGGACGAGGTGGCCCTTGGTGAGGCGGATGCCGTTGTGCTGGTGCTGCCGGATTACTATACCCATGCCTGCTGGCAGATGAAGGGCTGGCTGTCGGGCTGCATTGACCTGCTGTCGGGCAAGCTCTGCTCCTGCATCACCATCTGCTCCCAGGGCGGCGGGGGAGAGCTGGCCATGCGTACCATCGTCAGCCAGCTTTTGGGCGGTCAATGCCCGGTTTATCTGTGCGGCGTGCTGTGCAGTGACGGCCGCATTCGCCCGGGTGGCTGCGCAGAACTGCGGGGAAAGGGCCTGAATCCCGGAGAATTTGTGGAAAAACTGCAGTGTGCCATCCCGGCCGCCATGAAAAATTAAGAGAAGCGCGAGAAAAATAACCTGCAGGCTCATGTTTTTCTTGTGCCTGTGTTAAAATAGTGCTATAATATTTAGCATGAATCCTGTGCCCCCAATTTGGGGAGAAAGGACAATGCTATGAAACGGATCGTATGCGTGCTCCTGCTGACGGCACTGCTGGCATTGAGCCTGTCCGGCTGCGGTACCCTTGCCGAGCTGTTCAAGCCGCAGCCTGAGCCGAACATCTCTGCCTATACCCGGGATACGGTGGAGCAGATGGTGGAGCGCTGCAATGCCGCCTGCAACGATATGGATCTTGACGGTATTTTAGACTGCGTTACGCCCAAGATCGCCGATCCTCTGCGCACCGGCCTCGAGCTTGCGGGCAGCCTCGGCGGAAAGAGCGATGAAGAGCTGCTCAATACCCTTTTGGAAGTTCTTGGTGCGGAAAGAGCGGAAAATGCCGGCGAAATCTGCAGCACTCTGAATATTGAGGTTGCTTCCGTAGATGTGGACGGCGATACCGCCCAGGCAGAAGTTCACTTCAGCTATTCCCAGAACGGACAGAACTACATTGGCGAAACCAATCTGACCTGCATCAGCATTAACGGCAGATGGTATATCTCCCTGCTTTCTGTATAGGAGTGATGCCATGTTTTATGTCTTTCTTTTGCTGTTCTGCGGCGCAGTGTTTGGCCTGTGCTTTTTGGTGGATAAGCTGATCCAGCGCCTGCGAAAAAAGCAGGCGCCGCCCAAAACCGTGCGTCAGCCTCGACGCGCCATTATCATCGGCACCATCATGCTGGTGGCGGGAATCGGCCTGCTTTTGTTCCTGAATATGACATGGGGACTGGTGGGCGGCATCGTGATTACCCTTTTGGGTGCGGTGCTTCTGGCAAGCTATTTTCTCTTTTCAGTGCATTATGACGACGAGGGCTTTACCTGCCGCACACTGAAAGCTACCCAGCGTTATTTGTATAATCAGATCCGCGGCGAGCAGGCCATCGCCACCCGCAGCGGCATCACCGTCATCCTTTTTGTGGGGGATACCACGGTGGAATTCAGCGAGGCCATGCAGGGGGTGCAGAAATTCCTGTCCCATGCCTATTATGCCCGCTGCCGCCAGATGGGAATCGCCCCCGACCTTTGCCCGCCCCCCGCACCCAGAGAATTGGTCTGGTTCCCGGAGCCGCCGGAAGCGGCTGACCCGGAGAAATAGAAAAATTGGTTATCTTAGATATTATACAGAGGAGGATTCCAATGGAAAACAATAAGCGTCCCGAAACTATGGCAAGAATTACAACGAAGGCTCTGGCCGATGCATTCATCGAGGAACAGGTTGCCGCGCTGCGCGAGCAGATCGGCGATAAGAAGGTACTGCTGGCCCTGTCCGGCGGTGTAGACTCCTCTGTTGTGGCAGCCCTGCTGATCAAGGCCATCGGCAAGCAGCTGGTATGCGTCCATGTCAACCACGGCCTCATGCGCAAGGGCGAGAGCGAAGATGTGGTCAAGATCTTCGGTGAGGCTATGGAAGCCAATCTGATCTATATCGATGCCACGGATCGTTTCCTGAATCTGCTGGCAGATGTTGCCGATCCCGAGCGTAAGCGCAAGATCATCGGCGCAGAGTTCATCAATGTATTTGCCGATGAAGCCCGCAAACTGGAAAACATTTCCTATCTGGCACAGGGCACCATCTACCCCGACATTCTGGAGTCCATCAAGCAGGCCGAGGGCAAGAAGGCCGTCAAGTCCCATCATAATGTGGGCGGTCTGCCGGAGGATCTGAAGTTTGAACTGGTAGAGCCGCTGAAGCTGCTGTTCAAGGATGAAGTGCGCGTTGTGGGCGAGGCCCTGGGTCTGCCCCATGCCATGGTCTATCGTCAGCCCTTCCCCGGCCCCGGCCTGGGTGTGCGCTGCCTGGGTGCCATTACCCGCGACCGTCTGGAAGCCCTGCGCGAGGCAGATGCCATCCTGCGCGAAGAGTTCGACAACAGCGGCCTGAACGAAAAGGTCTGGCAGTATTTCATCGCCGTGCCCGATATCAAGAGCGTTGGCGTGAAGGACGAGAGCCGCTACGAAGGCTGGCCCGCCATCATCCGCGCCGTCAACACCACCGACGCCATGACCGCCACCATCGAAGAGATCCCCTACGCTGTGCTGCACCATATCACCCAGCGCATCACCAACGAAGTAGAAGGCATCAACCGCGTTCTCTACGACCTCACGCCCAAGCCCACCGGAACCATTGAAAGGGAGTGATCCCACAGGTCGAAAAAGCCCAGTCATCACCGGACTTTTTAAGGATTTGAGCCTTTCGTGGCAACGAAATGGCAACAAAACTTCATTATTCAACAATAAAGAGCTAACTGATTTTGATTAAGTCAGTTAGCTCTTTTTTCGTTTACTATGCAAAAACCAGCATGATTAGTTGTAGATAATTGTTGCCGTCATAACTACGACATTATCATCATTATCATCATTTACGTTGTTAAGCGTAGGGGTTACACTAACCAATTCAATGTTAGGATTTTCGCCAAGCCATTCGTTGACTTTTTCGTTAAGAGCATCAGTTAGTCTGTGAAAAAAGCAACTATTGGTATCAACTGAGATAAGCTTTACCTGCATTTCGTTACACCTCCTTTGCCTTATTCTTTATCTTTCAAGGCTTCAACGAGCATATCGCTGAGCGCCTGGGAAGGAACTTTCACCCAATGCTGAGTGGTATCAAATTCGGGATAGCGATAACGCCAACGGTCATATTCATCCTGCGTGATCTCGCCTGCTTAGAGCATAGCGGCAGCCTGTCTCCAAGCACACAGCATTTCGTGTAGCTGTGCGGCATCTTTGTTTTTGCGTACATCGACTTTCAAGCAGACTTCCCCATCGGCTTCGTCAATATGAAGTCTGTATCTGTCCTCCAAGGTGAACAGCGTATGCATCAGACCAAGGTAGGAATCAATGCCCGGCACAGACGGTGCCAAAGGAGAAACATCCAGCGCATTGAGAAGGGGGCGTCAGGATGGTTTTCTTGTCTCCTATCGGTGTCGCAGAAATAGTTGTAGTCGGTATCGTCATTATACATCTCTTTTACAACACTGTCAAATATACGTAGGTTGCAGAAAAGCACCCTTGGGAGGAAGGGGGGCAAGCGGACAATTCTCTTGGCCCCTTTTCGCGTCTTAAAGAACCCGAAAACTCTTTTCACAGGGGTTTTCGGGTTTTGCCTTTCCTGCCTTGGCATTGACTTTGCAGAATTTTTGCTGTATGCTTGCAATATAGTCTGAGAATTCACTGTCCAAGTATTGGCAAAGGTGTGTGATTGTGTGAAAGTCAGAGCAGCCCAAAAATTAAGAGATACGCTTGCGGTTGCAGGTATTATCATAGCGTTGTGCTATCAGATTTATGAACCGCTGTTGATCATCGGAGGCGTTGTTGCGTTTTCTTGTTTCATTCCGCATTTCCTGTATAATAAATGCCCTCATTGCGGGAAACAGCTTGGAAGAAATGTGGCAAAGCATTGTCAGCATTGCGGTGGAGCGTTGGATTGACCCAAAAGGAGTGTGACCCTGTGAAGAGAATCGTGGCTATCATACTGATCCTTCTTATGGCGTTATCTTTTGCCGGATGTGAAAAGGTAATGTATGATGAGGATGACTTTGTTGAGAGAGCAAGAAAAGAATTCCATATTGCGGATGCCGAGACGATAGAAATAAAATATATTGGCGAAATCATAAAGGGAGACAAAGCCCTATTGTGGTTTATGTCTGGCAATGAATATCAGGCGCATCGCTATGTTCCGATCAGATGCGAAATCACGGCCGATGGTGGGCGCAGATTCGAGCACGCATATAAAACGGTGGAGCGCGGGATGGACATTGCTGTTTTAGTTGATGGGTACGGCGGTTATGTCTTCTGCGTGAACAATCCCAAATGTAAGACCATCAAAATTGATGACTATTCGGGCGTGCAGGAAGTTGAAGTAACGCAATATCCGTTTATCTATTACAATAGCTTGATGCCCCGTGAGTATTGTTTCCTGGATGAGAACGGCGAAGAAGTCCAATAACATCCGCAACCGAGTAAATGCCAAGTTGTGTTTCAGCACAGCTGTACCCGAATCGTCTTGCACAGCTTCCGTAAAACACGATGAAATCTACAAAAACTTGCCCGGGCGTTTTTGAAGGATTATTCGTCGATTTATGATTAATTATTCAAGAAAGATGTCATTTGGGTTGACATTTTTGGCATATACGCGTATAATAACATAAACTAACATGATAGAGGCGCGAAATTCATCAGTAGCTTTCTCCG
>JAZRCV010000095.1:0-12964 GCA_045659925.1 Faecousia sp.
TGCGGCGACAGCTATGTTGCTGACGAAGTAGCAGCTACCGGCCACAAGTGGGACGAAGGCAAGGTTACCACCGAAGCTACCGAGAAGGCTGAAGGCGTCATGACCTACACCTGCTCCGCTTGCGACGAAACCAAGACCGAAACCATCCCCGCTGTTGAATGCCCCGCTAAGGACTTCTCCGATGTTCCCGAATTTGAAAACTGGGCACACGAAGGCATCGACTATGCAGTTGCTAACGGCCTCATGAACGGCACTGGCGAAGGCTTCTTCAACCCGAAGGGCACCCTGACCCGTGCTGAGCTGGTCACCATCATCTACCGCGCTGAAGGCAGCCCCAAGGTAGAAGCTGAAAACATCTTCTCTGACGTAGAAGACGGCAAGTGGTACACCGATGCCATCATCTGGGCAGCAGAGAACAAGATCGTTGAAGGCATTGGCGACGGCAAGTTCGCTCCCAACGACAAGATCACCCGCGAGCAGATCGCAACCATCCTGTACCGCTATGCAGGCGAACCCGAAGCAGAAGGCACTCTGGAAGCCTTCCCCGTTGCTGCTTCCGTCAGAGCATACGCAGTGGATGCAATGATCTGGGCAACCTCCAACGGCATCATCACCGGCGCTTCTAAGGACGGCGTTGCATACCTGGCTCCCGAAGCTGTTGCAACCCGCGAACAGATTGCAGCCATCGTGATGCGTTATCTCGAGGCTGAATAATCCTCAGATAAGCATTGAAAAAACAGCCAAATAACTGTTCTGCCCCCCGGTTTCCCGGGGGGCAGTTTTCTATATAAAGGGGGCTGGTTTTGCCGAGATATCGCTGCGTGATAGGCTGTATATGCTTTTGTTCTGTTTGGTAATTTACCGCACATCCTTGTTTTATCTGACTTTCAAAGGGAAAACAAAGCCCCCTGCGCCGGAAATGAACTGGCGCAAGGGGGGTTCTGATATTTGTAAGGAAGAATATTGTCAAATAAAAATGTTGGGTTAGTTTTTTGTAAATACGCAGCTGCCCTCTATCTTTTCAACATTTATCTTCTTTACTTCCTCGTAATCGAACAGAGAAAACTGCCAATCACTACAGGTGTCAAGGTAGCGGAATATTTTGTGCATCACATCATACTGGATTTCTTCTGCGGTCTGCGGGACAAAGCGGATGACAAAGGCACTGGTGGAGAAATCTTCTGTAATGGTCTTTCTCACAAGATAGATCTTCTGGATGGCGGCTTCGTCGATGGAACGGATATAGCTCAGAATATCTTCCAGCATTCCCTCCGGAAGCTGTTCGGCGGACAGTCGGTCGTTCTTACGCAGGACTCCAACTTCTTCGTAGAGATCCTTTTGCTTCTGTGCATAGTCTACGGCATTTTCCCGGTAATCTTCCAGTTCCTCCTGCCGTCCGGTGAGGCAGCAGAAGTGCCCGATGATCTCCAGGCCGTCCTTTACGAAGTTGTTGTTGTTTTCAATGGCATGGTATACATAGCCAATGCCTTCTTCCTGATAATCCTGCAGCAGGAAGCAGCCCTTTGTATAGTAAGCGTAGCAGCTTGCGGAATCCGAAAGCTCGGCAATGGCCCGGTCGCACAGGGTATTGGCTTCGGAATAGCGGCCAAGCATACGAAGGGCATAGTCAATGTCGGCATACTGCTCCGCAATCAGTGGCTTTCCGGCTTTCTCCCAAGCCGTCACATCACTCAGCGGGTCCAGATAGAGCTTCTGTCGGTCCTCTTCGTAAGTCTCAAGACGGTCCTGATAGATCAATCTGTCCAGATATTCTACTGCTTTTTTGCGTTCGGCAAGATAGCTGTTGGGATCTTTGGATTCCACGATTTGAAGTTCTTTGATGCCAAGCTGATCCAGACGCATTTTCAGTGTGGGATGTGTTGCGCTGCGGGACAGGATCTCCGTGCCAATCAGGCGGTTCCAGTCTACGGCGCGGTGTTCCATCGCATTTTGGAAGATTTGGGCTTCCTCTTCCATCAATCTCAGCTTGGGCTGCTCCGGTGCGTACAGCAGATGCTCCGTACCATCGGGGCTGTTTTCCCAGCAGTACAGTTCGTGATATTTCAGTTTAAGGAGAGCGGATGCGGCATATTTTGCCATCCCATCTCGCGCCATGGCCTGATCTGCGCCGCTCTCCACCAGAATGGCGGAGGCGTGTTCATACAATACATACTGCAGGCAGTATTCAGAATCAAACCAGCGGAAGAAGGGTGCGGTCAGATTGCTCAGGAAGTGGGCGGTTCCGCCGGTGGAAAGCCAGAAATGATAGGCATTTTCTTTCTCAGATCGATATTCTGCCCCGGACATATGGGCAAATTCATGCAGCAACACGGCATAAAGCTCTTCCTTTGACAGCACCTGCAGCAGTACCACACCCAGTGTCAGAGAATATATGGCCCCCGCCTTTGCGATGCCCGCATTGAAATCCGTGGACAGGATGATCTTAATGCTGCCGCCGCAGTGCATGGTGTCTGCGGCTTTTTGCGCCAGTGCGTACAATTCCGGATAGTCCTCCGGCTTGATGCAGCACTTGTCCTCTTCAAAAAGGACAGGCGGGATCGGATAGCGGATGCGGGAGAGGGCACACAGAAGGTAAAATGCGGCGAGGAAGAGTAAGGCGGTGGCGTAATTACTATTGTAGAGAACTCCGGCGGAGAATGCCAGACCAATGCCAAAAATGACAAACAGCAGGGCATAGAGGTTCGATGCGATACGAAGCTGCTTCATCAGCTTCAGCTTCTGCAGGGTCATTTGCCGGGCGTCTTCCCTGTGGGAATTCATAAACTGCACAAAAGCCCGGGCATCCATTTGCTGGATGCGCTTGCTGGCAAGGTGCGCACCCAAGAGATTGAGAAGCAGCAGCGGCAGGGGTGCAAGAGCGCAGAACCAAAGCAGCCCCCAGAAAGCGGGCATCAATTCTTCGGAAAAGCGGGAATTCAGTATGATCCCCAGCAGCTGTGCGAAAAGGCAGATCACGCCGGCACGGATGGGCAGCAGAACTGCTCTTCTGTGCAGGAGCTTATCGTATTTTGTTTTGGGTACAGCGGGCATGACAGGTTTGGGGGAAGCCTTTCCTGCCTTGTTAGCAAAAAAGAAGGTCACGATAACTGTAATAACCTCAAGAATTAGAAAGACAAGAAAGATTTTTTTGTCGAGGTTGGTGAATTCGTGCATTTCTCTTCCGCCGGTCAGTGCCATGGTCAGGAAGATCAAAAGGAACATGAATCCGCCGCAAATGGTGGTCAGGATAAGATATTTCTTTCTATTCATGGTAATCCCCTTTGTGTATATAAAAATGTATGTATTTTCACATGATTATATCACAAAAGTAGAAATGTGTAAATTCCTCCTACCGAAAAAATAAAAAATGAGGGCAGAACCTTTTCGGGATTCTGCCCTCATTTGTATGGCTTATTTTTCAAAAAGCTTTGCCAGATGGGGGAACATGGAAACGCTTCGCTCCAGAATTCCCTGCATATAGGCGATGGCGGTGCCATAGTTGGTGATGGGAATGCGCTGATCCTCCGTGCACTTCATGCGGTAGAGCATTTCCCGGGCGGGCAGCATGCAGCCGCCGCAGTGAATCACCATGCGGTAGGCCGAAAGATCCTCAGGGAATTCATTGCCGGAAGAGGTGTGGAAGCGGATGTCCTTCCCGGTGAACTGCCGGAGCATCCGGGGCAGCTTCACCGTTCCGATGTCCTCGCACTGGCGATGGTGGGTGCAGCCTTCGGAAATGAGGATCAGATCCCCGTCCTGCAGGCTGTGGATGGCGGCAGCACCTTCCACCGCCGTATCCAGCAGACCCTTGTACCGGGCCATGAGGATGGAGAAGGAAGTCAGGGGAATGTCTTCTGGGGTGATGGCGGCAGCCTTGCCAAACACCTGACTGTCGGTGACCACCATGGCGGGTTTGGTGCCCAATTTTTTGAGGGTTTCGGCAAGCTCTGTGTCCTGCGTCACCACTGCCATGGCATGATGGTCTAAAATATCCCGGATCACCTGCTGCTGGGGCAGGATCAGGCGGCCTTTGGGGGCGGAGCTGTCAATGGGGGTGACCAGTACTACCAGATCGCCGGGAGCGATCAGATCTCCCATCAGTGTGGGTTCCGGGCCGTCCTGTGCGGCAAGGCGGGCAATGCGCTCCTTCAGCTCAAAAATGCCTTCACCGGTGGCAGCACTGACCTTCAGGATCTTGTCTCCCTTAGGGGCGTCAGCCAGGTCGCACTTGTTATAGACGATGCAGTAGGGGATGCCCTTTGCCTCAAACAGAACCTGCAGTTCCTTGTCGATCTCCCGCATTCCCACGGTGGCATCGATCACCAGCACGGCAATGTCCGTCTTGTTCAGCACCTGCCGGGTTCTGCGGACGCGAAGCTCGCCCAGCTCACCCTCATCGTCATAGCCCGGGGTGTCAATAATCACCACAGGGCCCAGGGGCAGCAGTTCCATGGCCTTCTGTACAGGGTCGGTGGTGGTGCCCTTGGTGTCGGAAACGATGCAAAGCTCCTGCCCGGTCACAGCGTTGACCACGCTGGATTTGCCCGCGTTGCGGCAGCCAAAGAAGCCAATGTGGACTCGATTGGCAGAGGGGGTGGCATTGAGACTCATGGCAATTTCTCCTTTAGGGTTAATACTTTCAGCGGATCACCAGACCGGCGATATCCACTTCCTTTTCGATCATGTCGTTCTCCAGCATGAAGCGCATGGTGGATTCCATGGCGGCGATGTCGCTGTCGCGGATGGTCATATCGAAATCATAGTAGCCGTACATATCCTTGACGGCGTTGATGTCCAGATCCAGCTCTTCGGCAGTTTCTGCCAGAGCGGTTTCTTCCTGCTCTTCCAGGAAGGTCAGCACATTTTCCTGGGCCTTCAGGAAGCTGCCCACGATGTCCTTGTGCTCGTCATAGAACTTCTGGGTGGTGGCGCAGCAGATGGAGGCTTCTACCAGACCTTCGCCGTTGGTGACTAAGTGAGCACCGCCTGCCTGGGTGTTGTAGGCTGCAGCGCCTGCCAGCAGAGCGCAGTCCACACTGCCGCCCATCATGGCAGCCATAGCATCGGGGATGGTGGTGTTCATGAAGGATACATCCTCCAGGGTCATATCTGCGGTGGCAAGATATGCTACCAGCAGCTCATGGAGAATGGTGCCCTGGGGGCCTGCGATGGTCTTGCCGCGAAGATCCTCGGGGCTGTTGATGTTCTCGTCATTGGAGAACAGGCAGAAAGCAGCGGGAGAACGGCTGTACATGGAAATGACCTTGATATCCGCGTCATTGGCGGCGGACAGGATCACGGAGGTAGCGCCTACGGCATAGAGGAACTGAATGTCGCCAGAGGCCAGTGCCTGGGTCTGGTCAGCGCCGGAGGTGATTTCGGAATAGGTGACGGACTCTACGCCAACTTCCTTCATGGTTTCGGCGAAGATGCTGTGATTCTTTTCTACGATGGAGGGAACGTTCAGGGGGGAGGTAACATAGGTTACCTGGATATCTTTTACATCTGTGTTCTTGCTGCAGCCGGTGAGAACCAGAGAGCAAATCAGGATCAGGGCCAGAATTACGCTTGTAAGTCTTTTGCTTTTCATTTTAAGTCTCCTTTTTTGTTTGTTGATTTGGTTAGATTTGTATGGAAGAAAGGATATCTGCCCGCAGGGCGCTGCGTTCTTCCTCGGTGCAGGAATGGCGCCACGCGCTGCCAAGGTGATATACTTTATTCGCCTTTTTGTCTTCTAAAACGACAATGTGGTCTGCAATGGCAAAGGCTTCGTCGATGCTATGGGTGACGAACAGCACACCGCATTGGTTTTTTTCGTGAATGTCCAGAAGTGCTTGCTGCATTTTCTCCCTTGTGAAGTGATCCAGCGCGGCAAAAGGCTCATCCATCAGCAAAAAGCCGGGATTAAGGGCCAGTGCCCGGGCAAGGGCGGTGCGGTGGCGCATGCCGCCGGAAAGCTGCCGGGGATAAGCATCGGCAAAGCCATCGAGACCTGTGAGAGAAATGAGATTTTCGATGGATTTTGGGTCGATTTCCTTCTTTTTCAGGCCGAAGGCGATGTTCTGCGCCACGGTGAGCCAGGGCATCAGCCGGGCTTCCTGAAAGACGAAGGCGGTTTTGGCGTTTTGGGGCTTTTTGATGGTGCCGTTGTAGTCTTTGTCCAGCTCACCGATCAGCCGAAGCAGGGTGGTCTTACCGCAGCCGCTTCGGCCCAAAAGTACGGTGATCTCATGGGCGGGTACGGTCAGGTTCAGATCCTGCAGCACCACCAGCTCCCGGTTTTCCACAGGGAAGCTCTTACAAAGATTGCGAATTTCGATGGTATCAGTCATATTTTGTACCTCCCACGCAGAATTTGCGGATCAGCAGGGAGCACAGGGCGTCGCTGATGCAGACGAGGATGCCGATGAGGAAAATGCCGATCAGCACCTTGTCAGAGCGGGACATCTGCTGTGCGAAGATGATCGTATAGCCCAGACCGCTGGCAGCAGCGAACATTTCCGCGCCGATCAGTGCTCGCCAGGCGTAGCCCAGTCCGGTGCGAAGACCCACCAAAATGTCCTCCCGTGCGTAGGGCAGGCTGATGCGGAAGAAGATCTTGGCACGGCTGAAGCCCATGGACTGTCCCACCTCGATCAGCTTCTGGTCGCATTCGATAAAGCCCTTGCTGATGTTCAGGTAAATGGGGAACACGGACGCCAGTACGATAATGATAATCTTGGAGGTTTCTCCAATGCCAAACCACAGGATCAGCAGGGAAATCAGGGCAATGGGGGGCACATTTCGCATAAAGTTCGTAACATGCCGAAAATAGTCCGATTTGGACGGAAGATGGGAAGAAAGGATTCCCGCGGCGAATGCCAGCGTAAAGGAAATGCTCACGCCGATGAGTACCCGCTGCAGACTAATGAGGATAGATTCTGCGATCTCACCCCGCTGGAGCATGGTCACAAAGGTTTGGGCTACCTTCCAGGGTGGGGGAAGCAGGTAGGCATTCCAGATTTTCAGCTTGGCGGCGATCCACCACAGGGCCAGAACAAGGCCGAAAATGTAATAGGGCTTCAGTATGTTATGAAGCTTGCGCCAGTTCATGTGCTGCCCCCCTTCCAGTCACCCCGGGCGGTGACCACCCGGTAGCCGACTTCTGCCATGCTATCGGCCAGAAGCCGGAGGCTTTCTGCGGCCTCTGCGCCGGTGATGAGCTTGTTGTCATACAGGGTGTATTTTTCCCTTACATTGGGGGGCGAAAGGTTGGGCATCACCACATTGCAGCCGTGGAGCATGCCCTGCTGCCGACCGTCGCCCAGCACGGTGCCAAGGGCGGTGGTAGCGGGCAGAAGCACATCGGGCAGCATCAGCCGGACGATGGAGAGTAACCGCAGGGTCAGTTCAGGACTTCCCGCTGGCTGATCCCGGAAAATGGTCTCGTGGTGGGGGATAAAGGGGCCAATGCCCACCATATGGGGCCGGAATTCCTCCATAAACCGCAGATCCTCCAAGATCATCTCAGGGGTCTGCCCGGGGGAGCCTACCATAAAGCCGCAGCCTACCTGATAGCCGATCTCCTTCAGATCATTGAGGCAGCGCATCCGATTCTCTAAGCTCAAGGGTTCGGGATGCAGATTCCGGTAGAGGCTGCGATTTGCGGTCTCGTGCCGCAGGAGATATCGGTCGGCCCCGGCGTCAAACCATTCCTGATAGGTCGCCCGGTCCATTTCGCCCAAGGAGAGGGTGACGGCGCAATCGGGGTAGTCGGCCTTGATGGCCCGAAGAAGGTTTGCCACTCGTTCCCGGCTGAACCAGGGATCTTCGCCACCCTGCAGCACAAAGGTACGAAATCCGGCTGCGTAACCCTGATGGCAGCAGGCAAGGATCTGTTCCTCCGTCAGCCGGTAACGCTGGCAGCAGCGGTTACCCCGGCGGATGCCGCAGTAATGGCAGTCGTTTTTGCAGTAGTTGGATATTTCAATCAGACCGCGAATGAACACATCTTTGCCATAATGGCGCTGCCGCACGATAGCGGCGCGCTGTGCCAGATATGCGTCGGCATCCGCGTCGTCCATGGTGATCAGCGACAGAAGATCCTGATCGGAAAGCGTACGCTGCGCTTCCAAAAGATCAACGAGTCTTCTCATAGTCTGTGTCCTCCGTGTGTAGGTAGTAAAATAACAAAAAAGCTGTATCCATGAAAGATACAGCAACAGCGCTGTGGAAATACACAGCGTAAATGTTTCAATTGCGTATCTTTCATCTCAAAAAATATTTCGATGTCAGATTTTGATAAAATTATATCCATTACATATTGAAAAGTCAAGAAAAGCGTTAAGGCCTTCAGGAATCATTTTTTTACAATAAATTAGAAAATTGCAGAGAACTTAGGATAAAATATGAAATTACAACCTCATATATGTCAAATTGTCGAGTGGTTAGAAAAAACTAACTACAGCGGCACACAATTCTGATAAATTGCATAGCGGCCTTAATGTACATTGGGGAAAGCAAAACCCTTCTGCAGTATCAGGAACTGTGCAGAAGGGCATTGGGATATTATTCTGTTTTTTCGTTCACTACGGGGATCAGGGAGGCGGCCAGCTTGCCTTTGCCTTCCTGCTTCAGGTAGAAGATGCCGATCACGGAGAAGACCACCGCGCCGATGAAATTGACGATCAGATCCTTCATGGTATCCACGATGCCGATGTCCAGATAGCCGCCAAGGTTCCATGCTTCGCCGTTGATCACAAGGGATTCCACCACCACATGGACGGGGACATTGGCCCCTTCGGGGTGAAGCTTCACCGAGTTGATGGCAGGCAAAATCCAGTCCTTCTGCATATCCATGTCAAAGAACCAGTCCATGGAGAATTCAAAGAATTCCCAGAGAACACCGATGGTCATGGAGAAACAAAATGCCACAAAAGCCACGAAATAGGGGGACATTTTGATGGAGAAACGCTCGTTGCGGTTAAAAATGTCGATGGTGGCAAAACCAATAGCAGCCATCAGAAAGCCGTTGGTGGTGTGCAGCAAGGTATCCCAGATGGGGATTTTTACATAAAATGCATTGATTTCACCAAGAATCTGGGCGGAGAAAATAAACAGCAGGATTACTGCGGTCAGCCCCTTGGGAATGCTCACATCCAGCTTGCGTTCAATGATTTTGGGTACTGCAAACAGGATCAAAGTCAGAATGCCCAGGAACATATTATGATAATTTCCCAGAAAGAACTGTCTTACGATGGATAGAATGACAAGAATGGACAGAATACTTTCAAAGGTGGTGCGTTTTGCTTTTGCTTTCATGCTGGTCTCCTTTCAGATGATATGTGTGGGCAGAGTGTAGAATAGTATATCACGAAGAACGGAAAAGACAATGGGTGTTTTTGAAGATTTTTTCAAAATGCTTTCATTGCCAAGGAAAGCGAAAGCGGGGTATGAATTGCACCCCGCTTTACTGATCTTCAATATAAATTTTGTAATCACACCGCTCTTTCACACGAAATGCGTCAAAATAGCGATGCTCCAGCGGGATCCACTGGCAGAAGAACCGCTCGGCCATTTCAGGGGAGTTTCGCTTGTGGATGCGCTTTGCCTGCAGTTCGGGAGATGTTTCCATGAATAAGGAAAGATCGTAGTACTCTGCCAGATCAGGGTGCATACAGTAAGCACCTTCGATGACCGTGAGCTTTTTGGGCACGATGATCTCCGGTGGCAGAAGGGTGAAGGTTGCGCAATCAAAGCGGCGGTAGGCCACATCCCGCTTTTGAGACATGGGCAGCAGAACTTCTTCCAAAAACCGCTCCCGGTCGATATTGCCGCCCGGTTCTGCGTAGCGCTCCGGTGTGCGTTGCTCGGGACGCAGGAAGAAGTCGTCCATGTGGAAGATGGTGCAGTCGTAGAGCTTTTCTAAAAGTTGGCTCAGGGTGGTCTTTCCGCTGGCGCTGCCCCCTTCAATGGCGAAAGTCACAGGTCCTTTTTCCAGCTTTCGGTCAAGCACCGCAAGCACCGGAAGGAAAGAAACATATTGTGTATGGATCAGCCGATAGGCGGGGCGATAGGTCTGGCGGAAGGTTTCTGAATGATGAAGGGGAGCAAAACCGCGAGTTTCCCACTTTGCCACGGCATCAAGGAATTCCGGCAAAGTTAAGGGCAAAAGACCGTCACTGACGAGAGCCTTTGCGATTTCGAGTTTTTCCAAAAGGGCGGCTTTTCCGTCAAGCTCATGCACTGCGGACAGACACAGGAGCTTTGCAAGGGTCTCGGGACGAAGTCCCTGCCGGATATAGGCAAGACTGACCCGGCAGTAAGAGCCGTCCAGCGGCTCCACCACTGCACCGTTTTCTTCTTTCATACCTGCGGCCTCTTTGCGGATGAATTCTGCCGCCGCTTCCGGTTCCGGGAGAAGATGCTCGCAGCCGAAGGCGCTTTGGTATAAGAATTTGAAGATATCCTCGATCTGAAGCTGCGGATAGGTTTTCAACTGGGAAAGCAATAATTCCCGGGTGTTTGCTGTAGTTGTCATGGATATTCTCCTTTTGTCAGGCGTTGACCTTGTTCCGGCTTTCGCGGGCCAGCAGCATGACGAGAATGGGCACCAGAATGATCTGGGCGATGATGCCGGGGATGGCATTGGTGACCGCCCCTGCTAAAAAGGCAGAAAGGCCAAAGGCAGAGCCCTGCATTCCCATGCACAGATACATAGCACCGCCCCAAACGATTCTGCCCAGAATCATAGCGCCAATGAGGGTTGCATAGACGGAAATTTTGTTCCGGGGCAGCAGACGGTACAGAAGTCCGGCAAAGCCACCGTAGGCGGCAAGCTCAAAGGCCATGCACAGCGCCGTGGGGAACATGGGGGGCATTCCCAGCGTAAGGGAGCGCAGCAGCGGAGCAATGAGACCCACAGCAAGCCCCCAGGGCCAGCCGCACAGGAAGCCGCACAGGAGCACCGGAATGTGCATGGGGCAGAGCATCGCGCCGATCTCAGGGATCTGCCCTGTCAGGAAGGGCATCACAAAGGCAAGGGCCAGAAACAGGGCGGAGAGAACCATCTTGTAGACATTGTTTTTCTTTTTCATAGGAACCTTTCTAAAATAAAAAGGTGTCATCATCTCTTCTGAGATCATGACACCTTCGTGGTATCTTAGTCAAAATAGGCAGCCGAAGTGGGAAACTTCTGTTTCCGTGTTACTCTTCTGAGCAACATGGAAACTATACCATGACAGCGGCAATTTGTCAAATTATTCTCAAGGTTCAAGTAAGGTTTTTCAACTTGTGGAGCACATCCTCGATCAGGGCGCCGGTAGTAAGATTGGCAACACCTGCGATCAGGTTGTCGCATTTGTTCATGGGGATGAGAATGCGGACAGCATCCGCCTTTCCCACAGCAACCGCCATTTTTTCCGTCACCTCACCCAGCAGGGAGTCCGCAATGACAATGCCGATGGGCCCAACGATCACATCCGCCTTTCTGCAGGCAACGATCACCGGATTTTCCCCGGTGGCAGCCTGCTTAGCCCCCGCCTTCAGCATGGCGGCGGTGGCATTGGCATTGGTGCCCACTGCGGTGATATTGGCGTTCGGAATCTGGGCGATGATCTCCTTCACAAGCTGCGCACCCAGCAGACCGCCGTGCCCGTCGATGATGGTAATGTACATGGAAACCTCCTGTTTGGCAATGCTTTTGAGATTTTTCTATCATAGCATGGATAGGTTAAAATGTAAACTGACCTGTACCACTTAGTGTTCAAATGACCGGAGTAGGGCAAGGAAGGGTTCACCGTAGCGCTGGGCTTTGATTTCACCCACACCGCTGACCTGCAGGAATTGTGCCATGGTACGTGGACGCTGTTTTTCCATGTCTGCTAAAGTGGCGTTGGAGAACACCACATAGGCGGGGACGGCTTCTTCCTTTGCGATGCGGTGGCGCAGTTCCTTCAGGGCAGTCAGCAGCTTGGAGTCTGCGGTGATGGTGCCGGATTTTGGGAAACGCGCTTCCATTTCCCCTTCATCCAGTGTGACAGAGACCGTCTGCGAATAGAAAAGCACCTGTTTTGCGGTATCCTTCAGGGCGAGAATCTCCTTTTCGTTCATCTCAACCATACCGATGCTGTGAAGATGAGAGATGATCTCCCGGATTTCATCTGCGGAATAGCTGGACATGATGCCGTAGGTGCTCAGCTCCTCTAGCTTCATCTCCAAAAGCCGCTTATCCCGGCTGCCCCGAAGCACCCGTACCGTTATGGTGGCGGTGGTGCTGTAGCCCAGCGTTGTTTTCAGGCGCTGGATGCAGGACATCACCATCTGGGCCTCTTTGGTGATATCCCGGGTGATCATCCGCCCGGTGCGCTTAGGTGTGGTATCTTCGTTTTTGGATTTTTTCGGCCGCAGGGCCAGACAATTTCCGCAGTTTTCGCAGCGGTTTTCCATTCTCTGTCCGAAATAGGAAAGAAGGAACAGGCGCAGACAGCCGGGGGTCTGGCAGTAGTCGATCATTTTGTACAATCGCTTCAGATCCTGCTCCATATTTCGCTGCTTTTCTTCATCGGGAAGCTCGCTTTCCTCAAAGGTCTTACGAATGAGAAAACGGGCGGTTCCGATGTCCTTCTTGCCAAATAAAAGGATACAATCCGCTTTTTCACCGTCCCGTCCGGCACGGCCTGCCTCCTGATAGTAGCTTTCCAGACTTTGGGGCATATTGTAATGGATCACATAGGACACATTGGATTTATCAATGCCCATGCCAAAGGCATTGGTGGCCACCATGACCGTTTTTTGGTCGCAGAGACATTGTTCCTCATTTTGCCGCCGCTCTTCATCGCTCAGACCTGCGTGATACCGGGTGGCGGCAAAGCGCTTTTCCTGTAAAAAACTACAGATTTCTCCCACCGGCTTGCGGGTGGCGCAGTAGACGATGCCGCTTTTCTCTTTGCGCTGGGCAAGAAGGGATAGCAGCTCCAACTTTTTA
>JAZRCV010000096.1:0-3346 GCA_045659925.1 Faecousia sp.
CAACTTCTTCGATAACCTCTACAAGGTCATCACCGAAGGCGCAGAGCTTCTGGTCAAGCCCGAAGAGACCGCAGACGTGCTTCGCATCATCGAAGCCGCCATGCAGAGCAACGAAGAAAAGAGGAGAATTGCCCTGTAATCAATAAACAAACGGGGGACGGTTTGAGAAAACCGTCCCCTTTTTTTTGGCCATTACCATTGCGCAGAACCGGAAACCTGCCCACGCGTAGGGAACGGCCTATGTGCCGTTCCAGCAGGAAATATTGCGTTTACATCGGGGTTCCCGGCGAATTCGCAACCTTTTCCGGGCGATCACAGATCGCCCCTACGGTGAGTTCTGATTGTTTTTGCGTAGAATTTCAACCTTGTTCGTAGGGGCGACCTGTGGTCGCCCGCGCAGGAAATGTTTCGTTTATATCGGGATTTCCGGCGAATTCGCAACCTGTTCGCGAACGGTAACGCCCTTGGCTCCCCCTTTGGGGGAGCTGTCAGCGAAGCTGACTGAGAGGGTAATGCACCATCTCAAGCCGGAGACACTCAAAAGACGCAAGCCTTTGACCCTCTCCGCCGCCTCCGGCGGCACCTCTCCCAATGGGAGAGGCAAGCGGGGGCGTTGCGTGTATATCGAAACTACCGGCGAATTTGCAACATTTTCCTTCCCATAAAAACTGCGAGCCCTCACAGGTTTCTGAGGCGGCGTTTGCGTTAGCTGATTTTCAGTTCCTCCCAGAGGGAGTTGATATAGTCCAGGGTATCGGGATCCAGATTGCGGTAGGCGTAGGCATTGTAGTTTTCGGCGAAATGCTCCTGATCCTGATAGAGGATATCCATGGCTTCTTCGCCCATGTCTTCAATGTAGCCCTCGTTCTCATACACCAGCCGGTTGGGGGAGGCGTAGTAAATGTATTCCGCATTGGCGATGGCGGGCTCTTCGCTGAGCATATAGTTGATGAAGATTTCCGCCAGCTCCTGATTCTGGCAGCAGGAGGGGATGCACATAGCGTCCACGAAGTAGTTGGTGCGCTCGGGGTAGTAGAAGCGCAGATCCACATCCTCTGCCTGGGCGTCCAGCATGGTGAAGTAGTCACCGGCATAGTAGGCGCCGATGGGGGCTTCGCCGGATTCCATCATGTTATAGATCTCGTCCATGACATAGCTCTTCACCAGAGGATTCTGCTTCTTCAGCTCTGCCAGGGCGGCCTCCCACTGGGCGTGGTCGGTGGTGTTGACGCTCAGACCCAGCCGGTACATGGCGGTGCCAAAGGCGTCGCGGGAGTTGTTGAACTGGAGGATGTTGCCTGCATACTTCTCATTCCACATCAGATCCCAGTCCTGAGCGTCCGCTTCGTCCACCACATTGGCATTGTACATAATACCAACGATGCCATAGGTATAGGGCACGGTGTAGCGGTTTTCCTCATCGTAATAGAGGTTGCGGAAATTCTCGGTGATGTTCTCGTAGTTGGGAATATTGTCGTAATTCAGGGGCAGGAGCATATCCTCTTCCCGCATTCTTGCGATCATATAGTCCGACGGGATCACCACATCGTAGCTTACCGCGCCGCTCTTGAGCTTGGCGTACATATCCTCGTTGCTGGTGAAGGTGGCGTAGTTCACCTGCACCTTCTGGCCGTATTCTTCCTCATACCATTCCTCAAAGGCGGCGATGGTATCCAGGCTGTCTTCAGAGCCATCGGAGATATATTCGCCCCAGTTGTACACATTCAGCACCAGAGGCTTGGAGGGGGCAAACACGAAGATCAGCACCGCAACCACACCCACTGCCAGCACGCCGTAAACCAGCGTCAGCTTGGCCTTGCCGGCCTTTTCCTGCTTGCGGCTGCGCCGTGCCTCCCGGAGGCGGCGGCTGCCTTCATCGTCCACGAAGTTGGACAGCAGCAGAAGGGCAAGGATGGCAAAGAAGATGATGGTAGCTAAGGCATACATCTTGGGGGTGACGGTCTTCTTCGTCATGCTGTAGATGCGGATGGGAAGGGTCTGGAAATCGTTGCCCTGGGTAAAATAGCTGATGACGAAGTCATCCAGGGACAGGGTAAAGGCCATGATGGCACCGGTGATGACACCGGGCATGATCTCCGGCAGTTCCACCCGGAAGAAGGCCCGCAGGGGCGTGCAGCCAAGGTCCATGGCAGCTTCGGGCAGGGACTTGTCCATCTGCTGCAGCTTGGGCAGCACCTGCATGATCACATAGGGCAGGCAGAAGGTGATATGGGCGATGAGCATCGTCCCAAATCCCAAGCTGGTGGCCTTGCCCAGTCGGGAACCCACGAACACGAACATCAGCATCAGGGAAATACCGGTGATGATATCGGGGTTGATCATGGGGATGTTGGTCACCGTGTCCATGGCGGCCCGCATATACCGGCTGCGGAGCTTATTCATGCCCACGGCAGCGGCGGTGCCCATCACCGTGGAGATGGCGGAAGCGCTCAAAGCTAAGATCAGGGTGTTCCGCAAGGCGTTGAGGGTTTCAGCGTCCCGGAACAGCTCCACATACCATTTGAAGGAGAAGCCGGAGAAAACGCTAAGGCTCTTGGCCTCATTGAAGGAGAATACCAGCAAAATGGCAATGGGAGCAAAGAGGAAGAGAAATACCAGAATGGTATAGAGTTTGGAAAGTTTTTTCATCTTACGCACCTCCGAAGCTCCGGCGGTTTGCCAGCCGCTGCATGACAGCCATGGAGCAAAGCAGGATGACCATCAGGATAAAGGCAATGGCGGCGGCAAAGTGGAGGTTGTTGGCAATGTACTGACCCTCGATGGCGTCACCGATGAGGTAGAACTTGCCGTTGCCCAGTTTCTGGGAGATATAGAAGGTGCTGATGGAGGGCACCAGCACCATGGTGATGCCGGAGAACACACCGGGCAGGCTCAGGGGGAAGATGACCCGGCGCAGGACTCCAAAGGAGTTGCAGCCTAAGTCTCTTGCAGCTTCCAGCAGCCGCAGATCCATCTTCGCCATGACGGAATAGATGGGCAGGATCATATAGGGCAGGAAGTCATACACCATGCCCACCACAACAGCACCTTCCGTTCCGATGATCTTCACGGTGCCAAGGTGCAGGAAGGAGAGGATGGAGTTGAGGATGCCGGTATCCTGCAGGATGGTCATCCATGCGTAGGTACGGATGAGGAAGTTCATCCACATGGGGATCATAATCAGGGTGATCATGGTGGACTGCACCTTCGGCTCGGCTCTTGCGATGATATAGGCAAGGGGATAGCCGATGAGAAGGCAGATGGCGGTGGAGATGATGGCCAGCTTCAGGGAGCGCCAGAAAATCAGAAGGTAGGTGTAGACCACCTGCTGGCTGCCGTCCGCCGC
>JAZRCV010000097.1:0-5343 GCA_045659925.1 Faecousia sp.
CCTGCAGGATGCCATTACCATGCTGAAAAGCTGCTGGACGAATGCCGAGCTGCCGGACACCAATGAGACCGTCCTCGCCCGGCACTATCACAACGCCATCTGCCATCAGCTTCGCCATCTGAGCACCAGCACCCACATCCAGACCGGCAAGGCCAGCAGCTATCTGGCCGCCTTTTTATCCCTGGAGCACCGCCACACGGAAAACACCCTGTGCGATGTGCTGCGCCGCTTCGTCATGACCGGCATCTGGATGGGCAGCAACCCCGCCGCCGCCCTGACCCTGCGGGTGCAGGAGCGCTACTTCTGCGTTTTGTACGCCGTGGCCACCCGGGCGCTGGATGCCTTCCGGGCCGCACAGCCCGAGGCCAATGTGACGGACTTTATGCAGATGCCCCGCTTCCCTGTGACTGAGCTGATGTCCCATCCTCTGGGGCATCTTTATTCCGTTGTCTATATTCCCAGAGCCATCCAGAACAATCTGGAGCTTCTGGTTGCCCTGAACCCCAAGGACGAATACCCCGAAGCCCGGGCCATGCACCGCCACTTCATCCTGCACATTGGCGGCACCAACACCGGCAAGACCTACGCCGGCTTCCAAAGGCTGAAAAAAGCCAGAAACGGCGTATATCTTGCGCCCCTTCGCCTGCTTGCCATGGAGGCCCAGGAATCCCTGCTTGACGCGGGGGTGGCCTGCGCCCTGTGCACCGGCGAGGAAGAGGACTGGGCAGAGGGTGACACCCACATCTGCGCCACCGCAGAAAAGCTGGATCTACAATTAAATTATGATGTGGCTGTTATTGACGAATGCCAGATGATCGCCGATCCCCAGCGTGGCTATGCCTGGACCCGAGCCATTCTTGGCGTCTGCGCCCCGGAAATTCATCTGTGCGCCGCCCCGGAGGCGAAAAACCTCCTGATCCGGCTGATTGAAAGCTGCGGCGACAGCTATGACCTGGTGCGTCACGAGCGAAAAACGCCCCTGATCTGCATGGATCGCACCGTGGACTATAACGGTCTGCAGCCCGGCGATGCCCTGATTACCTTCTCGAAAATTGGCGTTCTGTCCATTGCCGAAGATCTGCGCCAGCGGGGCATGCGCCCCGCCATCATCTACGGTGCGCTGCCCTATGCCACCCGTCGTCGGCAGATGGAGGGCTTCCTTCGGGGACAGATGCGCTATGTGGTATCCACCGACGCCATCGGCATGGGTCTGAATCTGCCCATCCAGCGGGTGATCTTCATGGAATCGGAAAAATTCGACGGCATTGAGCGCCGTCCCCTGCGTCCGGAGGAAGTACAGCAGATTGCAGGCCGTGCAGGCCGCTTCGGCATGTATGACAAGGGTTATGTGGGCGCCATGGAGCACCTGACAGAGATCCGCACCGCACTGGAGAGTGTGGTGCCGCCCCTGACCTATGCGGTCACGGGATTTTCGGACTATGTGCTGGAAGGCCCCTTTGATCTTTTGGAGGTGCTGGAGGTGTGGAACAAGATGCCCGCTCCCAAGCCCTACCGCCGTCTGGATGTGAGCCGCTATCTCACCATCATCTCCCGCCTGCGGGATCAGGGCTTCCGCCTGACGAAAGCCCAGGAGCTTCGCGCCGCCAGCATCCCCTATGACGAGACAGAGGACGAGCTGAACCAGCTCTTCTTCCGGCTGCTGCAGGCATGGACGCTGGGTGTCAATCCGGATCCCCCCGCGCTGGTGGATCGCCGTCCGGACGAATACACCCTGCCGGAGCTGGAGCTGCAATGCCGCAGGCTGGATCTTTACTATTCCTTCTCCCGCTCCTTCGGACTGGACATCGATGCCGACGCCCTTTATGACGAAAGAGAACAAATTGCGGAGCGGATCAACACGATCCTGCTCCACAATCTGAAAAACAATATTCGATTCTGCAAAAGCTGCGGCGCAGCCCTTCCCCTGCATCATCAGGGCAGGCTCTGCCCCAAATGCTTCCGGAATCGCCCCGGCTTCCGGCGGTATTAATCGGCATACCGACAAAGCCGCCAATCTTCACCGTAGGGGCGGATATCATCCGCCCGCAAAAGGTTGCGTTTTCGCCGGAACCTCATTATAAACGAAACATTTTCCTGCCGGGCGATCGATGATCGCCCCTACATTCACAGAAGAGGCTCCTTCAAAGAATGTAGGGGCGTGCATTGCACGCCCGCAAAAGGTTTCGAATTTACCGGTAGTCCCGATATAATCGGAACATTTCCTGCCGGGCACTCCGGAGGAGTGTCCCTACGGAATATATCCGGGTTTTTCAAAGCTTCCGGTCAATCCTGTTTCTGCATACACCATGCCCGCAGGACGGCGGCCTGGGTCTTGATATCGGGGATCTGGCCTGCCAGCACCTGCTGCACCAGATCTTCCAGAGGAACCAGCTGGAATTCTAAGAATTCATCCGGATCCAGTGCCTGATCGCCCTCGTGAAGGCCCCGGGCCAGGTACATATGGATGGCCTCGTCGGAATAGGCGGGGGCGGGATAGAACACACCAAGGTGGATGAGCTCATCTGCGGTGTAGCCGGTTTCCTCTCTCAGCTCCCGGCGGGCAGCAAGCTCGGGATCTTCGTCCTTGGAGTCCAGCTTGCCTGCGGGGATCTCCGTAAGGATCTTGTCTACGGGATAGCGGAACTGCCGCTCCACGATGACCCGGCCATCGTCCAGAATCGGGATCACGCACACCGCGCCCACATGGCGGATCAATTCCCGGGATGCGGTATGGCCGTTGGGCAGCATCACCGCATCGTCACAAACATGGAGAATGCGGCCGTCAAAAATGGTTTTGGAATCAATTTTTCGTTCAATGAGATCATGCTCTGTCATGGCGTTGCCTCCGAATTTCATTTTCTTTATTATACCACCCCCACCGGGCAGTTACAAGGAGAATCCCATGGACAATTATATGTATATCCTGCGCTGCCGGGACGGTACCCTCTACACCGGCTGGACGAATGATCTTGAGCGCCGTCTGAAGGCCCATCAGGATGGCAAGGGCAGCAAATATACCCACGCCCGCAGACCGGTGGAGCTGGTATACTTTGAGCGGTTCGACACGAAACAGGAAGCCATGCATCGGGAATGGGAGGTCAAACAGCTCACACGGCAGGAAAAGCTCCGCCTGATCGGACCGCAGACTTTGACAGAAAACAGGGAATGAAGGGAAACACCATGAAAAAATACGGAAAAATCGCAGTGCTTGCCTTACTGGCAGCCCTTTGCCTGTTTGGCATGCTCTACAACGCCCGCAGCAACAAAGCACCGGAAATCCCGCCGGTAACAGGAAATCTGGACATTTCCATCCTGAAAGTGGGCAAGGCGGACGCCATGATCCTCCAAACCCAGCACCACACCGCCATCCTCGACTGCGGCGAGCAGGAGGACGGTGAAGTGGTAGCGGAATACCTGAGAGAAAACGGCATTGCAAAGGTGGACTACATCTTTATCACCCATTTTGACAAGGATCATGTGGGCGGATTCCCCACAATCATGGAACACATAGAAGCCGACAAAATCATCGTCCCAAGCTATGAGGGGAACAACGAGGCCTACGCAAACTACCTCGATACCGTGTTGGCGCGGGATCTGCAGGTAACCGCCCTCACAAAGGATCTTTGCTTCACCTTGGACGATGTGCTGTTTGAAGTATCCGCCCCGAAGCAGCGCGCCTACGAAGAAAGCGACAACGACTACTCCCTTGCCCTCTCCATCACCCACGGACAGAACTCCTTCCTCTTCACCGGTGATGCAGAAAAAGCCCGCCTCGCCGAAATACTTGCAGACTTCGGACACCCCTACGACTTCCTGAAGGTTCCACACCACGGACGGTACGGCGACCTCACCCAGGAATTGATCGACACCACAACCCCCTCTTTCACCGCCATCTGCGACAGCGAGAAAAACCCGGCAGAGGAAGAAACCTTATCCTTGCTGGATGCCGCAGGCAGTACGACTTACTGCACCAAGGACGGTACTATTTCTGTCTCCTCCGATGGTGCTAAGATTACTATTTCGCAGAATTGATTTATACCCCGCCTTTGTACGCTGAATGTACAAAGGCGGGGTGCTTATCATTTAATATACAATTTTAAAATAATCCAAATACGCCTTAAATCGATCTTGGGCACTCAAGCAGGTATCCATCAAGAACCCTTTTTCATGATCCCATTCTTTGAGGCCGCGGTAGTAGAACAGCTTCAGAGCGTCTTCGATGATGAAGGGCACCATGTTGTGCTTGAGGCACTCTTTAAAGAGAATCAGGCGGCCAATACGGCCGTTGCCGTCCTGAAAGGGATGGATGCGCTCAAAAGCCACATGAAATGCCACGATATCCTCAAAGGTTTTTGCAGGCAACGCATGATAGTCCGTGAGCAGCTTGCGCATTTCCTCCGCCACGGCTTCGGGGCGTGTGGTGCCGCTGCCGCCCACCTCGTTGGGCAGCTTTTTGTATGCACCAACGGCAAACCAGTCCTTGCGGCTGTCACTGGTGCCGGTCTTCAGAACGGCATGCAGCTCTTTGATGAATTTTTCTGTGAGGGCTGCCCCGGCTCCATCGATTACCAGATCAATGCAGCGGAAATGGTTGGCCGTCTCAAGCACATCGTCCACATTGACCGCTTCCTGCTCAAATCCGATGGTATTGGTCTCAAAGATATATCGGGTCTGGTCATGGGTCAGGCGGCTGCCCTCCATATGGTTGGAATTGTAGGTCAGATCGACCTGTATCTTATGATAAATGCCACCGGGCATCCGAGCTGCTTTCTGCTCCTGCAGGATCTGCAGAAGAGACGGGTTTTCCTGTTTGCCGTTGACCCGCCCGGGCTTTTGGGCATTTTCCGGAATGTACCAGGTTTTGCCGACGAGCTTTGCATCGGCAATCCTGCCCTGGGCACAGTAATTTCGTACACTTCGTTCGGAAATTCCCCATTTTTCAGCCATTTTTGCAACAGTTACGAATTCCATAATACCCTCCCGGCAGATTTTCCTGACGATATTATACCATGTTATCGGCAAAATATCAACGAAATTCGTCGTGCAAAACTTCAATTTTGCCGATAGCGCAAAATCACCTGGTTTCTCAAAAGCAACCGGATAGGCGGATACTTTTATGGGAAAATGATTGAAAGTTTCCGTTTTATGTGGTAGTATGAATTATCAGACATCGAAAAACCCTTCGCAAATAAAGGAGAATGCATATATGAAATTAGGTATCGTCGGTCTGCCCAATGTGGGCAAGTCCACTCTGTTTAACGCCATCACCAATGCCGGTATTCCGGCGGACAACTATGCTTTCTGCACCATCGACCCCAATGTGGGCGTTGTTACCGTGCCGGA
>JAZRCV010000098.1:0-4555 GCA_045659925.1 Faecousia sp.
GGTGAAAAAGCTGGTGGATACCGCACAGGCCATCGAAGGCATGCCCCGCAACACCTCCACCCATGCCGCAGGCGTGGTCATCACCAAGAACCCCGTCAGCGACTATGTGCCTCTGGCACGAAATGACGATACCATCGTCACCCAGTTTACCATGACCACCATTGAGCAGCTGGGCCTTCTGAAGATGGACTTCCTTGGCCTTCCCAACCTCACGGTCATTGATGACGCGGAAAAGCAGATCCGGCGCACGCAGCCGACCTTCTCCATGGCAAACATCCCCGATGATGACGATGCCGCCTTCGCCATGCTCTCCGAGGGCAGAACGGCGGGCGTATTCCAGCTGGAATCCGCAGGTATCACCGGCGTTTGCGTCAATATGAAACCCCATTCCATTGAAGACCTGACGGCAATCGTGGCCCTTTACCGTCCCGGCCCCATGGAATCCATCCCGAAATTCATCGAATGCAAGTTCCGTCCGGAGCGCATTCGCTATAAGACCCCCATGCTGGAGCCGATCCTGTCCGTTACCTACGGCTGCATCGTCTATCAGGAGCAGGTCATTGAAATTTTCCGCCGTCTTGCGGGCTATACCCTTGGGCAGGCGGACATGATGCGAAGGGCCATCTCTAAAAAGAAGCAGGAGGTCATCCTTGCCGAGCGCAAGGGCTTCGTCTACGGCGACCCAGAGCGGGGCATTCCCGGTGCGATTGCCAATGGCGTCAGCGAAAAGGCGGCCCAGGAGATCTATGATGAGATTCTGGACTTCGCCAACTACGCCTTCAATAAGGCCCACGCCGTATGCTATGCCAAGGTGGCCTATGATACGGCCTATCTCAAGTGCCATTATCCCCGGCAGTACATGGCAGCGCTCATGACCTCCGTGCTGGATAGCTCTGCCAAGATCTCCGGCTATATCGCCGAGTGCCGTGCCATGGGCATTGCACTGCTGCCCCCGGATATCAACCGCTCTGAGGATAAGTTTACCGTGGAGCCGGAGGGCATCCGCTTTGGCCTTGCAGCGGTGAAGAATATCGGCAAGGGCCTGATCCAGCATATTTCCGCAGAACGCAGCCAGAACGGCCTCTATCCTTCCTTTGAAGCCCTGTGCCAGCGGCTTTCGGAAACAGAACTCAACAAGCGGGCCATGGAAAACCTCATCAAATGCGGTGCCATGGATTGCTTTGGCCTGCACCGCAGCCAGCTTCTGCACATTTTCGACACCCTGATGGATTCCGTTGCCTCCAATAAGCGGCGCAACATCTCCGGTCAGATCGGCATGTTCGATATGGGCGGGGAAGAGGAGGAGCAGTCCGTTCCCATCCCCAACATTCCCGAAATGAGCCGCCGTGAGCTGATGGCTATGGAAAAGGAGACCACGGGCTTATATCTCAGCGGTCATCCCATGGACGAGTACCGGGCCAAGCTGCAGGGCAGCCGGGTGGTTCCCATCGGCAGCATTATGGCAAGCTTCTCCGAAGGAGATGGGCAGTATTTTGACGAGCAGATCGTCAGCATTGCGGGCATCGTCCAGTCCGTGCGGATGAAGACCACCCGCAACCACTCTATGATGTCCTATGTGGTGCTGGAGGATGACACCGCCGCCATTGAAATGCTGGCCTTTTCCAATGTGCTGGAGCAGTACGGCACCTACCTCAAGGAAAACAGCGCAGTGGTGGTGATTGGCAAGCTGTCGGTCCGGGATGAAAAGGAGCCCCAGCTCATTGTCAACCGGATTCGCCCCATTGGCGATGCCACGGAGCGGGAACTGGCCGCCCAGCTGCCGAAGCAGACATTGTATCTGCGGCTGCGCTCCCAGTCAGATCCGAATCTGGGGAAGGTAAGGGCGATTTTGTCCATGTTCCCGGGGGAGGATAAAACGGTGCTGTTTTTTGCCGACACCCGCACCCGCTACGGCACGGCCTGCACCCCCAGAGAGGATATGCTCCGGGAGCTTGCGGCACTGCTGGGACCGGACAGCGTGGTGCTGAAATAAAAATGTCACAACGGAAACAAAAGTATCGCAATTTTGACGATATTATGTTATAATATTATGAAAATCTTTAAGGAGGCAAGGCGGTATGCACAGCAAGAAAATCGGCATAATTTTGATGGCGCTGCTGCTTTGCGCCCTGTTTTCCGGGTGCCTTCTGCAATCTGCGGAGGAGCTTTATCAGCTGCCGAAGCAGTCGGAAGAGTACTATAATCTGCAAAATCAGATCGAGAGCGTATTGGAAAGCGGCGCAGAATACTGTGCCCCCGTTTCCGGCGATCGCCGTCAGGCGGTGCAGCTGGCAGATCTGAACAGCGACGGTCTGGAAGAAGCCATCGTGTTCTTCCGTATGCCCGGAGAAAAGCCCCTGAAGATTTATATTTATCAGAAAACCCAGACCGGCTATGAAAATGCCGCCGTCATTGAAGGTGACGGCAGCGCCTTTGAAAGTGTGGACTACCGCCAGATCGACACGACTTTAGGCTTGGAGATCGTGGTGGGCCGTCAGGTCAGCGATCAGGTGCCCCAGACCCTGTCCGTCTATTCTCTGGAAGGCGGCCATGTGACAGAGCTTCTGAATGTGAGCTGCATCCGCCATACGATGGCAGATCTGGACGGCAACGGCCTGCAGGATCTTTTGGTATTCCGGGCGCAGGAGGATTCCACCCTGGGTCTGACGGAGTATTACGCCTGGGGTGACGGCGGGCTGGAATATGAAGGCTCTGCCGCCATGTCCACCGCGCTGGGGGCGGATAGTATCCGCCGGATCATCCGGGGCATGATGCAGGATGATACCCCCGCCGTGTTTGTGGCCAACACCTATGAGGAAAACACCATCGTGACCGATGTGTTTATTCTGGATGACGGTACCTTTGTGAATGTTTCTGCCCTGGGGCAGAACGCCAATGATGCCGCCCGGGTTCGCTATCGCAATGTCTACAGCGAGGACATTGACGCCGATGGCCAGATCGAGCTGCCCGGCACGGTGCAGCTGCCGAAGCGGCAGGAAGAGCAAACCGTGACCTATTATAAGATCCGCTGGTACAGTCTCCGGCGGGACGGCACCCGGGTATATGAGCAATCCACCTTCCACAATTATACCGATGGCTGGTATGTGGATCTGCTGCCCCAGTGGGAGCAGGAGCTTGTGGTGGATTATGAGCAGGATGAGCACGGTCTGCCGGGCTATTGGTTCTACCGGGGAGAAGACGCCCTGTTTTCCATCACCGCCCTCACAGGCGCGGATGCCCGGGAGCTGGCAGAGGCAGACGGAAGGTTCATCCTGGCAGAAAAAGGCGATGCAGTTTATGTCGGGCGGATTTTTGACCAGAAAATCACCCCGGAGCAGCTGAAAAGCGCTTTCCACTTTATCTTTACCGACTGGAATTCCGGCGAAGTATAATGCATGCGATGTAATAAGGAGAGGGAATATGAAAAAAGTATTGATTCTTGAAGATGAGGTCAGCATCCGCAGCTTTGTGGTCATCAACCTGAAGCGGGCGGGCTATGACACCATCGAAGCCGGTACCGGCACGGAGGCGCTGGAGCGGCTGAAGGAGAATCCGGACATCGGCGTGGCGCTGTTGGATATCATGCTGCCGGATATGGACGGCTTTGAAGTCTGCCGTAATATCCGCGCCACCAACAAATCCATTGGCATCATCATGCTCACTGCCCGCACCCAGGAGATGGACAAAGTCACCGGCCTGATGACCGGGGCCGATGACTATGTGACCAAGCCCTTCTCCCCGGCAGAGCTGACCGCCCGCATCGATGCCATTTTCCGCCGCATCGGCGGTGATGGCGGCGCATCCTCGGAGCTTTTGAGCCATGGCCCCTTTGTGCTCAATACCCGCAACCGCACACTGGAAAAGAACGGTGCCCGTATCCGCCTGACCCAGGTGGAGTATTCCATTATGAAGCTGTTCATGCAGAATCCCGGCAGAGCCCTGTCCCGTGAGGAAATCCTCACCACAGTCTGGGGCCGGGACTATGACGGCGAACTCAAGATCGTGGATGTGAACATCCGCCGCCTGCGTCTGAAGATTGAGGACGACACGGCAAATCCTGTCTATATCACAACGGATTGGGGCTTCGGCTATAAATGGGGAATCTGATTCAAAAAACGAAAACAAAGGTTGCGGAGCGGTTTCGCAGCGGCATCCGGCGGCGGTGGCTGATCAATACGGCCAGCTGGCTGATCGCGATGGTACTGGTGTTTGTTGTCATTATTTCCGTGACGGTGGCGGGGCATTATTATTCCACCCTGCGCTCCGGTATGGAGGCAAAGGCCAGAACCTCTTCGGACTTCTTCAGCAGCTATATCAATCTCAGCTATAATGAGTATTACCAGTCCTGCGTCATGCTGACCCAGACCTTTGAGGACAAGAATACCATGGAAATGCAGTTCATCGGCTCCGATGGCAGCATTGTGGCATCCTCCTTCGGCACCTGGGCAGGCAGTGCGCCGGACACCTCCGATATTACAAAGGCCATGGCGCAGCAGGAGCTTGCCTTCTACACCGGACCGAATCCCCAGACCGGGGAGCGGATCATGGCGGTTTC
>JAZRCV010000099.1:0-5092 GCA_045659925.1 Faecousia sp.
GGCGATCATCGATCGCCCGCGCAGAAAATGCTGCGTTTATATCGAAGGTTCCGGCGAATCCGCAACATTTACGCGGGCGTGCAATGGCCCAGGCCACCCTCTCTTGCCCCTCCGGGGCAATTCACCTTGTGCACGCCCCTACATTCACAGAAGGAAATTTTACGGTGGAGGATGCATAACAAAAGGGGCGTGCAGTGCACGCCCCTAAAAACATTATACCGGGAACAGGAGATCGCAATAGGTGGGGTAGGGCCAGAAATCGCTGGCGGTGAGGGTTTCCAGCTGGTCGGCCACGGCCCGGAGGGAATTCATGCGGAGGAAGACCTCATTATAATAGTAGCGCAGGGTTTCCTCGTCGGTCTTGGAGGGAGCCAGCTCCACCGCGCTCTTGAGGGCGGCGGATTCCTGAAGAAGCTGATCGTTCAGATGGGCCACGGAGGCGGCCAGAGCTTCCTCTACCCGGCAGCTGATGCCGGGGATGGCCTGCTTCTTGCTGATGATGGTATCGCACAGGCTGGCGGTGTACTGGGAAGCGGCGTTCAGCAGCAGGTGCTGGGCCATGTCCACCATGGTGAGAGCCTCAATGCGGATGACATAGCAGTACTGCTCGATGAGAATTTCATGGCGGGCGATCATTTCGCTTTCCGTGAAGCTGCCGTGGCGGGTCATCAGTTCCACATTCTTCTTCATCAGATAGGTGGGGATGGCATCGGCGGCAGTGGGCAGGTTGGGAAGGCCGCGGCGCTGTGCTTCCTGCACCCAGGCATCATCATAGCCGTTGCCGTTGAAGATGATGCGGCGATGATTGCGGAAGGTGGTGCGGATCAGCTCGTGGAGATCCTCCTGGAAATTATTTCCCTTTTCCAGAATATCGGCAAACTGGGAAAGCTCCTCTGCCATGATGGTGTTCAGCACCGTGTTGGCGCCGGAAATGGACTGGCTGGAGCCCAGCATACGGAATTCAAACTTATTGCCGGTGAAGGCAAGGGGGGAGGTACGGTTGCGGTCGGTGGTGTCCTGGGGGATATGGGGCAGGATGTCCACGCCGATGCGAAGCTGACGGCGCTGCATATCCACATAGTCCGTGTCCGTGCCGCCCACAATGGCGTCAATCACGGCATCCAGCTCTGCACCAAGGAAGATGGAGATGATGGCAGGAGGAGCCTCCTGTGCGCCCAGACGGTGGTCATTGCCGGGGCAGGCAACGGTGGTGCGCAGCAGCTCGGCATAATCGTCCACGCCCTTGATGAAGGCAGCCAGGAACAGCAGGAACTGGGCGTTCTGGCTGGGGGTGCTGCCGGGGGCAAAGAGGTTCGTGCCGGAATCCGTGGCCAGGGACCAGTTATCGTGCTTACCGGAGCCGTTGACCCCGGCGAAGGGCTTTTCGTGAAGCAGGCACACCAGATTGTGGCGGTCGGCCACCTTCTTCATGGTCTCCATGGCAAGCTGGTTGTGATCGCAGGCGATGTTGACATCGCAGTAGATGGGGGCCATCTCATGCTGAGAGGGGGCCACCTCGTTGTGCTTGGTCTTGGACAGGATGCCAAGGCGCCAAAGCTCTTCGTCCAGCTCCTGCATGAAGGCGGAGACACGGGGATGGATGACGCCGAAATAGTGGTCGTCCAGCTCCTGACCCTTGGGGGGCTTGGCACCGAAGAGGGTGCGTCCGCAAAGGCGCAGGTCTTCGCGGGCAAGGAAGAGCTTCTTATCGATGAGGAAGTATTCCTGCTCGGGGCCAACCTGGGTGGTGACCCGGCGGGTGGTGGTGTCGCCGAACAGCCGCAGAATGCGCACGGCCTGACGGCTCACGGCTTCTACAGAGCGCAGCAGGGGGGTCTTGTTGTCCAGAGATTCACCGGAGTAGGAGCAGAACACCGTGGGGATGCACAGGCTGCCATCCTTCAGGAAGGCGAAGCTGGTGGGGTCCCATGCGGTGTAGCCTCTGGCCTCAAAGGTGGCGCGCAGGCCGCCGGAGGGGAAAGAGGAAGCGTCCGGCTCGCCGCTGACCAGGGCCTTGCCGGAAAAGTCCATGATGACCTTGCCGCTGCCCACGGGGGTGATAAAGCTGTCGTGCTTTTCTGCGGTGTAGCCGGTCATGGGCTGGAACCAGTGGGTATAGTGGGTAGCGCCCCGCTCCAGGGCCCAGTTCTTCATGCCCTCGGCGATGTCGTTTGCCACCTCAAGGGTCAGGGGCTTGCCGTTTTTCAGGCAATTGCGCCAAGCCTCCACCGCCTCAAAGGGCACATACTGGGCCATGGTCTCTTCATTGAATACATTGCTGCCAAAAATGGCCGGGATTCTTTCTTTGTTCATAATGGTCTCCCTCTCGCGGAAGACAGGGGACGGGTCCGTGTCTTGGGAACCAAAACACAGAACCGTCCCCTGTCTTTTTCTCATCTATTTTATATTCATATATTATAGCACACAGGAAGGGAGAATTGGAATATCAAAAAAAAATTCGTCCATTCCGACAAAAAACCACCCTCCGAGGGATTCAGCGGGTGGTTGTTTGACAGGTTTGGTAAAAAATAGATTGTCTTGCATTATTTCAGCCACTTTTCGATCAGGCCTTTGCTGATGCCTGTCAGGCGGCAGATTTGGCGGATTGAGACGCCGTTTTCGTGGATCAGCTTGACACAGCGGATCTTTTTCTTTTCGTCAAGGCGCTGGAATTCGGTGACGGTTTGGCAGTGGGCATATTTTGCGATGATGGCCCGGGCCTGTTCGTCTGTTACGGCGAGCCTGCGCTGTGGGTGGAGTTCGAGGCATTGATCGTTGTTTGGCTCGTTGTTGAAGCGAATCAGTTCCTCGCGGGGAAGAATCCGCAGTGCAAACTCTGTATCGACGGCGGTGCTGTCGGACAGATAGTCTGCATAACTGCTGAAACTGTAGTCCCCGGGTCTTTTGCACAGGTTGGCCTTGACAGGATTCTGATGGATGTAGCGAAGGACGGTCAGGAAATACGCATCGTCTTCCACCGGTTCGCTCTTAAAGCGATCCTGAAACAGATGGCTGACCCGCTGATATTTCACATTGTACCAGTAGACATACCGGCCAGCGATCCGCTTAAAGATGGTCTCCAGTGGATCATGCGCAACCTTTATGAGCATATGCACATGATTGCCCATCAGGCAGTAGGCAAACAACTGGAACCCACACAGTTCCCGGCACTCCTGAACGATTTGCAGAAAGGAGAAATAGTCCTGCCTGTCCTCGAAGATCGCCTGACGGTCAATCCCCCGCAGCATCACATGATAAATCCCACTTTCCGCCCGCTTTCTGGCTTGCCTTGGCATAAATATCACCCTTTTCCAGTATACCGCACCCTGGCAGCCTTGTCAAGACACAGAACCGTCCCCTGTCTTTCAGACCTGTCTTCTACTCATGCCAGGTTTGCAGCTGCGTTGCCGTTCCCTTGGTCAGTTCACTACCAATCAGCCTGCCGATGGTCGCCTGCTTCAGGTAGAAAAACACCCTTGGGAGGCAGGATGCCCTGCCCCGCAAGGGTGCTTGGTTGAGAATTGGTCAGAGGACAGAACTCGAGCTTTTTGCAGAATGTTCAGAAAACATCATGTTTGACCGAACTATCACAAGTTAAGCTGACAAAAAGTCACTATTTATCCCTCATTCTGGAAGGAGACAGGAGAACCGTCCCCTTGTCCCGCTAATTTACGGTTTTTCCCGTTTTTGGACTTGACTTTTAATAGTTAGTCTATCTTTTTCTCTCCTCAGTCAATACCTTTTGGTTTCCGCAATTTTCCTGGTGATCCTTGTTTTCCACGATATTCAATCTTTAATTCTGATAATTTTTCACGCATTTCTTTTTCAATAGATTCTGAATGTTGAAACAGAAAGAGTACATTCGGGTGAAAGTTCATCCAAAATCTTTGCATTCTGTTTGCCATTTCAACATCAATTGGTATCCTAGAAAACATAAAATACTTGCTCCAAAAGTCATTTGCTTCTATTTTTGAGAATACATAGATGTACGGATACTTCTCCCATGAATAAAAGCGCCTTGAATTAGTTGGTGTAATCACAGTAAAACCAGAATCATTCAATTCAAAAGAACGTCCCAAATAATAGGCATAAACTATAAAAAGTGTTAACATACAGAACATAATTGCTGCTGTAAGCCAGTACGACCAGGATCTCCTAACTACTGCATCATATACAAAGTAAATGGTTATTACAAATAGAATAACGAGTAAAAACCGAACATACGGATACGCCCAACGGCATGTACCCTTAATTAAGTATCCATCTTTCTCAACATTAATATCCATAGGATCTTCCCTTCCTCCGCGAAGAATAATATGATTTATTTGTCCGCCGTGCCCTATTTCTAACATAGGAACTATACCTCGTTCTTCTGCAATAACTATTCCTTCGATTAGGCAAGCTCTCACTCACTCCTCTTATGCCCGTAGCTACACCTTCGGATACCGCCCCAGTAACAAAACTTGTTGCGCAATAAGTTCCAAACATTACTCCAAAGGAATCCACTAAAGGATCTGGCCCAGGTGCAATTCCTCCCAAAAAAGTTGCTGCAGCAGAAGCGCCAACAGATACTGCGATCTCAATCGGATCATCAGTCACCTTAGTTACTTCATTATATGTTATTAACGCATTAACAACTGATAATCCAAGTGCTGCCCCCGTATCAATTATACCAAATCCTGCAAGGCCTCCCTGAATTGCGCCTCTAAGAGCAGATGCGCCAACATCTTTCCAAGTAACTTGATTTCCTGTAACAGCCGCATTAATAAAGGTAGAAGACAGGGGACGGTTCTGTGTCTTGATCTCCTGTCTTGTGCGCGTTCCGGTAGGAAATCTTCTGTTTATATGGAGATTTCCGGCGAATTCGCAGCATTTACCACATTAGATTTAACAAAAGGGCCGCTCGCGAGAGCGGCCCTTGAAAAAGGCATAGAAATAACTTGTAAAATCAGCGCTTGGAGAACTGGGGAGCGCGACGAGCGGCCTTGAGACCGTACTTCTTTCTTTCCTTCATTCTGGGGTCACGGGTCAGGAAGCCGGCTGCCTTGAGGGCTGCACGGAATTCGGGGTTGACGCCCAGCAGAGCGCGGGA
>JAZRCV010000100.1:0-25870 GCA_045659925.1 Faecousia sp.
GCGACGGGGGGGCTCTACCTCACCGGTGAAGTAGGGCTTCATAGGCGCCATGCCGGAATTGATCAGCAGCAGGGATGCGTCGTTCTGGGGGATCAGAGAAAAGCTGGGCAGACGAAGATGATCCTTGCTCTCGAAGAAGGAAAGGAACATCTCGCGCAGCTCATTCAGACCGTACTTTTTTGCTTCCATGGGAATCAGCCTCCAAATAATTTATCAACATTTTTTATTAACATGATCTACGGAACACTAAGGAAGCTCTGAAGAAATCGGCAAGAGCGGATGGCGAGGGATTTTGCTCCAAATGAAAGTTTGAAAACGCAGGAATACTTTGTGTATTTCAAGTTTTCAAACTGCACAGTTGGGGCAAAAGATCCGCCATGCGCCGCAGGCGATTTATTTAGAGTTTCCGAAAAAAAAGACCCTGCCGCGATCAGGGGCGAAGCAAGCTGCTCCACGGTACCACCCTGATGACTCCCGGCACGGGCGTCTCTCATTTGTCCTGTAACGGGAACCCCCGTCCTGCTCTCGCAGGCTGCTCGGAAGTGGCCTCCGGCAAAGCGCTCCGCAGGGCTTCCACCATCCCCTGCTCGCTAAAGGTGCCAAACCGGTTTGTTTCCTCATTGCTTTTTCAATATTCCAAGATATTATACCATAAATGCCCGAATTGTCAATCGTTTTTCAGCTGTTTTCAAGCAAAATCCTTGCCAAATCCACACTTGACTATTCCATATAGATATAATAGAATTATATGGTATGCTTTGTAGAAAAATGGCGTTTTGCCAACTATGGTGATGAATTATGGTATTTGCTGATCTCTTTTTTATCTACTTCTTTCTTCCTTTGTGCTTGATTTTCTATTTCACATCCAAGACATTGGAGCGAAAGAACACAATCCTCATTATTTTCTCTCTGATTTTCTATGCCTGGGGTGAACCCCTGTTCGTGCTGATGCTTCTGTTCAGCGCAGGGCTCAACTGGTTCGTGGGTCTGCTCATCGGCAGATTCCGCAACACCCCCTATGCAAAGCTGGCTTTGGGCATAGGTATCGCCATCAACCTTCTGATGCTTCTGGTGTTCAAGTACAGCGGCTTCCTGGTGGAGAACTTCAACGCTCTGTTCGGCGCAAATGTCCCTGTACCCCAGATCAGGCTCCCCATCGGCATCAGCTTCTTTACCTTCCAGGCAGTTTCCTATATTGTGGACTGCTACTGGGAGACAGTAAAGGTGCAGTACCAGTTCCGCAAGTTCCTGCTGTATCTCTCCCTCTTCCCCCAGCTCATTGCAGGCCCCATCGTCCGCTACAGCGTGGTGGAGCAGGAAATTGACAATCGCACCGCCACCCTGAACGATCTGTGCGAAGGTGCTCTGCGGGCCATTCTCGGCCTTGTAAAGAAGGTTATCATTGCAAACAATCTCTATGTAATTGTTACCACCTTCTTCGACGGCGATATTGCAGGCCTGTCCGTGCTGGGCACTTGGTTCACCGTGATCGCCTATTCCCTGTATGTCTACTTTGACTTCAGCGGCTATTCCGACATTGCCATCGGCCTTGGCCGGATGTTTGGCTTCCACTTCGACGAGAACTTCTCCCATCCCTTTGTATGCAAGACCATCGCCGAATTCTGGCAGCGCTGGCACATTTCCCTGGGCTCGTTCTTCCGGGATTATCTGCTGTACATTCCCATTTTCGGCAAGAACCGCAAGTACTTCAGCCTCTTCCTGGTGTGGTTCTGCACCGGTATGTGGCACGGCGCTTCCTGGAACTTCATTCTCTGGGGTCTTTACTTCGGCTTCTTCATTTTCTTCGAGCAGAAGCTGGGCAAGAAGCGCATGAAGTCCTGGCCCATCTGGGTCAAGCACATCTACAGCAAGGTGGTCATCATCATCGGCTTCGGCATCTTCTTCTTTGAGGATCTGGGCCAGCTTGGCCAGTTCCTCCTGAACATTACCGGCATCAGCATGCTGACCCATAACGCCAGCTTCTATGATGTAATGACCTGGTCCTCTTTACTGAACAATATGTTCCTGATCGCCGCTGCAATCCTCTGCAGCATGCCGATCCTGCCCAAGGTTAAGAGCTTCTTCCTGGAGAACAAGAGCCACACAGTGTATGCCATTGGCCGCTACGGCGCTCTCATTGGCTGTGCCGCACTGCTGATCATTGTGAGCATTCTGCTGGTGGGTGCCACCAACAACCCCTTCCTCTACTTCCGGTTCTGATCCGGCCGTCTGACACGAGGTGACAAACCATGAAAGAACACGAAGATCAATTCAACGAAATTACTGCCCTGGAGGAATCCGTGGCGGAAGAAAAGTCCAGCAAAATCACTGCAGAAGAATCTGTGGACGAAGTACAGCATAGCGAAGCCACAGAAGAATTCTCTTTTGAATCTCTGTTTGATACTGTAAGAACTGCTGAAGATTTTTCCTATGAAGATTATGCTGAAGAATCCTTCGAAGAAGATGAATATGACTACGAAGAAGAACTCAGTGAACCGGCTCCTGTAAAGGATTCTCCGAGGGATCGTGCCAAAGCACTGAAGAAAAAGCGTTGGGAACGCCGCAGAAATTGGGAACAGACCCGCATTTCCGTCTTTTCTCTCCTGCTGCTTAGCGGAATGTTTGCCCTGTTTACATTATTCCTGCTGATTTTCCCCCGCTCCACTGTCTCTGAGATTGAGAACCGTAATCTGGCAGACTTCCCCAAGTTCTCTTTTGAAAGCTACTTCTCCGGCGAGTATACCAAAGATATCGGCATTTTCTATGTTGATACTGTCCCCTACCGCGATTATTTCAAAAATGTGGGCAACCAGTTCAAGTCCCTGTTCGGCGTCCGTTCCGCTGAAAGTGCAGTGACCTTCATCAACAAGCCTCTGGTAGAAAATGCCATGGGCGGTGCCCCCAAGGAAGAAGAACCCTCCGAAACCACCGACCCTGCCGATCCCTCCACTGCCACCACCGTGCCCGAGGAACCGGTAGAGAAGGAAGCACCTCCCCAGAAGGATTTCCGTGCAGAAGAGGCAGAATTCAACATGTCCAACGGTCTTCTGGTTGTACAGCAGGACGGCCACTGGAAGTGCCTCGGCCTCTTTGGCGGCGGCAGCGGCAATGCCTATGTGGAAGCCCTGAACACCCTGCGGGATCAGGTCAGCTCCAGAGTCAAGATCTACTCCATGCCCGCACCTCTGGCCAGCCAGTTCTATCTGCCCAGCAATGCATCCGACTACTCCAGCGACCAGTCTGAATGCTTCGATGCCGTGCATGAAAAGCTGGATGATCGCATCATTCCCATCAACATCTGCGACGCAATGGCCAAGCACACCGAAGAAGAAATCTACTGCCGTACCGACCATCACTGGCAGGCTCTGGGCGCTTACTATGCCTGCGAGCAGTTTGCAAAGGTCGCAGGTGTTCCCTTCGCCGACCTGAGCGAGTACACCAAGGGCGTGAACGAAGGCTATGTGGGTACCATGTATGCCTTCTCCGAAGACTCCCGTATCCTCAATGATCCGGAAGACTTTACATACTATGTCCCCACCTGCGAGTACGAAGCCCACTTCTACGATTCTTCCTTCAATTATGAGTACACCGATGATCTGTTCCGCGAAGTAGGCGTCTCTTCCTCCTATCTGATGTTCCTTGGCAGCGATGAATACATCGTCAAGGTGAATACTCAGGTCAATAACAACCGCCGCCTGCTGGTCATCAAGGACAGCTACGGCAACGCAGAGATCCCCTTCTTCACCAGCTCCTTTGAGGAGATCTATGTGGCAGATATGCGCTATCTG
This sequence comes from Faecousia sp., assembly GCA_045659925.1. Lineage (GTDB taxonomy): Bacteria > Bacillota > Clostridia > Oscillospirales > Oscillospiraceae > SVMC01. Next base: position 3,789 of record JAZRCV010000100.1, read on the forward strand.
GAACGGAATCTGCCGAACTTCATCGACGCCATGGGCATCACCGATGTGCTGTTCTCCATGTGCTCCTACTCCGTTGTGGGCGCCAATGCCGACAACCTGATGAACCTGATTACCCAGGATGCTGACAGCGAGATCATCGACGAGCAGCTGGAAATCGCCGCTCAGAAGGCAGCGGAGGAAGCAGAAGCCGCAAAGCAGGCTGCACTGGAGCAGCCCGATCAGGCTACTCCCACCGAAGAAACCGCAGCCCAGGAATAAGGAAGGAATCCAAATGAAAGAACTGCAATACCCCTTTGACGCATCATATATCATTCAGAAGCGCCGCGCCATCCGCAAGGCATTACTCGCGGACGGCAGACCCCGCATGGAAAAAAAGATCGCCGTATTCGGCGGCTCCACCACCAGCAATATCGTGCAGACCATGGAACTGTTCCTGCTGGATGCGGGTATCGCCCCCACCTTCTACGAATCGGAATATGCCCAGTATTTCCAGGATGCCATGTTCCCGGACGAGCATCTGCTGAGCTTTGCCCCCGACATCGTGTTCATTCACACCTCCAACCGCAACATCACCGCCTATCCCGAAATCACCGACAGTGAGGAGGTGGTGGAACAGAAGCTGAAGGGTGAATACGAAAAATTTACCGCCATGTGGGACAGCATTCGGGAAAAATTCCACTGCCCCATCATTCAGAACAACTTTGAGATGCCCTTCTTCCGTCTGCTGGGCAACCGGGACTGCTATGACATTCATGGCAGAAGCCATTTCCTCTCCCGGCTCAACGAGCTGTTCTCCCAGTATGCACGAGAGCATGAAAGCTTCTTCCTGAATGACCTTGCATATCTTGCAGCGGATTACGGCCTTCGCAAGTGGTCTGATCCCTCCTACTGGAATATGTACAAGTACGCCATGTGCTTTGAGGCAATCCCCTCTTTTGCCTTCAATGTTTCCAACATCATCAAGTCCGTATTCGGCAGAAACAAGAAGGCTCTTGCCCTTGATCTGGACAACACCCTTTGGGGCGGCGTTGTGGGCGATGACGGTGTGGACGGCATCGAGATCGGCCAGGAGACCGGTGTCTCCCAGTCCTACTACGAATTTCAGTCCTATCTGAAGTGCGTGAAGGCCCAGGGCATTCTTCTCACTGTCTGCTCCAAGAACGACCATGAGAACGCCATTGCTGGCCTGAACCATCCGGAAGGTGCTCTGAAGCCGGATGATTTCATCATCATCAAGGCCAACTGGGAAAACAAGGACCGGAACATTGTAGAGATCGCCCAGGAGCTGAATATTCTGCCGGAAGCCATCGTCTTTGCCGATGACAACCCCGCAGAGCGAGCCATCGTTCAGGCACAGGTACCCGGTGTGGCAGTGCCTGAGATGGAGGGTGTAGAAAACTACATCGCCACCATCGACCGGGGCGGCTATTTCGAAGTCACTTCCTTCAGTGATGACGACCTGAAGCGCAATGAAATGTACAAGGGCAATGCGCTGAGAAGTGCCCAGATGGCCTCCTTTGGGGATTACAGCGAATATCTCCGCTCTTTGGAGATGACCGCCACCATCGATGACTTTATCCCCGTTTATCTTGCCCGCATCACCCAGCTCTCCAACAAGAGCAACCAGTTCAACCTGACCACCCGCCGCTATACCCCCGCGGAAATGGAGCAGGTTTTTGAGAGCAGCGAGCATATCCGCCTCTACGGCAAGCTCATCGACAAGTTTGGCGACAACGGTGTGGTATCCGTGGTCATCGGCAAGATCGATGGCGATGCTCTGGATGTGGAGCTGTGGCTCATGAGTTGCCGTGTCCTGAAGCGGGACATGGAGCTGGCCATGCTGGACAAACTTGTGGAGCGCTGCCGGGAAAAGGGCCTGCACACCATCTATGGCAACTACTATCCCACTGCAAAGAACAATATGGTCCGGGAGCTGTATGGCAGCTTCGGATTTGAAAAGATTCAGGAGGACGAAGCCGGCAACACCCGCTGGAAGCTGGATGTGGACTCCTACGAGAGCAAAAATCATGTGATCGCGGTTCAGGGCAATGAGCCGCAGGAAAAGGAGTAATACTATGGAACTGAAAGCCCTTTATGCACGCCTGAACCGGGTATTCAAGGATGTTTTCGATGATGACAGCATCCACATCACCCCCCGCACCACCGCTGATGACATCGAAGATTGGGACTCTCTGGAGCATATCACCCTCATCTCCGCTGTAGAGCGCACCTTCAAGATGAAGTTCAAGATGAGCGAAGTCTCCTCCATGAAGAATGTTGGCGAAATGGTAGCCATCATCGCTGAGCGCACCAAGCTTTGATTCTTTTCCCAATATAAAAACAGGGATGTGCTGCAAATTACAGCACATCCCTTTCATTTTTCTTATTTCCAAAACCGCTTTCGGAAGCGAACAGCATACAGCACTGCCATACGGGGCAGCAGGACATCAAAGAGGAAAAAGGCAATATTTCCCATAAGCAGCAGCGCAGCCATCATAGCAACGCCCATGCCCGAAAATTCCTGCCGCAGACTCTGCAAACCAAGTACATACAGCAACAGGCTGTACATCAGGAAGGTTGCCCCATTGAAAATCAGAAGCTTTACAGCAGTGCGGGCAAGGGGCTTGCACCTATCAATACTCCCCTTCACCACCGGGTACCAGCCAAGGAACACAAAGATCGCTGCCGCTTCCTTATCCGGCCCCAAAAGGCAGCACAGGAGGCTAACCGCCCCATACCATGTCAGCGCCAGCCGTCCGCCGCATTCATAGAGCACCGGCACCATCAAAAGGGCAGCCAGCATGGGGCAGCAAAAGGTGGCCACAGGGATAATGCCCCCCAGCATCATGATGACCACCGCCAACGCCCCCAACAAGCCACACAGCGCCATCTGTTTTGCCTTGGTTTTTCTCATAATTCTCTCCTGAAAAGGACGCCCTGCCGGGTTTTCCGGCAGGGAATCTTGAATTTATTTATTCTTTTGACGCAGAAGGCTGTCCTTAATGTCCCAAAGCTTCTGGGACAGGTCCAGATGATATACATGGGGGTTATCAAAGCGCTTGACTTCATCCCACAGGGTGTCCACCTGCTCCTGGCAATAGGTGCGAATTGCTTCCAGAGTGGGAAGCTGATACACCAGTTCACCGTTTTTGAAGATGGTCTCATGCAGAGGCTTGGCCTTGAAATCGTAGACGGTTTTCCGCTTCCAGGTGTTGTCCGGGTCAAAGACCTCCATGGTGCTGCTATCGTCCACGGTTTCATCGTAGACGCAAAGGTAGTCCATGATGGCCTTACCGGTTTCGCGGCTGTAGAAGCGGTAGAGCTTCTTGAAGTGGGGGTTGGTAATCTTCTCCACATTCTCACTGACTTTGATCTTGGGAATTACATTTCCCTCGTCATCTTCCACCGCTGCCAGCTTGTAGACACCGCCAAACATGGGCTCACTGCGGGAGGTAATCAGCCGCTCACCCACGCCGAACATATCGATGCAGGCACCCTGATGGAGAATGTCCCGGATCAGATATTCATCCAGGGAGTTGGATGCAGAGATTCTGCATTCCGGCCAGCCAGCATCATCGAGCATCTTGCGTGCCTTGCGACTGAGATAGGTCACATCGCCGGAGTCCAGACGAATGCCGCACTTGGTGATGCCCCGGGGACGAAGCACCTCATTGAAGGCACGGATGGCATCGGGGATACCGGAGCGCAGGGTATCATAGGTGTCCACCAAAAGGGTTGCATTATCGGGATAAATCTCACAATAGGTTTTGAACGCGTCGTACTGGCTGTCGAACATCTGCACCCAGGAATGGGCCATGGTACCGCCGGCGGGCACACCGAAAAGCTGTTCGGAAATGGTGCAGGCTGTACCATGGCAGCCGCCGATGTAGGAGGCTCTGGCACCCAGAATGGCACCATAGGCACCCTGGGCTCGGCGGGAGCCAAATTCCAGCACCGTGCGTCCCTCGGCCGCACGGACGATACGATTGGCCTTGGTGGCAATCAGGCTCTGATGGTTCAGCACAAGAAGAAGATAGGTCTCAATGAACTGGGCCTCAATGGCAGGGGCGCGCACCGTCATAATCGGCTCTCTGGGGAACACCGGAGTGCCCTCAGGCACGGCATAAATGTCGCCGGTGAAGCGGAAGTACTTCAGATAGTCCAAAAATTCTTCGCAAAACAGCTTTCTTCCCCGAAGATATTCAATATCCTCCTGGGTAAAGCGAAGGTCCTGAATATACTCTACTACCTGCTCCAGGCCTGCTGCAATGGCAAAGCCACCGTCATCGGGACACTTGCGGAAGAAAACATCAAAATAGGTAATGCGGTCACGGATTCCCGACTTCAGATAGCCGTTGCCCATAGTCAGCTCATAAAAATCGCACAGCATGGTCATATTTGTCTGCTTATTCAGATCCATACGATCCCTCTTTTCCGCCTTACGGCTGTATAATTGCAACTATTATACGCACAAAGCTGAAAAATGGCAAGAGGCTGCGCAAAAAACTTTAGCCCTGGGCATATTGACAAGATCGCCCCGGTTTTGTATCATGATACAAAACATACGGAAGGAGCATGAATATGGAGCAATATATTGGCCGCATCGGCACCGCAGAGGCACTGGTTGAGCGGGAAGACACCGCCCAGGTCGTGGGATCCGGTTCCCTTTTGGTTTATGCCACCCCCTGCATGGCAGCACTGATGGAGGGCGCTGCCTGCAACTGTCTGGAAGAGATTCTTCCGGAAGGCCAGACCACCGTTGGAACCATGCTGAATCTCAATCATCTCGCCGCCACACCCGTTGGCCTGGAAGTCAGCGCGGAAGCAAAGCTCACCGCCGTGGATGGCCGCAAGCTCACCTTTGAGATTACTGCGAAGGATGAAAAGGGCCCGATTGGCACCGCACTCCACGAACGCTTTGTGGTGAACGCAGAGCGCTTCCTGCAGAAAACCTACGAAAAGATCTAAATAATGAGCGCTTTGGAAGCTTAGTCTCCAAAGCGCTCGTTTTTTATTCTGTTTTCAGTATCTCACGAAGATCTTCCAGCATTCGCACATCGTTCTCACTCAGCCGCAGGTTAGATCGGGTTTCTGTGCCATCCGGCTGACGAATGGTAACGACCACAACATTGTCCTCCTTCAGCCCATGACGGAACGCATAGTGAAGAAAGGCGGTAAATTTGGGATGCGCTTCCTGAAATTGTTTCAGATCTGACTTCATGCGAAAAAATGCGGCCGGGTTCATTTATTTTCCCTCCTCGCACCACTTGGCCCATACTTCGGGGCAATAGCCCAGGGTGGCTTTCTTTCCACAGCGCACCACCGGGGTTTTCATCAGGCGGGGATCGTCAAACACCTTGTCCTCTTTCGTGCGGATATCATCGGTATAGCGCAAAAGATCCAGTGTGGGAGATTTGCTATCCCAGTTGATCAGGTTGTCAATGCCGCCCACAGCGCGAAGCACACTGTCAAACTCGCCGCCGGACATGCCAAACTTAATCAGATCGATGCGCTGAAAAGGAATTTTTCGCTCCTTAAAATAGCGCTCAGCCTTTTTTGTATCAAAGCACTTGGAAGTGCCAAAAATCTGAATGTTCATAGATACTCTACCTCCATCAGGCACAAGCCCTGGGGCGGCGCGGTAAAGCCGGCCTGCGCCCGTTCCCGCTGTGCCAAAAGCCGCGTAATATCCTCTGCCGGGCGTTCTCCCCAACCGATTTCCAGAAGGGTGCCCACCATGATGCGAACCATATTATAAAGAAATCCATCACCGGTAACATAGACCTGAAGCTCCGGTCCCACCTGCTGAAATTCGATGGCATTGATGGTGCGGACCGTGGATTTCTTTGTCTTTCCGGTGGAAAAGGTCTGGAAATCATGGCTGCCCAAAAACTGCCCGGCAGCTTCTCGCATCTTCTCCACATCGGGGATGCGCTCCGGCTGATAGCAGTACTTCCGCTCGAAAATACAGGGCAGCTCTGACATCCAGATGCGGTAGCGATATGTCTTGCGTGAGCTGCTCAGCCGGGCATGGAATCGGGGCGGTGCCTCCTGAACGGAGAGAACACCAATATCCTCAGGCAGGTAGGAGTTAACATAATCTTTGATCTCCTGGGGGTTCCGGTCGCCGAAGAGCTGCACCGTGGCAACCTGGCCCATGGCATGGGCACCGGCATCCGTGCGTCCGCTGCCGGAGATTTCCACTTCTCTTCCTTCCATGCGGCTCAGCACGGCTTCCAGCTTCCCCTGAATGGTCTGGGCGCTGTCACCAAGCCGCTGCCAGCCCCGGTAACGGCTGCCATCATAGGCGATCGTCAGCTTGTAATTCATGCGTATTCGTTCTCCAATTCCAGTCTTGCTTCCCGGCGGTTATCCGCAGAAAACAGGAAGATTCCATTTTCATCATACACTTCAACATGGCCGCAAACAGCGATAATAGAATAACTCATAGCGCACTCCTTGAATGAAATGTGCAAGGCTCCATCGCTTGGAGCCTTGCACATGAACAATCATCCTTCGTATTGTTCTGTACGCTATGATTTTACATATAACGCAGTCCAATAAACCGGACTTATGCAATATTCTTCTGGATCAGCGCTGTCATTCGCACCATGATCGCCGCCGCCTGACTGCGGGAGGCATCCATCTTGGGGGCAAGACGATTGTCGCCAACACCCTGCACCAGACCAACGCCAACCACCCACTGCATGGGTTCCCGGGCAAAGTCGGAGATCTCATCCGTATCTGCAAAGCTTTCCAGAGAATTATACTGCTCCGGGTTTGCCTGGCCGATGAAGCTGCAGTAGTTAAAGAGCATGGTGGCCATCTGCTGGCGGTCAATGGTCTGTTCGGGGGCAAAACTATCTTCAGATACACCCTTTACAATGCCATTCTCATAAGCCCAGCATACTGCATCATAATACCAGACGCCCTCGGGTACATCCACGAAGGGCTCGATACCCTCGCTCAACGGCTCACCTGCCGCACGGTGAATGATCTGCACAAACATGGCGCGGGTAATGCTGACATTCGGCTTGAAGCTGCCGTCAGTATAGCCCTCAAAAATGCCCAGTTCTTTTGCCTTCTTTACATCATGATAGAACCAATCGGCAGAGCTGACATCCGTGAATACCCAGTCAAGGGGATCGGGGTCAGGTTCGGGTTTGGGATCGGGATCAGGTTCGGGTTTAGGATCAGGCTCAGTATCAGACTCGGATTCTCCCTGCTTCCATCGTGCTGTCAGCGTAAGCAGTACGCTCTTGGCAACGGTGGCATCCGTCACCTGATTTCCATCAGAATCGAACCAGCCTGCAAAGGTATATCCATCGCGGGTGGGCACCGGCAGCTTCTCATACTGACCGTAAGGCTCTCCCCGGAAGGTGTACATGCGCTTGCTGCTGACACTACCGCCTGCCGGATCCATCTTCACACAGGCATAGGGAGTATCCTTTGCAATATCACCGGTGGAATTATATTCGCCATGGAAATATATGTAGGTTTCCCGCATGCGGCGATAGATCAGACCATTCAGCGTCTCTCCTCCGGCATTGACCCAGCTGCCCAAAGAATTGAGCAATTCCAGTTCCTCACAGCCGTTGATGAAAAGCTTCGGGAGATTGTATTTACTCAGCATCCACTCCGTACCCAAACCGTAGGTAATGGACACCATGCAATCATATTGCTGCTGCGTGGGATTCAACTGATTCTTGCTTACAAAGGAATTCACCGCACCCTCGGAAACACTGAGCGCCTTGCGCAGCAGAGCATCTGCCTGCTCTTCTGTGATGCCGTCGGGATATTCACCGGCCTCGCACTTAGTACCGTAGCCGATGGACCACTGCTGGTAATCCCACATGGCATACTTTGTAAATCCTTCGCTATTCTTGATAAACTGAACCAACGCATCACTGGCTTTCATGGATGCTGCTGCCGCATTGAAAGGCAATACAGATATCACCATACACAGTGCCAGCAGTAAGGTAATTAGTCTTCGGTACTTCATTTTCGACACCTCTTGACATAATTTTGTTACTATATTGTAATCAAATTATAGCAAAGATTCACGAAATGTCAAGCATATTTTTTATCAAAGCTAAAAATACCCCCATTTCCCCATGGATTTTCAAATAATTCCACAGGAAATGAAGGTATTTTTATACGCATATTCTGTAACTATTTATTGTTCACGCCTGAAATCACTGCCTCCGCACTGCAGATTCCATCCACCGCGGCAGACATGATCCCGCCTGCATAGCCGGCACCCTCGCCGCAGGGATAAAGCCCCCGCAGCCCACTCTGGCGATCCTCTCCGCGGAGGATCCGCACAGGCGAGGAGCTTCTGGTCTCCGGCGCTGTCAGAACTGCATCGCCGTCATCAAATCCGGAAAGGCGCTCTCCCAAGGCGGTAAGGGCCTGTTCCAATGTGCCGGTAATGGATTGGGGCAGCACATCATGCAGATCGCACAAGGTCACACCGGGCCGATAGCTGGGCACAACACTGCCAAGGGCTGTCGTTGGCTTTCCGGAAAGGAAATCCCCCACCCGCTGGGCAGGCGCATGGTAATTGCTGCCGCCTGCCTCAAAGGCGCGCCGCTCAATGGCCTGCTGGTAATACATACCGCCAAGGGGGGAAGGATCCGGGAAATCCGAAACCGGCAGAGTCACAAGCAGGGCGCTGTTGGCATTCTCCCCATCTCTTGCATTGAGGCTCATGCCATTGGTGACCACGCCGCCCTCCTCAGAAGCCGCCGCCACCACATAGCCGCCGGGGCACATGCAGAAGGTATAGGCACTGGAGCCATCCGGCAGATGGCAGGACAGCTTATAGTCCGCCGGGGGCAGGAAGCCGCGGCTGCGTCCGTACTGGCTCTCATCCACCATGGACTGCTTATGCTCGATGCGTACACCCATGGAGAAGGGCTTTGGTTCCAATCCAATGCCTTCATCCAAAAGCATCCGGAAGGTATCCCGTGCGCTGTGACCGGGCGCAAGCACCACCGCGTCACATTTGAGGGTCTGGATTCCCTCCGGTGTGGCGACCTCCACAGCGCAAACCGCACCGTTATCCGCCACAATCTTTGTCATCTGCTGACCAAAGCGCACCTCACCGCCCCGGCGCTCAATGCGCCGGCGGATATTCTGCACCACTTCAAACAGGCAGTCTGTTCCCACATGGGGTTTTGCGTCATATAAAATATCCTCCGGTGCCCCAGCCTTGACCATCTGATGCAGCACCCAGCGGATGCGTTCATTTTTTGTGCCGGTGTTGAGTTTGCCATCAGAAAAGGTCCCGGCGCCCCCTTCACCGAACTGCACATTGCCGCCCGGATCCAGAACACCCTCCCGCCAGAAGCGTTCCACCTTTTCCCTGCGAGTAGGGGCATCATCGCCCCGCTCCAGTACGATGGGGCACAGCCCCGCTTCTGCCAGCACCAGTGCCGCAAACATGCCCGCAGGGCCAAAGCCTACTACGATGGGGCGCTTTTCAAGCGTTTTCTTTGCCTTCGGCGGCTTATAGTATTCATCCTGCACCCGTTCTGCCCGCTTGCAGCGGCGAAGCACCTGCCGCTCACCGGAATGGAGCGCCACATCAATGGTATACAAAATGCGCACATCCGGCTTTTTTCTTGCATCAATGGATTTCTTATGGATCTTCCAGGATGCAATTTCCGATGCCTGAATTTTTAACGCCACAGACACAAGATACAGAAGCTGATCTTCATTCTGATCCGGTGTCAGGATAATGTCTTTGATTCTGATCATATTGTTCCCTCCCTGCGGCTCAAAAGCAGTCCTGCCAAGCGGCCCGAGGACCAGGCCCACTGCAGATTAAATCCGCCACAGTCTCCGTCAATATCCAATACCTCGCCCGCGGCATACAGCCCGGGGACAAGGCGGCTTTCTAATGTGGCCGGGTCAAACTCCGCCGTACGGATGCCCCCGGCAGTGACCTGCGCCTGAGAAAGATCCATCGCTCCAAGCACAGGCAGTGCAAAGCCCTTGATGGCGGCTGCAATGGCAGCGATCTGCCGGTCAGCCAGAGTATGCACCGGGTCTTCCAGTCCAAATCCGCAGGCCCGCAGCACTGTCCTGCCAAGGCGGTTGTGAAGCAGTCCCGTGAGATAGTTTTCCATGGTAAGGTCGGCAAAGAAATCCCGCCGCTGGGTCAGCCGCTGCTGAATTTCCTTTTTATCCAGGCAGGGACACAGATCCAGCACCGCTGTCATATTTCCTTCTTTTCCTGCACAGGCCCGGGCCAGGGCAAACACGCAGGGGCCACTGATGCCGAAATCTGTAAACTGTACCTCGCCCTCTTCCCGGGCAAGAAGCTTTTCTCCCTGCAGGAGCTTTACCTTCGCATCACAGCGCACGCCTTTCAAAGAACGAACCCAGGTGCGGTCGGTACGAAGCTGCACCAGGGCGGGATAGAGCTTTGTGCAGCTATGGCCAAGGGATTTTAAAATCGCATAGCCTGCACCGGTACCGCCAAGCTGGCTGCCCGCCAGACCACCCGCTGCCACAATGAGACGATCTACCCGATCCTGACCGCCTTCGTATTCCACCACGAAGCTGCCCCGCCGCTTTGCCACACTTTTCACTTCACAGCCAAGGCGAAGCTCACAACTGCTATGCTCTAAGGCAAGGCGGAGCACATCCGTGACACTGTTGGCCTGGTTGCTGAAGGGATAGATCTTGCCGTCCGGTTCATCCACGGTCAAAAGGCCAAGCTCACCAAAGAAAGCAAGGGTATCCTCCACGCCAAAGCGGCGCAGGGCAGGCGCAACGAACTCCGGTACCTCTCCATGATAGTGGCTTACCGCAGCTTCCCGGTTGGAAAGGTTGCACCGTCCGTTGCCGGTGGCCATAAGCTTTCGACCCAGCCGCGCCTGCCGTTCATATAATATTACCCGGCTGCCTTCCCGGCAGGCCGTCAATGCCGCCACCATACCGGCTGCACCGCCGCCGATGATACCTACTGTCATAGTGTTTTCTCCTGTTTGTTTTTTCTCATTATACCGAAATTCTCTCCCCGACGCAAGACAAACCTCAGACTTGACAATACCTTCTAAGATAAGGTAAAATATTTAGGATTTATCTTAAAATCGTCAACATGCCCAACAGAAAACTCCCTCGCCGTTGGTCATATTTTCAGTTTTCAGATAGACCCTAAAAAGTGAGGAATGAATATGCTGAATGAAACCATTGCCCGCATCAACGAGCTGGCAAAAAAGGCCAAAACCGTCGGCCTGACTCCGGAAGAGACGGAAGAACGGGATCGTCTGAGAAAAGAATATGTTGCCTCCTTCCGCCAGGCACTGAGGGCCCAGCTGGACAACACCTATCTTGTGGACGAGCACGGAAACAAGCGGCCTCTGCCGAAAAAACAGCAATAATCAAAAAGGGGTGTCTTCTCAAAGAAGACACCTCTTTTGCTTTATCATTTCAATGATTGCGGATCCTGCAGCAGCATTTCGCCCGCTTTAAAAATATCGCCTGCGCCTACCGTCACGATGATATCGCCGGGTTGGGCAATGGACCGCAGATAGTCTGCCACCTCCGGCAGAGTCTCAAAGAACACGCTGCCCCGGATTTCTTTCGCAATATCCTCAGAGGAAATGCCAATGGTGTTCTTCTCCCGGGCGGCATAGATCTCAGCCAGAATCGGCTGATCCACACGCCTGAGTTCCTTCACAAAGTCATGGAACAATGCATGGGTTCTGGTGTAGGTATGGGGCTGGAAGGCCAGAACGATCCGCTCATAGCCCATGGTCTGAAGAGAATCGATCAGGGCATGCAGTTCACCGGGATGATGGGCATAATCGTCATAGATTTCTGCCCCATTATAGGTGCCCTTGTGCTCCATACGGCGGCCTGCGCCGGTGAAGGTCTCAAGTCCTGCAGCAATATCCTGAGGATCAATGCCAAGCTGCAGTGCCACAGTGGCGGCTGCAATGGCATTCACCGCATTATGACGGCCAAAGACACTCAGATGGATGTGGCAAACAAAGTTTCCTTCCGCGATCAGGTCAAAGTCCCGCCAGTCATCCGAGAAATTTTCACCATGATAGACATTGGCCTTGGCAATGCCGAAGGTGATATAATCCATATCCTTCAGGGTATCCCGGGTGCAGGCGTCATCGCCATTGGCAAGCACGCTGCCGCTTTCCGGTACCAGAGAAGCAAAGGCGCGGAAGGATTTCTGCACATCTGCAAGATCCTTAAAGAAATCCAGATGATCCGCTTCCACATTCAACACCACCGCAAGGGTGGGGAAGAAATTCAGGAAGGAATTGCAGTATTCGCAGCTTTCCATGATGATGGTATCGCCGCCGCCCACACGATGTCCGGCCCTCAGAAGGGGGAGATAGCCGCCGATCATCACAGTGGGATCCCGCTGGGCCTGCATGAAAATATGGGTGATCATTGCGGTGGTGGTGGTCTTACCATGGGTGCCGGATACGCAGATGGCATTTTGATAGCCCCGCATAATTACACCCCAGGCCTGTGCCCGCTCAAAAACAGGAATGCCCTGGGCGCGGGCTGCCGCAATTTCGGGATTGTCATTATGAACAGCCGCTGTGCGAATGATGCAGTCAGCGCCTGCGATGTTTTCCGCCTTATGGCCGATATGAACCTGAATTCCCTTGGCGATGAGTTCATCTGTGGAAACAGATGCATTCATATCAGAGCCGGTAATCTCCATGCCCATACCAGCCAGCACAAGACCCAGAGGACGCATGGATACGCCGCCAATGCCGATGAGGTGTACGCGCTTGCCGGGGACAAGGTAGGATTCAATTTTACTAAGCTTTGCAGAAGCCATGTGGATGCCTCCTGTTAAAGATGTTTTCTATTCTTTTCTATATTTGCACATTAAGGTATTATAATGCATATACCCGTAAAAAACAAGTATTATTTCCATTTAATCGGTTTTCCCATGAAGAAAACATATTTTCGTCGATAGAAAAAATGGTGTATATTTCAAGTAAAATAGCAAAGACTACCAGCGATCACTTCAAGGAGGTAACTGATTCAATGAAATACCCATACAAACATCTGTCCCGGCTTCTGATCGTGTGTCTTATGCTGGCAGTTCTTCTGGTTCCGGCAGCAGCAGCCACCGTAGAAAGTGTGGGCGGAGAAAGCTACTGCTTCCAGGCAGAAGATTTTATGCAATCCCCCACCCCCGGCAACGGGATCTACCTGTGCGAGGTTCCCGACGCTTCCCTTGGCACGCTGTACTATGGCAGCCGTGCACTGAAAACCGGCGATGTGCTGAGTGCCGACACCCTGTCCTCTATCGTCTTCACTCCGGTGGAAGCCTGTGACGCAACCGCCTGCGTCAGCTATTACACCATTTGGGATGACAGTCTGAGCGACGAATCCGTACTCACCATCCAGCTCCGCTCCGGAGAGAACCAGGCACCGGTGGCAAAGGATGTCACCCTGGAGACCTACAAGAATCTTGAAAAAACCGGCACCTTTGATGCCAGCGATCCCGATGGCGACAAGCTCACCTACAACATTGTCACCACACCCAAGCGCGGCACGCTGAAGGTAAATGACGACGGCACCTTCGTATACACGCCGAAGGAAAATAAGGTGGGCAGTGATCGCTTCACCTACACCGTTACCGACCCCAGCGGCAGTGTTTCAGAGGAGGCCACCGTCTCCATCGAGATCCTCAAGCCCATGGACAAGGCCACCTACGCCGATATGCAGGGAGATCCCAGTGAGTTTGAGGCCATGTGGATGCGCAACACTGGGCTTCTGGAGGGCTCTGAGCTGACAGGGCAGCTTTGCTTCCATCCCGACGAGATCGTTAGCCGTGGAGAGTATCTTGTGATGGTCATGGAACTGGCAGGCATGGAGCCGGACACGGCCGAACTGGAGTGCAGCTTTGCCGACTATGCGCAGACCCCGGAATGGATGGCTCCCTATCTTTGCACCGCACTGCGCCATGGCATCGTGCGGGGTGCCAACACACCGGAGGGTCTTTGCTTCTGCCCGGATGCTCCCATTACTCAGGCACAGGCAGCAGTGATTGCCCAGAATATCCTGCAGCTGGATTCCAGTGAAGAAATGGCAGTTTTCGCACAGGATGATGCCATTCCCACCTGGGCAGCAAGTTCTCTTGACTGTCTTTCCCAGGCAGGAATCTCCTTCTCCCCCGCTGTGACGGAGCCCATGAACCGCAGGGATACTGCCTGCATGCTGTATCAGATCAGTAAGCTTCTGCCCGAAGACAACGCCTGAATATACGCAAGGGAGGCCTTCCATCGGAAGTGCCTCCCTTTTTCCGTATCATGCCACAATGGGAATCAGCAGCATGGTTCCCGCCGGAGCGACCTCTTCCTCCATATCGTTCGCAATCTGGATGGCGCTGACGGTGGTGCGCAATTCCTTGGCAATGTCCCACAAATCCCCGTCTGTTTCCAAAGTACGGATGATGACCGCCGGGCCATCCTCCCGCACCTGCCCTTCCTCCATGGTGCCGCCGCAGATAGAGTGCAATTCCCGTTCGGCATACCAATCGCAGTGCAGGGCTGCGGGAAGGCGAATCTCGATCCCGCCCCCTGCAGGGGCTGCAAACAGCGGGCCAAATTCCATAAAACGGACATGGCAGCGGCATTTTTCCGCCGGGATCTCCGCCATAAGTTCCGCCCGGCAGACACCTGAATGGAACTGTCCCTGAGAATCCCGGTAGAGGGTCTGAATCTGAACCGGCACCCTGATTCTGCAAAGCCCTTCCTGCCATTCGATCTGCGCGGCATCCGCCATTGCTTCGGCGTGCACCACCTCGGATACCTCAGCGCGCAATTCCTGACGAAGTTCCTGCCGAATCACACGGCTATCCAATCGCGGCATCATTTCATAGTTCTGCCAGCGAAGATCCAGCTTGCCACGGGTGGCATAAGCATCCCGCAGCATGGGCACCTGCACAGTCTGGTGGATCATACACTGCAGGTTGACCCCTGCCTCCACCGTAACACTGTCTCCCTCTGCCACTGCCTCTATGCTGGTGAGTACCGGGATCAGCTGCAAACCCTGCTCCTCATACTCCCGCTCCAGATCCATAAACTGGGAAAAGGGCAGCGACACCTCGCAGGAGGCCAGAGTCTGCGCCTGTGTTTCATAAAGCAGCCGCATCAAAAGCTGTCCTTTACATACCGCCTTGCTTCCTGTCAGCTTTTCCTCTGCGATCTCGCAGCGGGCACCGATGTGCAAAAGCCGTGCCGCCTCCGGCTGCCCCGCACCCAGAGGCATGGTATCCCGCAGCAGCATATTCTTCTGGCTGCACTCCACCGGGAGCTGCATGGGATACTCCGCATACTTCATCTGCAGCCACCGCGCTTGTTGCCCCGGCTTGCTGCACACTTCATCCCTTGGTTCATATACCTGCAGCACGATGCACAGTCCCACGCGGATGCTCACCTTGCGGGAATTAAGCATCCGGGCATCTACACTGCGCACCCGGCACTCCACCACACTTTGGCATTCGTCGGCTGCCGTAAGGCTGCGGCGCAGGGAAAACGGCAGGTAAACAGAAATCTGCCGGGGCATGTCCTCCTGCTGGGCGGTATAGAGCACCCCTGCCTGAATGTCCCCAACGAGACTGACAATACCTCCCTGACATTCCTTGCCCCGCAGAATCACACTGGCAAAGCTGTCCACAATGCGTTCCATATCCGGCATGCTATCCGGCACGATGGTTTCGCCGCTTTCTTCCTGCAAAATCGTTTCATGCAGTACGCATTGCAGATACGAAATATGTACCTGCTGGAATTCCAGTTCCATCGTATCACTCCTTGTAGGTTCTGCTGAATGTATATGCGCCGCACCCGGATAATATGCTACCCTTTTCCCGCAATACACACACCGCAGGCCAAAAGCACCAATGCAAGAACCACCGCAAGTACACCGCCGCCCAAAAGCATCGCCACAAATGCCCCTGCCCCTGCTGCCGCCAGACAGCCACCCAATGCCCGATTTTTTCTGCACATACAAAACGCCCCCTGCACCATTGTATGCAGAGGGCGTAAAATATTTCATCCTTTTCTTTGAGAGAGAATGAGCCAGCAGCTTCCCTCCGAAAGGGTCAGCTCCACAGGGCCATCCAAAAACTCATTGCTGACGCAAAGGGAATCTCCCCGCAGCACCCGGCGTTCCGAAAGATCATATTTCGCACCGGAGATGGACACCGTCAATGCTGCATCCACAGGAATCAGGGAAAAATAGGAAAAATCCGTCCGTTCCAGCCGTCTTTGTCCCGGCGTGAAAAACATGATCTCATTGTCCCGATCCAGAATGATACCTTCGCAGCCACGCAGATGCATCGTCTCCAAAAGCTGCAGGGCAGCAAGGTGATGATCCTGCCGTCCGCCGGTGCAGCCCGTGAGATAAAGCTTCCGGAAACCCAGAGAATACGCCTGCTCCCATGCAGCCTGCAGATCAGTGAGATCCTTCCGGGTGGGCAGCACCGTGGCGCATAAGCCAGCTTGGGGCGCACCACCGCTGTCCCCATCTCCAATATAATAATCGGGAGAGAATCCTGCCTTTTGGGCGCAGATCAGCCCCCCATCGGCGCAAAACACAACGGGTTCTTCCCTTTGAAGCGGCTGCAGAAATGACCAGTCGCCAAGATCCATGGATCCGAAAATCAGGGCTGCTTTCGCTCCCATTGCTTATACTCCTTTGCTTTTTCGTACAGCCGCACATAGCTGCGGTAGCGGGATTCCGCGATCTCCCCCTGGGAGAGGGCCTGAGTTACAGCGCAGCCCGGCTCCTTCAGGTGGGCACAGTCATGGAACTGGCACTGTCCAAGATAGGGCGAGAAATCGCTGAAGGCATACTGCAGTTCCTCCTTCAGGATGATCTCCATCCTATCCGTATCAAAGGAGGAAAAGCCCGGCGTATCTGCCACATAGGTACCGTCAACCAGACGATACAGCTCCACATGGCGAGTGGTATGGCGGCCTCGACCCAGCTTATCCGACACTTCGCCGGTAGGAATGGCCAGCTCCGGGGCAATGGCATTGAGAAGACTGCTCTTGCCTACGCCGGAATTGCCTGTGAAGGCCACGGTTTTGCCTGCAATGCGCTCCTGAAGAGCAGCAACACCCTCCCCAGTCTGCGCACTGGTGCGAATGATGTCGATGCCCGCTTTCTGATAGGTTGCCATCAGCTCATCGCCCGGGTCAATGTCGCATTTATTGAGGCAGATAAGGCAATCAACCCCCTGCGATCCGGCGATGGCCAGTACGCGATCGAGCAAAAAGGGATCCGTAATGGGGTTGCAGGCCGCAGCCAGCAGCACCAGCAGGTCCACATTGCTCACCGCAGGACGCACAAAACTGTTGCGCCGGGGTAAAATGCGCTCCACCATGCCTTTGCGGCCCGTCATGGAGTATTCCACCTCATCTCCCACCAGAGGACTTTGCCCCTCTTTGCGGAAAATGCCCCGGGCCCGGCACTCAATCATGCCGTCAGCGGCTTCTACATAGTAGAAACCGCTGAGTGCTTTTATAATTTTTCCTGTTCTTACTTCTGTCATATTAACCGAAATCAATGGTAAAGGAGGTGTAGAACGAACTGTTGACATACACATTATAGGTGACGCTTCCGCTGCCGGTCAGGGCGATGTTGATGGAGTTCTCACCCGGGGCCAGTTCCTGGGTTTCCCCGCAAACCTCACCGTTGGAGGCGCAGATCACATCCACAGTCACAGGCTCCGTATGCTCATCCACCGTAATGGTATGCACCTTCGTGCTCATCTGATCGGCTGCGCCGCCCTGATTTTCCTCGGGCTTCGTATCCGGCTCCGGATCCGTCTGGGAGGGTTCGTCCGGCGTTTCTTCATCCGGCTCCTTCGGCGTTTCTTCATCCGGCTTCTTGGGAGGATCCTCTTCCTTCGGGCCATTGGAGATATCCAGCTCGATCACAGTACCCTCCGGCACCTCTTCGCCCGCCTTGAGGCTCTGATGCACAACGGTATTTTTCTCTTCATCGCTGTCTACAAAGTTCTTCTTGTAATCAAGCTTTGCAGCAGTCAGCGCGGTAATGGCCTCAGTGAGCGTATCGCCCTCTACATTCGGCACATTGGTCATGGGGGTCTCCGGGCCAAGGCTGACAAACAGGGTCACCGTCTGGCCTTCTTCCAGTGCTACGCCTTCGGACGGCTCTGTGCGGATGATGCGGTTTTCCTCCACCTGATCATCGTACATGGATTCAATGCGGATGGTGAGCTGCATTTCCAGGGATTTGAGCAGACGCTCCGCATCGGCAGACTTCATCTCCACCAGATCCGGCATATCATTGTTCAGCTCGCCCAAGCTGATGACAAACATCACCTTGCTGCCCACTTCCACACGGGAATTCGCAGCCGGCTCCTGACGGATAATGCGTCCGGCTTCCACTTCATCGTGGTATTCCTTGCTGTCCTCAATCAGAACCAGATCCGGATAATCAGAAGCAGCAAGATCTGCAAAGACCATATTCTTGAAATCCGGCACCGGGATCAGCTCTTCCTGCGCACCGCAGGAACTGACCAGTACGATGATGCCAATGATCATCAGCACAATGGCAGCGGATACGATGACCATATTGCGGGTACGCTTGCGCTGTGCCTCACGGCGTTCTTCTTCCAGCTTTCTGCGGCGTGCCCGTTCCTCTGCCCGGCGTTCTGCCGGGGTCTTCTCCTGAATGCGGGGAGCACGGGGGCGAACCGGTGCAGAACCGCCGCGGAATTGGAAGAGAATGTTGGGATCCTTGCGGAATTCCTCCAGATCATACAGCATCTGGGTGGCGGAAGCATAGCGCTCATCCAGATTGGCGCACATGGCATGCATGGTAATCTGTTCCAGGCCTCCGGGAATGTTGGGGTTCAGGGTGCTGGGCATGGGTGCGCCCGCGTTGATGTGCTTAATGGCCACCGCAACAGGAGATTCCCCATCATAGGGCGCCCGTCCGGTCAACATTTCATACATCACAACGCCAAGGGAATAGATATCAGAGCGGTTATCCACACGGCTGCCCTTGGCCTGCTCCGGCGAAATATAGTGCACAGAGCCCAATGCCTCGCGGGTCAGGGTGTTCTGGGCGCTGCTGACTCTGGCGATGCCGAAATCAGCCACCTTTACACTGCCGTTCTTCAAAATCATGATGTTATGGGGCTTGATGTCCCGGTGGACGATGCCGCGGCTGTGGGCATGCTCCAGCGCCTTGGCGATCTGCATGGAGAAGTGGAGCGTTTCCCGCCAGTTGAGTACGCCCTTTTTCTCCATATACTGTTTCATGGTGATGCCGTCAATCAGCTCCATGACAATATAGTTGGTGTCACCGGAGCGGGACACATCATAAACCGACACAATATTGGGGTGAGACAGCATGGCAACTGCCTGGGATTCTGCCTGGAAACGACGACGGAATTCATCATCCCGGGAGTGCTCATCCTTCAGGACTTTAATGGCAACCAGCCGGTTGAGCCGGTGACAACTTGCTTTATATACGACAGCCATGCCGCCTGTGCCGATGACCTCGAGAATCTCGTAGCGATCATCGAACATTTTTCCTATGTAATTATCCATACACAACTCCTTTGCCGCCCAGCGGCCCCGCCGATTTCGGCCGGCGAAATACCAATGATAGAGGTGTCATCAAATTGCAGCCAGTACGCAGGTCACATTATCCGGCGCACCCCGACGCTTTGCCATGTCCAGAAGGCGCTGGCAGCAGCCAGACTTATCCGTTCCATGCACAACCTCAAATAAAAGTTCCTGATCCGTCACCAGGTTAGAAAGGCCATCTGAGCACAGCAGCACATAATCCCCATGCTCTACCGGCAGGGTAAAAATATCACAAACCACTCTATGTTCCGTACCAACCGCCCGGGTAATCAAATTCTTGCCCGGATGGGTTCTGGCCTCTTCCCGGGAGATTTCTCCCCGCCGCAGCATCAGCTGCACAACAGAGTGATCCACCGTAATCTGGCGAATTCCGCCATTCTCCACAAGATAGGCGCGACTATCCCCCACATTGGCAACAATCACCGTCTTTCCGCACACAAAAGCGGCCACCAGTGTTGTGCCCATGCCGGTAAAGTCCTCGCTAAGCTGCGCATGCTCAAAAACTGCCTGATTGGCAAGCTGAATGGCGTCACTCATAATCCGCTTCACATCGTCCACCAAAAGATTGGAACGAATGCTCCGCCGCACCTCGCCGCAGAATACATCCGCAGCAAGACGACTGGCAATGTTGCCGGATTTTGCGCCGCCCATGCCATCACATACAATCGCCAGCAGGCAACCCTGCCCAAATTCTATGATGTCATAGTAGTCCTGATTCTGTTTTCGGACATTCCCGATGTCTGTCAGTCCCCATGCATCCATGGCGATCTCCTTTCTAAGCGTTGGTTTTTTCGTATTTTTTCCGCAATTGTCCGCAGGAAGCGTCAATGTCGCTTCCAAGGGTTCTGCGAACTGTTGCAGTAATACCCGCGTCCTCCAATGCTTTCTGGAATGCCGCAACTGCCTGCCTGGTACTGGGCTTCAGAGGGCTTTCCTCAATGCGGTTCAGAGGAATCAGATTTACATGCGAAGGCAGACCCTTCAGACGGCGGATCAGCAAAGCCGCCATCTGGGGCGTATCGTTTACGCCGTCGATCATCGCATATTCAAAGGAGATCCGACGGCCGGTTTTTTCATAATAACGGCGGCAGGCCTTGATCAGCTCCTCCACATCATAGCGCCGATTAATGGGCATGATGGAAGTTCTGATCTCGTCATCCGGGGCATGGAGGGAAATCGACAGGGTAAGCTGCAGATTCTCCTCCGCCAGCCGATCGATGCCATCCACCTTGCCGCAGGTGGACAGACTGATGTGGCGCATGCCGATGTTCATGCCCTCGGGGCAGTTCACCAGGGTCAGGAATTTTCTTACCGCCTCATAGTTATCCAGCGGTTCCCCAATGCCCATCAATACGATGTTGGAAATGGGGCAGCCGGAATCGATCTGGGTAAAGAGCACCTGATCCAGCATTTCAGAAGGGCGCAGACGGCGCACCAGTCCACCCTTGGTGGAGGCGCAGAAGGCACAGCCCATGGCGCAGCCCACCTCAGATGAGATACACACAGTGTTGCCGTGGTGGTAGCGCATCAGCACCGACTCCACGCAGTGACCATCCGACAGACGCCAGAGGTACTTGATGGTGCCATCCTTTGCGGATACCTGCTTTCTCGCCACCTGCGGGGCATATAATTCAAAGTTTTCTGCGAGGCGTTCCCGCAGTGCCTTGGAGATGTTGGTCATCTCACCAAAGCTGCGAACCCCTCGATGGAGCCAGGTAAATACCTGACCCGCCCGAAAGGCAGGCTCACCCATTTCGCGAAGGCACTGGGCGATCTCCTCCCGGGTCATGGACTTGATGTCCTGTTTCATAGTTTTTTCCTCAATTTTGCAATAAAGAACCCGTCAGTATCCTGACAGCAGGGTAAAAATGTGGCCATCGGGCCTTCTAATCCGCACTCGCTGGGCAGATTCAGCGCTTCGGGCTGGAATTCCGGATGCTTTTCCAAAAAAGCCTCCACCACAGCCTCGTTTTCCTGCCGAAGAATCGTGCAGGTGCTGTAGAGCAGCACACCGCCGGGGCGTACATAGGCTGCCTGCCGCTCCAAAATGGCGCTTTGCACCCGGGGCAGGCCATCGATGCGGCTCAGATCCTTATAGCGGATGTCCGGCTTCTTGCGAATGACACCCAGACCGGAGCAGGGCACATCCGCAATCACCACATCCATGGCTTCCACCCACTGGGGAGCTTCCTGCGAGGCATCCTTAAGCTGGGGGGCAATGATGTCAAGGCCAAGACGGTCGGCACCCTTTTGGATCAGGTCGATTTTATGGGGATGAATGTCACAGGAGACAATGCTCCCCTGATTTTTCATTTGAATGGCAGCGGCAAAGCTCTTGCCGCCGGGGGCTGCGCAGCAATCCAGCACCTTCATGCCCGGCTCCACGCCGGAGGCCATGGCAGCCAGTCTTGCCGCCGGGTCCTGCACATAGACGATGCCTTCCCGGAAGGCTTCCAA
>JAZRCV010000101.1:0-21483 GCA_045659925.1 Faecousia sp.
GATGTTTGTTCAGGCATCGGGGTTCTCCTTTTCTGTCAACCAACTTTCAAGATGAGTAGATAAATTCGTTAATATTTGATTCTGTTCCTTAACCAACATCATAAATCTTTCAAAGTCAGAATCAACGGATTCTATAGGTAACTGTTTAGAAAGATCAATCTCAAACACATCTTCAAATTCTTTATCAGTGCTCCTGTATTTTACAAGTGCTACAAGGGGGACTGTTGTTGGCTTTTTTCGTACACTCGAGAAATAGAATTCAAAGCTCTGCCCAATGCCAACAATTGTATATGTAGACTCGTTAATATTTTTAAAGCTTTTAAACTCATTTGGATCCAATGAACTTAGAAACTCATCATTGATTGTTATTGTCAAATTGCGTGCAACTTGATTTCCGTGGTTACAAATTCGGATTCCACATAACAACCTATTTATAAGAATGTATTCGCATGTAATATATGGCCTGTTTGTTTCGTTGAACTGCCGCTGTGATTCCGATACTTGTTCTCGACTTGCTTTTGCAGAACGACCGTTAAAAATACAAATTAGAATAGTTGCAAAAACATAAACGAATGTTATGATAACCATCAAAGCACCTTCGTTTTTATTCAGGAACTCCACAAAACTCTTAATCAACTCCAAGTTATAGCCTCCCCTCAAACGCCTGTTTCAGGATATTTTGCCGCATGGCTTCTGCCTGCTGCAATGCGGTATCGACGTTTTTTTCGATACTGTCACATACGGATAGCTTGGCTTCAATCTTTTCTACAATTTGTTTTTGATCGTCATACGGTACCATTATTACAGGAGCTGTCATGACTGTTTTTTGATTGATTTTAGGCATGCTGCCAGAAGTTCCCGTTGCATTCTTTCTGAAATGATTCTTGCAGGCTGCCGACTGCAGCTGATACACAATGAACTGAGGAAGGATCCCTTCTTTTGTATGACATTTCATCATTAGATCTGGATAAACATATTTATCGTCTTCACCTTTGTACAAAACAGCAGTTCCAACATATTCAATTGTGTTTGCTCGTTGAATCAAAATATCATTATGCTTAACCCATAAGTATGAATCATCAGTAATATCCAAATCAATGTATTTGAAGCACTCTTCTTTAAAGAAGCCGCTGGTTGTAGCAGAGAGCGTCAGGTTCCTGTACTTCGTTTGATAATCGACACACTTAGGAGAATAGCCATTTCTCGGTTTATCAACCAAAGTATCTCCAAACTGTTGTACTATCTTATTCTCGCAACTTTCAAACGCTTCCTTCAAAACTGCCTGCCGGTACACCGCCAATTGCTGCTTTGCTTTCCGCAGGGTTCCCACTCCGTTGTCCAATTCGGAGAACAGTTCTTCAATCCGGGCAACGATGCGGTTCTGTTCATCAAGTGAAGGGACGATCAGTTTCTGTTGAAACAAAATCTGTTGATCTAAATGAGGTGTTCCAGTGCCTTTCTTCTTAGAATTCAACAAAGCATATTTCCCCTGCAGGAAATAATAGAGGTAGTCTTTACTCATCCCGTCAGCAGAAATCACTGCCAACGTTGAGCCAACATAACCATCGATAGCTCGACCAACAAAACCAGAACGAGAACCATCGCATACAATTAAAATCTCACCAGCCTTACAAGGCAAGCACTTTTCACCGTCTGTATATGCTTTTATATTGCCTGTTTCAAACGCTTCAATATCCACATAAGGCTTACAGCCGACTTGAAGAATGGCTGATTGATGTAAAGGTTTTTTGCCCTTTTTGATATGTGCTATTGAACCAAATTCAATAAGTTCCATATTTTCACCCATTCAAATCCATAACGGCTTTGATTATCTGCACAACAACCAAAAGTAATCCAAAAAGCTTAGTTAAGAACAATAAAATGTCAGCCTTTGTTTTTTCTTTACTTCTCTCTTCCTTTTTGGTTTGCGGAATTTTGCTTGCAGAGTAAATTACTTGTTGAAGGCCCTGGAAGAAACCGAAGGAACCGAAAAGCAAGAAAATGAAACCGATCGTGTTAAAAAGCCAATGCTTCCCAAACCAAAACAGTGCAAACCAAATTCCTGTGAACAATAAACCCATAAATAAATTATCGAGTCCTAATATCCCGGTTTTGATTTTTCCTGCCTCCACAGCAAATCCTGCCACACCTATGACAACAAAACTCCATTTGAACACCTCGGTAACGATCTTGTTTCCAAAATAAGCTGGCGCAAATTGAAGAACTAAACCGCATACAATGAGCGCAAAAGACAAGGCATATCCTGCAATTCTGCTATCGATTTCTTTTGAGAAATAAATTTTCTTTTCATTGTTTCTTTTTGCCATAGTGTCTCCTTTACGCCACCAATTCGATATTCATTTCCATCAAAATCTCCTCATACTGCTCCCCAAAGACCTCATAGAACCTTCCCAGACCGCCGTGGCGGTCGAAGGGGTTCAGGTCCAGATCTTCCGGCTCGATACTCAAAGACACCGCAATATGATCTTTGATCAGGCGGAGCCACGCCATCTGCTCTTCGCTGAAGTGAACCGCACCTGCATTGCGCCGGAATATCCAGGCCTTGAAATTGTTATCCACCGTCTGGGCAAAGGGGATCAGTTTGTCTCCATGCTCCATTTCAAAGCGGATCATGGCGATCAGGTCCGCCAGTTGGTGCATGGTGGACTTGCCGCGAACTTTGTCCGGCTTCTTGATGGCATAGCAATCCCACAACCGGTCAATGGTGATGCCCTGTGTCTTCAGCTTTTCATACAGCGCCTTCAGCTTGCCGATGACCATGGGCCGTTCCTTGTAGGTCTGGCTGTAAATGATCCGCAGGGCGATGATCTCATCCTTGTTTTCCTCAATGAAATCTCGGAAGGACTGAATCACCCGGTCGGCGTTGGCCTCCTGCTGCGTATCAAAGCCGGCAAAGGTCACAGCATCCACATTCACATTGTCAATGATCTGATCATGGCTCCGCCGGACATTTTCGATAAAGTCCCGGACCTCGGAGGCCTGGAACGGCAGCACAGCCTCATCAATGGCCGCTTCCTTCACGGCGGCGATCTGCTCCTGGGAAGGCGCGGCGCAGCCAAACCGGGTCTGGGCCCTGGCGGTGAGGATATCCTCGTCAAAGGCATCCAGCAGCTTCTCCGCCAGATTTCCGGCGGGGAGACCAACGGTTTCCGCAAAGGCTTTCCGCTCAGAGCCTGTCATCTGCGTGTTCAGACGGATGATCCGGCTGGCCAGAGAGGTCAGGGTATCTTCATCCCTGGCGCCCAACGCCACATTCATCATCAGATTCTTCAGGCTGACAGAGGGCTTTCGCTCCAAAGTGCGGGTATCCGACTTCTTGGATTTGGTGACGCCCACAGCATCCACGATCACAAAGTGATCCTTATTCTCGGTGGCATCCTTGGTGACCTTTTGTAGGTCTTCCTTGCTCAGTGTCCGGGTGCCACGGCCCTTCATCTGCTCAAAATAGTTCTTGCTGCGGACATCCCGCATGAAGATCAGACACTCGATGGGCTTTACATCCGTACCAGTGGCGATCATATCCACGGTAACAGCAATTCTTGGGTCATATTGATTTCGGAATTCACGCAGCGTCTCTTCCGGATTTTGTGCGGAATATGTAATTTTTTTGCAAAACTCATTTCCTTCGCCAAAGACTTCCCGGGCGATCTGTACGATATCATCGGCGTGACTGTCGCTTTTGGCGAAAATCAGGGTCTTCGGCACGATATGGCGTCGGGGAAACAGCGTGGTGAACAGATG
Organism: Faecousia sp.; assembly: GCA_045659925.1. GTDB lineage: Bacteria > Bacillota > Clostridia > Oscillospirales > Oscillospiraceae > SVMC01. The sequence goes on from JAZRCV010000101.1 coordinate 3,763, forward strand.
GTCTTTAAACGCCTGTATCACCGTACGGATCTGGCTGAGATTGACGATCTCCCGGTCAAGCTGTGTGGGACGATAATCCAGGTCCTCGTCCAGCTGTGACCAGCGCTTCTCCCGGGACAGACGGTTGCGGTATTCCACCATCTGCTGCATAATGGTGCCGCCCTGCTTTCCTACTTCGGTTTCGATCAGGAAGATATCCTCGCCGACATTGACGCCGTCAATGATCGCCTGCTCTCTGGAGTAGTCGCTGACCACATTCTGCTCAAAGAAGGCAAAGGTACGCTTGTCCGGTGTGGCCGTCAGACCAATCTGGAATGCGTCAAAATACGCCAGCACCTGCTGCCAAACATTATAAATCGACCGGTGGCACTCATCGATAATGATTACATCAAAGAACTCCGGGGGATACTTGGCATTGTATACCACTTCCCGGGGTGCCTGCCTGTCCATGGAAGGGTTCTCATGGAAGGATTCTTCCTCCGTGGATTCGTCCAGCTCCTCACCACGAAGGATGGAGTACATCCGCTGAATGGTGCTGATACACACCTGAACGTCTGCGGGGATAAACGAAGACTTCAGACGACGGACGCCGTAGAGTTCGGAAAAAGAGCGATTGTCGTCATTGGGTCGGTAGGCCAGAAACTCACGCTCTGCCTGCTCACCCAGACCCTTGGTGTCCACCAGGAACAGGATCCGGTTTACACCGGCATGCTTCAGAAGGCGATACACCGCAGTAATGGCAGTAAATGTCTTGCCCGCGCCGGTTGCCATCTGGATCAAGGCTTTGGGTTTATTGGCAGCAAAGGATTGTTCCAGATTGCGGATCGCGGTGATCTGGCACTTTCGGAACCCGGTAATGTCAAAATCCGGGAACCGCTTCATCCGATTGCGAATCGTATCCGGCTGCTTCATCAGCCGCTGCAATTCCTGCGGCTGGTGGAAAGAAAAGATGTTACGGGATCGATATTTTATATCGTCATAGTCGGTAAAACGGGTCAGCTTTCCGGTAGCTTCGTAGACAAAGCGGATCCGATAAGAACTGTTATATTTCAGCACACTTTTTGCATATCTGCCGGATTGATACTCCACCGCGGTGATGCATTCGCCGGCATCATCCTTTTTCGCCTCGATAATGCCGATGGGTGTGCCCTCTACAAACAAAGCATAGTCTACCGGCCCGGTGCTGGTTGGGAATTCACGCACCGCGACGCCCAATCCCGCATAGCGATTGAGCTTTTTCATATCCTGGACGATCCATCCGGCCTGTTCCAGCCTTTTATCTATGATTTCTCTGGCTTTCTGCTCAGGTGTCATAGAGCATTCCCCTTCCGATAGGTACACTTCTAATCATATTATAGGGAAAAATGTGGGAAATAGCAACTATATATATTGTCGATTCAAATATATCCGGGATCTTCCTCTGAGACTGTCTATGCCAATGGGGTATTTAGGGGAATTCCCCTGACAAGCAGATTCTGTATACACAGATTCGTTGCTTGCTAAGACAATGCCGCAATAACTCTTGTGCGTTGTAGTTCTATAGAAGACTCTCTATTATCTTCTTATCAGCTGGTACAGCCGGTTAAGAGGGAGAGTGTGAGAGGGAGAAAATGCCGCTGCAAAAAAGGGCATACTGCCCCCTTGTTATTACGATATCTTTTCTCAATTTTGTTAAATTGTTTTAGATAACAAAATAATGCTCAAGCGCTTACATAGCATTATCATAGGTTTGCCTCTGCCTCAAAATCCTACCAAATGGGAGCGGTTCTGACATTGAATGCAAATTGAGCGGAAATTGGTAAAAAGAATGGGCGAGATCCCTTTTGGGGTACCTCGCTCTGAGAATCGATTATACAAGTGCAGCTTGTCCGATTTCCCGGCGCTTTTCTTCCAGAAGTTCCGGTTCATCTTCGAATACCAACTCAAAAATGGCCATGGCTCTTTGATGATGCGCCTGTGCACAGGCCGTATCGCCCATTACCGTGCAGATACTGCCCATTACCTGCTGAATTAAACCATAGTCCAGGCACTGATCTGAATTGCGTTCCTGCACTGTCCTTGCCAGCTTCAGCAGCGCAGAATAGACCCGCTGAGGTTCGCCCATGTCGGTCAGAAGCGCAGCATAATTGCATATCTGCGTCACGCTGTCATGGTAACCGATGAGATCATATGCCTCCATCAGCAGTACGCCTTGCTCCATGTATTGCTTGGCAAGATCCTTGCGCCCGGATTTATGATACAGGGCGCCCAAATTTGCGTGTAGGTTTGCTGCAAGATGGGCATTGCCGGAGCGAACCTCACCCAACACCCGAATAGCTTCCTGCACCAGTTCAATTTGCTTTTTCGTGTTCTTTTCCAGTGCCGCATAGCAATCCAGCAGGCAAGCACGATCAACGGCTGTACCAACAGAACCATCTGACAGGATAGCTGTCATTTCGGCGATTACCGCCTGCATACCGGCTTCGTAACTGTACTTGTCCATATACTGGAACGCATTCTCCAGGAACAACAAATACTTGGCAATATCGTCTTTCCGGATCGTTGTGATGATGCGTTCAACAGTATGGAACACCTGCTTGTTATTCATAAATTCCAGGCCGTGCATCAGGCTGATCTCCTGCAGGCTGTCCAGTAGCACAGAGGAGTTCCGTACAGAGGGTTTCAGTTCCTCTACCGCAACCTCCCGGATCATGGGATGCAGCAGAATCTCCCGGTCATTCTTCGGGTGAATAAACCCCATCTCTATCAGATCGTTGATGGTATTCATATTCCGCTGCTTCATCCATGCCGCAAACCGTCCGGAGAAAATACCGTTTATGGGAATCAGCGTCAGGCAGCGCATGATTTGCTGTTCGCTGCCTGTAAGCTTGTACAGAGCAAACAAGCTATGAATATGATCATAATAGGTTGCTTTCCTGTTCCTGCCGTCCTTGGTCGTACCGATTTTATCTTCTGCATCCAAGGCGGCTTTTTCTTTTTGGAGTTTGTTTAGCAGAGCCTTGGGTTTCAGCAGACCGTTCGCCAGAAGCCGTGCTGCCAGTTCAACGGCAAAGGTATGTCCATGGAGCAGCTCAATAATCTGACCAATTTCATCCTGATTCTTCTCTGTCCTTGGGAAGAATTTGCCCATCAGTTCCAACAGGGTGTCCGGGTCCAATTCGGATACCTCCAGCGAAATGTGGTTTTCATATCGGCTGCGGGTGGTGAATAGAATTCTGCAGCGGTACTTCATCATCACATCCAGGAACTGATCCTGGGAGGCGGTGACATTGAAGTTGTCCACGATCAGCAGGGTATCCTCCCGCAGACTGCGCAGGAAGCGGTTATGCCGCTTAAACCGAGCATCATCATTTTCGTCTGGCAGATCATCCGCAAAGTCCAGATCGCTCACAGCCTGCTTCAGATAGCCGGGATAGTTCACATAGATGATGTTGGTATATTCCTTGGCATAACGCTTGGCATAAGCCTTTGCCAATTCGCTCTTACCAATGCCGGGGATACCATGTAGGAAAACCTTGCTGTGATCTACCAGCAGAGCATGGAGCTGCTCCATTTCCTGTTCCCGTCCAAGGAACCATCGGCAGGGTCTGGGGATGACCGTATCGAAGATATAGTCTACCACCTCTGGGGATAGATTGCCCGGTGTCAGAAACTGCTTCTTCCGTATATCCCGCTTTTCAAAGCGGAGCTGCATTACCAAGCAGAGGACTTCTGTGATAAAGATCGCTTCATCATTATCGTCTTCAAAGGTATATCCGTCCGTCAGTTCCAGCTTCTTTTGCGGCGATACATTGGGAGCCTGCAGCACAAGGTCATAGAGTTCCTGTGCCGCCATGGCGCGGTCTGGCATCATCGGTAAAATCGCTTCCTCAATCGTCTGCGCCAGTTTTCGTTGATTATGCTTGTCCTGATAGAATCTGATGATGCCGGGGCTTAGTCTTGCCAAACCGTTGATCCAGCGGCAGACCTGTCCATTGTCAAAGTCTACGGCATACCTTGGGTCGTCATCAACATCCCGAAAAAGTGTGCATATCAGATCCATCTGATTCGGGCAGCTTTCCTCATTGATATTCCGCCGCAGCACCGCCATCACTGAGGCAAAATCCAAGCGCTCCATCTTTTCACATTCCTCCCCCAAAAAATCGCATTATATTCTTATTATACAATCTTTTATAGGAAATCCGCAAGGAAATTCCAAATATTTGTTCGACAGAATGCACCAGAAAACGACACAGCCTTTTGTATATGTGAATGTGATTTGTTCAATTTTCACTCAATCTGCGTTCAATGTGTTTTTCTGTGATTTCCCATAAAATAACATCGCCGGGAGCACATCACAAAACCTGATACCCTCCCGCTTGCATGATCCCGCCAGAAATTGGCAACACTATAGACAGGCTTGGAGGTGGACGGATGACCGAGAATCACAACACAAAGAACGAAACAAACGAAGCCGCAAAAAGGAATGTGGTTGAAAAAATGTGGCTCAATTATTACAACAATGTTCTTTTGGAAAAGGGGCTCATTACCGAAACCCAGCACCGAAAGATGAAGGTCTCGATCAGCAGTCGGAAGCCGTCTGCCATGGAGCGCTAAAAGGCCGGGACTGCATCAATGCAATGCAGCCCCGGTTTGTCTCTTCATTCAGGTGGAAAAATATCGCCCTTTTCTTGTTTTTGGTAGATTATTGCTAAATGATCCAGCTTTTTCATATATTTCTCGTGATCGATTTTAAACTCAATACACAAGGTTCCAATAATCATAATCAGGGATGCCGCTGCGTATCCAAGCGGAGTGCTTTGACCATAAACCGTCGGCGATGTATCAATCTTTCCATAATTCACATTGCTACCAATTCTGATCACATTTCCCATACATCCAGCATGAAGGGAAAGGCAAGCTCTCTTATATGTTATATACTGTTTTCCTAAAAATCTGCGCAAAGATTCATCTGGGGCATTATCAATAATACTTTCTGCCAATCTTGCAAACGAACCATAACCTGTCCACCAATAATCACCATTTGCATCCCGATGGGCTTGCTTTTTTATTTCTACATACTCTTCGAGAAGGTCATATTTCTCTTCTTCCGGAAAGTATTTCTCGCATGCACGTAACATCTTATTGCGTTGAAGCGGATAACTTAAAAAGAAATCGTCAATGTACTTTTGAAAATCTGCATTCTTCTTATGTCCCTCGAAAAAAGATACAATTACCATCTGCTCATAGAGATTTCTTGCTAATGACAAGGCCCCGTCAGGATACCCCAGTGCGCACAAATTAAGCAGTTCTCTCGTTGTAAGCAGTACTTTTCCCGCAATGTGAACAAGTATCGTGTGGTAGTTATACCCCGTTGTTATTTTGTCTCCTACCGTATCTGCAAGTTCATCTTCGAACTCGTCAACAACTCCCATAAACTCATCCAGCTGCCACTTGGTAACTGCCGGAGTCACATAATCAAAACCCATGACTACCTCCCCACGCACTAAACTTCATTGTATCAATAGGTCACATAACCCTGCCCATACAAACGGAACCGGGTCATATTCGTTCAAAAGATCTGACCCGGTTCCATCATATTAAAGAATAATCCACTTGCCGTTTTTGGTGGCACCTGCACGCTGAATCAGGTTCTTTTCCTTCAGGCTCTTGATTACCCGCTGGATCGTAGTTCTTGGCAGTCCCAACAGCTCCACCATTTGGGGGGTTGTAATCGCTGCGTCCAATTTCATAGCATTCAAAACCAGCTTTTCATTATCAGTCAATCCGTCATTTACAGCTTCATTTACAGCTTCATTTGTAGCTTCATTTCCAGCTTCATTTGAAGCTATAAAATCAGGATGAATCAAAAATGTAGTCAAGAAGAATGTCCGATCCTCATCTGTCTCAAAAATCGGCATGGGCGAGCCATTGGCTTTCAATGCCCGGATGATCTTCTGGAAGCCAGTATTGCGGCCTTCTGTCAAATGCAGTTCCTTCAGGAACTCACCGATACGGCGGTTGCGGTAGCGGCGGCTGGAGACACGATAATTCTTCAGTCCCTCGATGCTGATGGATCGGTCTGCGCCAGGATGGCTGAGAATCTCAATCCGATCAGGCAGGACACGGACCTCGATAGGCTCCCGAATATCGTAACCCTTGTGATACACCGCATTGGATAGTGCTTCCTCGATGGCAACATAGGGATAGTTGAAAAAGCGGTTGGCTTCTGCCACATCCGGCAGCTTCTGTACCCGCTCGGTCAGCACAACATTACGAATGTACTGCAGTGCCTCACGGAGCTGCTGATGCAGCGGCCCCTTGAAGGTCTTTTCAATAATCTGATCACCGCCAAGATCGTCCGGGAACTGCACCACATCAATCTGGGCATAGGGGAAGAACTTCTCCGGTTCCAGGCTGAAGAACATCAAACCCACATTCTTAGGCTTGGTATACTCAGGCAAGGTGCTGATCAGATTCATATTCCGGCACAGCTCAGTAAAGTCCATATTCCCGGATTCCTGATACAGGCTGCTGCCCACCTCCCGGAGGTACTGCTGAATGAGGGTGATATTCAGATCGTTCAGCTCCGCAAAGTGATTCACCCGGTCGTCAAAGGGAACGTTATTTGCAAGAGAATACAGATCCCGCAGTTCCTCCTCGCTGGGCTGAATGGTGCTTGCCATTTTGCGAATCCAACAAATCCGCTCCTTACAATCCTTCGCCATATTTTTAGGGGAGGAATAGGGACGAATGCTGCCGCCAGGTGCCCAAACAATAATAAAATGTTTGCCCTGGTACTCGGCAACCTCGGTGATGGGCATATACTCCGGCTGGATGCGTTTACACTTATTCAGCAGATCTTTGAGATACCCATCGACTTTTTCCACAGGAACGCCCGGCAGGCTGTCAGGCTGGCCTTGCTTATCCTTGACGCCAATCACCAGATACCCGCCGCCCCAGTTGTCGATGTCGTTGGCAAAGGCGCAGATGGTCTTTAAGCTGGCCTCCGGATCCCATGTTTCCTTGAATTCAATCCGTGCCCATTCCACCACCCGGCCGGACAGCAGAGTCTTAATACTGGTCGGAATTCCCATATTCTCACCTCGTTATCTACATTTCTTCTATTATATTCCTTCCCTTTGTCAATATCAAGTGTTTCCAGCGAATTGATGTTGATTTATTCGATTCTGTATTTTATAATATCACTAATGATGATATAGCGAACATCAAGGAGCACAAATCTATGGATATCCACTCCGTTAGACTTTGGCTGAAAACCAAGTCCATTTATGACATTCCCCTTCGGGTAACCTTCTATGCCCGTGTTTCTTCGGAAAGTGATGAACAGTTGAACTCTTTGGGTAATCAGATCACCTACTACGAAGACTTCATCAAACGCAACCACAACTGGACTTTTGTTCCCGGTTACATTGATGAAGGTCTGTCCGGTATCTCTACCAAGAAGCGCGAGAATTTCAACCGGATGATTGACGAAGCTTCTGAAGACAAGTTTGACCTTGTAATCACCAAGGAGATTTCCCGATTTGCCCGTAACACGCTGGATTCCATTCAGTACACCCGTCAGCTTTTAAGCCACGGTGTCGGTGTTTTCTTTCAGAACGACAACATCAACACCCTGGATGAAGACTCCGAGCTTCGCTTGTCCATCATGTCCTCCATCGCTCAGGATGAGCTGCGCAAGCTCTCCAGCCGTGTGAAATTCGGCCACCAGCAGGCCATTAGGGATCGTGTGGTTCTGGGCAACAGCCGCATCTTCGGCTATGTGAAGGATGGCGGCAGGCTGGTCATTGACGAAGCTGAGGCTGCCATGGTACGGGAACTGTTTTCGCTGTATGCCACCGATGAATACAGCATGAAACAGATCGAAAATCTCTTCTGGGAAAAGGGCTACCGCAACCACAACGGCAAAAAGATCGCCCATACCACCATGTCCAACATGATCGCCAATCCCAAGTACAAGGGCTACTATGTGGGCAATAAGGTGAAGGTCATTGATATGTTCACCAAGAAGCAGAAATTCCTCCCGCCGGAGGAATGGGTGATGTTCAAGGACGAAACCGGCGAGATCGTACCCGCCATTGTTTCCGAAGAACTATGGGATCAAGCAAATGCCATCCTCAGGCGGCGCAGCGATGATGTGAAATCCCGCCAGGGTATCTGCAACCACGCCAATCTGCTGACAGGAAAACTCTACTGCACCTGCTGCGGTGCGGCCTACTATCGCCGGGAATCCAAGGACAAGCAGGGCAACAGAAACAGCCGCTGGGTCTGCTCCGGTAAGATCAAGAATGGCGCCGACTCCTGCCCCTCTTTTGCCATTTATGAGGAGGAAATCAAACCGCTGATTCTGGATGTGGCAAGGGATACCAAGGTCAGCACAGAGGCCTTGATCGCAGAGTATGTGCAGCGGTTCCAAGCCTTAGATGCCGGTAACCAAATCCCAAAGCAAATTGAAGAACAGAAAAAGCGAAGGGAATTGGCACTGAAGAAAAAATCTAAATTACTTGAGTTCAATGTCATGGGCAGCATATCCGATGCTGACTTCATCACCATGAATAAGCAGTGCGCCGACGAGATCGCCGACGCAGAAGCGCAGATCAAGGATCTGGAGCAGCAGCTCTACTCCAAGGAAGAATTCCGCAAGCAGATCGAGGCCATGAAAGCCGTCATGCGGAATATGGAGCACTCTGCCGCCACGGGGGCCATTACCAAGGAATTTGTGGACGAATTTATTGATAAAATCTTCGTAACACCGGAAAGTGACCACACTTTGCGCCTGGATATTAAGATTTTCACCGGCGAAGCCACGCAGCGATACTTTGAAAAACTCGTGCTTCGTACGGGTCACATCTCTAAGAAGATGATCGAGTCCTACGAAAGACAGATGCAGTAACCCCCCCTGAAAATGCTCCGGTAAAAACCGGGGCATTTTCTGTTTGCGGGGATTGAGAATCGTAGAAAGCTATGCTATAATGTCACCGATATAATAATGGGGGTGTTTTTTTGCAGAATTTGCTGGAATATTTGGAAAAAGCTGCACTCCTTCGTCCAGAAAAGACGGCCATTGCCGACCGTGACCACTGCTACAGCTTCTCCGCTCTGATGCGGGATGCCCGCAGACTGGGCCATGCTCTGAGAGAACGGGGCGTTCACGGCGGTGCGGTGGGTGTTTTTATAGATCGGGGTGCGGATGCCCTTGTGATGCTGCTGGGCGTGCTGTACGCCGGCGCCTATTATGTGCCTCTGGATCCTGATATGCCGGCTCATAAGCGCAGCGCCATCATTGCCGATGCCGAAATGCCCCTTTTGGTCGGCCGGGAGATCCGCCGGGAAGCAGCAGGTACCCTGCCCCTCATCACTCTGGACGACCTCTCTGAAAAAGAGGCGGAGCTTCCTTCCTGCGGCGGCAATGACCCCGCCTGCATGATCTATACCTCCGGCTCCACCGGAAAACCCAAGGGTGTTCTGAAAAGCCATGGGGCCATCATCAGCTTTGTGGAAGCCTTTGCCGACACCTTCGGCATTACCTCCGATGATATCATCGGCAATCAAACTCCCTTCTTCTTTGACGCCTCCGCCAAGGACATTTACCTGATGCTCTGCACCGGCGCCACCCTTGAGGTGCTGCCCTCTGAGCTGTTCTCCTTCCCTGTCCGGCTGATCGAATACATGAATCAGCGGAGAGTGAGCTACATCTGCTGGGTGCCCACGGCTCTCGCCATTGTGACCCAGCTCAACACCTTCCAGGCCGTTGTGCCTGAAACGCTGAAAAATGTCTTCTTTGTTGGGGAAGTCTTCCCCATTAAGCAGCTTCGCAAATGGCGCGAAGCCCTGCCTCAGCTGCGTTATGTCAACCTCTATGGTTCCACAGAGCTGGCAGGCATCTGCTGCTACTACGAAGTGACCCATGATATTGACGGGGTGCTTCCCATGGGAAAGCCCCTTTGCAACTGCCGCGTGTTCCTGACCAGCCCTGACGGCACCATCATCACCGAACCCGGCATTCTGGGCGAGGTATGCATCGCCAGCCCCGCTCTGGCCACGGAATACCACCATGACCCGGAGAAGACCGCAAAGCAGTTTGTCACCATGCAGCTTGCCGATGGCCCTGCCCGGGTGCTGAAAAGCGGCGATCTGGCCCAGTATGATGAAAACGGCAATCTTGTCTTCTCCTGCCGGGCAGATTTCCAGATCAAGCACATGGGCCGACGCATTGAGCTTGGCGAAATTGAAGCCGCCGCCGATGCCCTGCCGGAAATTTCCCGAGCCTGCTGCCTTTACAACGAAGCCAAAAGCCGCATCACCCTGTTCTGCACCCTGCTGAACAAGGATTGGAACGCAAAACAAATCAGAAGCGCACTGAAAGAGCGGCTGTCTGATTATATGGTGCCCACTAAAGTGGTCATCTTAGATGAAATGCCCCTGAACGCAAACGGAAAAATCGACCGAGTGGCATTGAAAGCCCAGCTTTGATGCCGGAAAGGAGTTACATATGGACGAATTAATGGATATCTTGATGGAGATCGATCCCGACATCGACTACGAAACCGAGGATCAGCTCATCGACGGCAAGGTGCTGGATTCCTTCAGCATCGTCAATCTGGTGGCCCAGATTTCTGAAACCTTCGACATCGACATCAGCCCCAAGTATCTGATCCCTGAAAACTTCAACAGCGCTGAAGCCATGTGGGATATGATCCAGACCATTCAGGACGAGGAGTAAGGAATGTCTCTAACCTCCATATGGTTTCTGATCTTTGCGGTGGCGCTTTTGATCGTGTACTATGCGGTACCGGGAAAATACCGCTGGATGGTGCTTCTGGCTGCCAGCATGGTGTTCTACTGCTGGGCAGGAATCAAAAACGCCCTGTACATCCTCATCACCGCCGCCTCTACCTACGGCGCCACCCGCTGGATGCACCTTCTGTCCCAGCGGCAGAAGCAATACCTGAAGGAGCATAAGGCCGACCTTTCCAGAGAAGAGCGCAGCGCCCTCAAAAAGCAGTGCAAAAGCCGAAGACGGGCCATTATGACCCTGACCCTTGTGCTGAATTTCGGCATCCTGTGCGTATTCAAATATGCTCATTTTGCCCTCCAGCAGTTCAATGCCCTGGCTGCCCTCTTTGGCGGCAGCGGCATCGAGGATACCCTGAATCTCATCATTCCTCTTGGCATCTCCTTCTACACCTTCCAGACCATGGGCTATCTCATTGATGTCTACTGGGAGAAGTATGCCCCGGAGAAGAACTTCTTCCGGGTGCTGCTGTTTGTTTCCTTCTTCCCCCAGATCACCCAGGGTCCCATCAGCGATTTCCCCCAGCTTCAGGGAGAGCTGTTCACACCCCACGCCTTTTCCGGCGACAACTTCTCCCGGGGTTTCCAGCGCATGCTCACCGGCTTCTTCAAAAAGCTGGTGCTGGCAAATCTGCTGGCCCCCTATGTGCAGGATGTGTTCGCAAACTACGCTCAGTATGCGGGCATCACCGTGGCCATCGGCGCGGTATGCTACAGCATCCAGATCTACGCAGATTTCTCCGGCTATATGGACATCGTCTGCGGTCTGTGCGAAATGCTGGGCATCCGCCTGACAGAAAACTTCGAGCGCCCCTATTTCTCCAAATCCGTGGCAGAATACTGGCGCAGATGGCACATCAGTCTGGGCGCATGGTTCAAAGCCTACCTCTACTACCCCATTGCCGTGGCAAAGTGGAATCAGAAGCTGGGCAAAGCTGCCCAGCAGCGCCTTGGCAAAAAATTCGGCCAGACGGTTTCTGCCAGTGTGGCTCTGGTGGCAGTATGGCTGACCACCGGCCTGTGGCACGGCGCAAGCTGGGCCTATATTGCCTGGGGCGGCGTCAACGGATTGTTCATCATCGCCTCCCTCTGGCTGGAGCCGGCGTTTGATAAGACAAAGGCAGCCCTTCGCATCCGGGAGGATGCATGGTCCTGGCGGGCCTTCCAGACCCTTCGCACCTTTGCCCTCGTCACCCTTATTAAGGTACTGCCTGAGGTGGGTACGCTAAGTGAAGGTTTGGGTCTGTGGAAGCAGATCTTTACAAATTTCACCATTCCCGCTTCTTTGCACGAACTTCTGCCCTTTGTGACGGACAAGACGGGGCTGATTGTGATTGCCCTTTCCACCGCAGCCCTGTTTGTGGGAAGCCTTCTGCAGCGCAAAAAGCCCGTGCGGGATTACTTTGCGAAGGTTCCCATGCCTGTGCGGGTGGTTCTGCTGGCAGCGATGACCATCGCCATCATCTATTTTGGCGTCCCCGCCTCCGGCAATGGCACGCAATTCCTCTACGCACAATTCTGATTGCCCACAATCCTTTTCTTATGAATCCACAGGCACGGCGTTTTGAAAAATGCCGTGCCTGTGTCATATGGTATATCGTGCATACTACGCCAAAAATAAACCTTTATTTTTGCGCAAATTCACATTTTTTGTAAATTAAGCAAAAAAAGATTGAATCAAAGCCAATTTCAATGTAGAATGGATAGGTAAAAGGTGCAGTTTGCCTGCACCAATTTTTGATTCAACCAAAACTAACACAGGAGGAATGACAAATGAAAAAAATCGTAGCTCTGCTTCTGGTCGTCTCCCTGCTCGCCTGCATGTTCGTCGGCTGCAGCAACACCGGCAAGGAAGACAAGCTCAAGATCGGCGCCGTTCTCATCGGTGACGAAAACGAAGGTTACACCTATGCTCACATCTCCGGCATCGAGAAGGCTGTGGAAGCCCTCGGCATGAGCAAGGAAGATGTTGTATGGAAGTACAACACCGCTGAAGACGAAAACTGCTATGACGCAATCGCTGACTGCATCGACCAGGGCTGCACCGCCGTATTCACCAACTCCTACGGCCATCAGTCCTTCGCACTGCAGGCTGCTGAAGATTATCCCGAAGTGGAAATCATCGCCATGACCGGCGACACCGCTAAGGCTGCTAACCTGCCCAACTTCCACAATGCTTTCACCAAGATCTACGAAGCCCGCTACCTCGGCGGTATCGTTGCTGGTCTGAAGCTGAAGGAACTGGAAGCCAATGGCGAACTGACCGATGCCAACTATGACGAAGACGGCAACATCAAGGTCGGCTATGTCGGCGCTTATCCCTACGCAGAAGTTGTTTCCGGCTACACCGCATTCTTCCTTGGCATGCGCAGTGTCATCGAAAATGTTTCCATGGATGTTCAGTACACCAACTCCTGGTTCGACATCACCGCTGAAAACGAAGCCGCTGTTGCTCTGATCGCTGACGGCTGCGCCATCATCAGCCAGCATGCCGACTCCACCGGCGCTCCCACCGCTTGCGAAGCAGCTCTGCAGGCAGGCACCCCCGTTTACTGCGTTGGCTACAACATTGATATGCTGAGCGTTGCTCCCAATGCTGCTCTGGTTTCCCCCACCAACGAATGGCACGTCTACTATGAATACGCCATCGGCGCTATCCAGAAGGGCGAAGCATTCGACATCAACTGGGCAAAGGGCTACGAAGCTGACGCTGTTGCTCTGACCAAGTTCGGCCCCAACGTTGCCGCTGGCACCGAAGAGGCTGTCAACACTGCCATTGAAGCCATCAAGGCTGGCGAACTGCAGGTATTCGACACCACTACCTTCACCGTAGGCGGCGCAGAAGTCACCAGCGCATTCGCTACCGATACCGACGGCGACTTCACCCCCGATGCAGACGAAGCTGTATTCGATGGCTACTACCACGAATCCTACTTCCAGTCCGCTCCTTCCTTCGGCCTGAGAATTGACGGCATCACCGAGCTGAACTAATCCCGGCTCTTCCGGAGTCCTTCCGGCAATCAAAACATAAGTTTTGCGACTGCCTCACGAAAAAGTGAGGCAGTCTTTTTTTGCGCCTTTTTCCCTTTCGACACAAGTTTTTCCCCAAAACCTCTATACTGGTATCAACAATCAAACATTGGAGGGGATGAATTGAATCTGACAAGCTTTTTGCAGGAAAAACAGCTCACCATCTGCCTGACCGGTGAGATCGATCACCATACCGCCCGGGAAATTCTGGACATTCTGGGCAGAAAAGTGGACTCTTATCTGCCCGCAAAATGTGTGCTTGACTATAAAGAGGTCAGCTTTATGGATTCCAGCGGGATTGCCATCGTGCTGTTTGCCCTGCGGAGAATGCGGGAGCTGGAAGGAACACTGGAACTGCAAAACATCGCACCGCAGCCTTATAAGGTGATGAAGGCCTCCGGGCTGGACAAGCTGATCGAACTGAAAAGGAGTTGACAACATGAAGTCTGAAAATCAGGTGATACTGGAATTTCCCAGCCGTTCTTGCAACGAGGCCTTTGCCCGGGGTGTGGTGGCGGTATTCGCTGCCCAGCTGGATCCCACTCTGGACGAGCTGAACGACATAAAGACCGCCGTTTCTGAAGCGGTCACCAATTGCATCGTACATGCCTACCCCGACCGCATCGGCACCGTCATCCTTCGGCTGCGGATCATTGAGGATCAGCTTCTGGAGATCATGGTGAAGGATCGGGGCTGCGGCATCCCGGACATTGAAAAAGCGCGAACCCCCATGTATACCACCGGGGGCGCAGAGCGCAGCGGCATGGGCTTTACCATCATGGAGAGCTTCATGACCCACATGCGGGTAACCTCCACCCCCGGCAAGGGGACAACGGTATATCTGCGCCGCAAGATCGTCAAGCGAGGTCAGGCGTGACGGAACTGATCGCAAAGGCACAGGCCGGGGATATGCAGGCCTCTGAGCAGCTGGTGATCGATAACACGGGTCTGGTCTGGTCGGTGGCAAGGCGGTTTTTCGGCCGGGGTGTGGATCCGGATGACCTCTACCAGCTTGGCTGCGTGGGCTTTCTGAAGGCGGTGGAGGGCTTTGATCTGGAATACGGCACCCAGTTTTCCACCTATGCAGTGCCGAAAATTGCTGGGGAGATTCGCCGCTTTCTGCGGGATGACGGTGCCATCAAGGTCAGCCGCAGCCTGAAGGAGCGCTCCGCCACCATCAAAGCCGCCCGGCAGCGGCTGATGAACGAGTTTGACCGGGAACCCACCCTGTCTGAGCTATCCGACGCCACCGGCTTCACCCCGGAAGAAATCGCCACCGCCGAGACCGCCACCAGCAGTGCCCAATCCCTGCAGAAGCAAAGCGGGGAAGAAGGCTTCTCCTTAGAGCAGGTGCTCACCGCAGGCAACATGGAGGAGGATATGATCGAGCGCATCGCCCTGCGGCAGGCCATCGAAAAACTGAGCGAGCGGGATCGAATGGTCATCAACCTGCGGTATTTCCACGGCCTGACCCAGGAGAAGATCTCCCGCATCATCGGCGTCTCTCAGGTGCAGGTGTCCCGCATCGAAAAAAAGGCGCTTTTGCAGCTTCGGGAGTTTTTTTAGCAAAATCCCATATCGACAAACGCCCCCGCTTCGGTTAAAATGAAGGAAAACAAGACATGAACAACGACTGGAGCAAACTATGACAAACGAGTGGAATTTACGCTATCTTGCCGCCCGCAAGGCCATCATCTCCGGGCGGTTTTCCCATCTCAACCCCCAGCAGCAGGAGGCGGTGCTGGCTACAGAAGGCCCGCTGCTGCTTTTGGCCGGTGCCGGCAGCGGCAAAACCACGGTGCTGATTCACCGCATTGCAAACCTTCTTTGGTTTGGCGCTGCCGCCCAGAGTGAGGAGATCCCGCCCTGGCTGCGGGAGGAAGATGTGGAATATCTGGAACTGTGCGCCCAATCGAGAGAGCTGACTCCCCGGGCAAGGGATCTGTGCCAAGTGGACGCCCCCGCCCCCTGGAACATCATCGCCATCACCTTCACCAATAAGGCGGCGGGAGAACTCAAGAGCCGTCTGGAAACCATGCTGGGGCCCCAGGCTCTGGATGTATGGGCCATGACCTTCCATTCCGCCTGCTGCCGCATCCTGCGTCGGGACGGTGACAAGCTGGGCTATACCAGCAGCTTCACCATCTACGATACCGCGGATTCTGAGCGGGTGATGAAGGATGTGCTGCACGATATGGGGCTGGATGAGAAGTCCTTCCCTGCAAAGGCAGTGCTGTGCCATATTTCCAAAGCCAAGGATCAGCTGCAAGGCCCGGAGGAATATGCCGAAATCGCCCACGACGCGGGAGATTTCCGCATGGAGCGCATCGCCCAGGCCTACGCCGACTATCAAAAGCGCCTGAAGGCCGCCAATGCCATGGACTTTGACGACCTGATCCTGCAGACGGTGCTGCTGCTGCAGCAAAACGAGCAGGTGCGCACCTTCTATCAGCGAAAATTCCGCTATGTACTGGTGGACGAATATCAGGACACCAATAACCTGCAATACCTTCTCACCTCCCTTCTGGCAGGGCGGTATGAGAACATCTGCGTGGTGGGTGACGATGACCAGAGCATCTACCGCTTCCGGGGTGCCACCATTGAGAACATTCTCTCCTTTGAAGAGCAGTACCGTGGGGCAAGGGTGATCCGTCTGGTGCAGAACTACCGCTCCACCAAGAACATCCTGCAGGCTGCCAACGGTGTCATCGCCTGCAACAAGGGAAGAAAAGGCAAAAATCTCTGGACAAAGAACGATGCAGGCCAGCCCCTTTGCATCTACGAGGCCTCCAATCAGGAGGATGAAGCCTCCTTCGTGGCAAGGCGCATCAAAGATATGAAAAGCTACGGCGACTGCGCCGTATTATACCGCAACAACGCCCAGTCCAACGCCATGGAGCAGGCCTTCAAGCGTTTGGGCGTACCCTACCGCATCATCGGCGGCACCCGCTTCTTTGACCGGGCAGAAATCAAGGATATGCTGGCCTACCTGTGGGTCATTCACAACCCTTCGGACGACCTTCGCCTGCGTCGCATCGTCAATGTTCCCGCCCGGGGCATTGGCGCAAAGACCCTGGACATGGCCCAGCGCATCAGCGAGGCAGCAAGCCTGCCCCTGTATCAGGTACTCAGCGACCCCAAGTCCTACCCCGCCCTGGAAAAATCCGCAGCCAAGCTGCGGGCCTTCTGCGAACTCATCGAGCTTTGCACCTCCCTGATGCAGCAGATGCCCCTGCCGGACTTTTATGACGAGCTCATCATCCGCACCGGCTATGCCCAGATGCTGGAAGCCAAGGATACCCCGGAAAACCGGGTGCGTCTGGAAAACGTGCGAGAGCTTCGTTCCTCCATCGTGAACTATGCAGAAAACGCCCCGGAGCCCTCTTTGGGAGGATTCCTGGAAGAAATCGCCCTGTATACCGACATTGAGCAGTATGACCCCAATGCGGACGCCACCGTCATGATGACCATGCATGCGGCAAAGGGCATGGAATTCCCCCATGTGTTCCTTGTGGGCATGGAGGAAGGATTGTTCCCCGGCATGCGAGCCATCGGCGACAACGAAGAAATCGAGGAAGAGCGGCGGCTTTGCTATGTGGGCATGACCCGGGCTAAGAAGACCCTGCACCTTTGCCATGCCCGGCAGAGAATGCTCTACGGTCACACCTCCGCCAATCCCCCCAGCCGGTTCCTGCGGGAAATTCCGACGGATTGCCCCATCAAGCGGGAGTATGCCCCGGAGCTGAACGAGCCATATGGCAGCTTCCAGAGTTTCTCCCCCGCCCCCACAAGAACCTATACCCCCCGCCCTGCCCCCCGGGCCAACCCGGCTCCCCAGAAGAGGGTGCAGTTCTCTCAGGGCGACATGGTATACCACGATGCCTTTGGCAGCGG
>JAZRCV010000102.1:0-3577 GCA_045659925.1 Faecousia sp.
CATTGCCCACCGCCTTTCCACCATCCGCAGCGCCAATCGGATTCTGGTGATGCAGGAGGGCCGGGTGGCAGAATCCGGCACCCACGAAGAATTGCTGGCAAAGGGTAAAATTTACGCGGAGCTCTGCCGCACCCAGCTTAGCTAAGGTTATCACGACGCATAGGACAGCGCCGGATGGGCATGCTGAAGCTGAGGTGATTTCATTGGAGCAAAATAAACGCCGGGAAGACAAGCCCATTTCAGATGCCTACCCTGTGATTGACAACGATCTTGCCAGAGACAATTTAGAAAATGACATTCCCGCAGCGGATCTGGAAGACCTTTGAGGTGCGCCATGGACAGAAACGATCTTCCCCTTGGCTTTGGTTTCGCATTGGCACAAAATTCCGATGCCATGCAGAAATTTTCAAAGCTTCCTGAAAACGAACAGCAGAAGCTTCTGCAGCAGGCGCATGCTGTGTCCTCTAAAGATGAAATGCAGCGCCTTGTCAACGGCATTGCAGCAAAGGCATAACAAAGCAGCCGCCTCACAAAAGTGGGGCGGTTCTTTTTACGGCCTGTATTATTAGTAGTGTATAGCAATACGAGCGTATTGCGAGCCTTTGTGTAATTTATCAGGTCTCACCGTAGGGACACCCGTCCTCGGGTGTCCGTGAACAGGTTGCGATTTCGCCGGAACGGCACATAGGCCGTTCCCTACGCGAGGCCGGATGCGTTGTAGAGACTACCGACGGAATGTAGGGGCGTGCATTGCACGCCCGCAAAAGGTTGCGAATTCGCCGAAGCCTACCATAAAAACGCAATATTTTCTGCGCGGGTGATTGATGATCACCCCTACATACACAAAAGAAAGTGCGTTGTAAATTTTAGGAAATTATGAGGAAAAAACCTCCAAGACTTTGCTGATGCGAAACAGGGTTTCCATAAAAATGTCTTCCCTTGGTGCAATTATCCGGTAAATTTGCCAAATTTACCGCAATTAATGGGCTTTGGCAAAAGAAATGCTTGTGCTTTTGCTTCAGATGGGTTACAATATAGAATACGAAGTCTTTGGCTGATTCCAAAAGGAGGTTATCTCATGATTCGTCACGACACGGAAAAGGGCGGCGTATCCGTCAACAGCAATGTGTATACCAATATTGCAGGCATTGCCGCTACCAACTGCTTCGGCGTGAAGGGCATGGCTGTGCGTTCTGTGACGGATGGTCTGGTCCATCTGCTGCGCCGGGAAGCCATGAGCAAGGGCGTGTTGGTCACGCTCAACGACGATCAATCCATTTCCATCGACCTGCATATTGTGGTTGACCACGGTGTTAATGTGGCTGCCGTCTGCGAATCCATCATCGCCGAGGTGCGCTATGTGGTGCAGAAGCAGACCAGCACGGATGTTCGCATGGTCAATGTTTTTGTTGATTCCATTACGACAGATTAAAGGGCGTGTCCCGACGGAGGTGTGTTTCAATTGGCACATATCATTGACGGAGCAGTGTTTCGCCGCATGGTGATCAGCGCTGCTGCCGCTATCGAGATTCATAAAGAAAAAGTAAATGAGCTGAATGTTTTCCCGGTTCCCGATGGAGACACCGGTACCAACATGAGCATGACGCTGAACGCAGCCGCTGCCGATCTTCGCAAGGCAGAGGATCCCAACCTGGGCAAGGCTGCATCCATCGCCGCTTCTGCCCTGCTTCGCGGTGCCAGAGGCAATTCCGGCGTTATCCTTTCTCTGCTGTTCCGCGGCATGTCCAAGGTGCTGAAGCCCCTGACGGAATGCGACGGCATTGCGCTGGCAAAGGCCCTGAATGAGGGCGTGGAAGCTGCCTACAAGGCAGTCATGAAGCCCGCCGAGGGCACCATCCTCACCGTTTCCCGTCTTGCTGCCGCAGGCGCACTGGAAGCTGCCGGAAAAGAGAACGATTTTGAAACGACCCTGCAGGCCGCCATTACCGCAGGCAAGGAGGCCCTTGCCAACACCGTCAACCAGAACCCGGTGCTGAAGAAGGCCGGCGTGGTGGACGCAGGCGGTATGGGCTGGATGCTGATTTTGGAAGGCATGATGGCAACCCTTCGCGGTGAGGACTTTGAGGCTCCCACGGAAGGTACCGCAGTGAAGGAAAGCGCAGATTTCGCCGCTTTCGACACCGAGGACATCACCTTCGGCTACTGCACCGAGTTCATCGTCTCCCGCGACAACGATCTGCAGCCCGCTGCTCTTCGCGAATTCCTGGACGGCATGGGCGACAGCCTTGTGCTGGTGGATGACGACGAGATCATCAAGGTGCATGTGCACACCAATAACCCCGGCATCGTGCTGGAAGAGGCCCTGAAATACGGCGGCCTGATCACGGTAAAGATCGAAAATATGCGCCTGCAGCACACGGAAAAGGTGCTGGAGGAAAAGGACACCACCCCCACGGAAGCAGAACCGGAAAAGAAGTACGGTGTGGTTAGCGTATGTGCCGGTGAGGGGCTTGCAGAAGTGTTCCGGGATCTGGGCTGCGACGGCATCATCTCCGGCGGTCAGACCATGAACCCCTCCACCGAGGACATCCTCAAGAAGATCATGCAGACCCCTGCAGAGATCGTCTTCGTGCTGCCCAACAATAAGAACATCATCATGGCCGCCGAGCAGACCATTCCCCTGACCAAGAAAAAGGTCATCGTCATTCCCTCCAAGACCGTGCCCCAGGGCATCACCGCCCTGCTGAGCTTCGATCCCGAGGGCGAGGAAGAAGAGCTCACCGCCGCTATGACCGAAGCTCTGGGCAATGTGGACACCATGCAGATCACCTACGCCGCCCGCAATTCCGATTTCGACGGCCACGATATCCACGAGGGTGACTATCTGGCGCTGGCAGGCAGCAGCCTGTTCGGTACCGATCAGGACCTCAACGCCCTGCTCACCGCTCTGGCCAACAAGGTAGCCGAGGATGGCAGAGAATTCATCACCATCTATTACGGCGAGGACACCACCGAAGAGCAGGCCGCGAAGGCCCAGGAGATCTTCGCTGAGTGCTGCCCCGATGCGGACATCAACCTGATCCGCGGCGGTCAGCCCGTATACTACTTCATGATCTCCGCCGAATAATCACATAGCATCACGCCGCCCGGGAACACCCCGGGCGGCGTTTTTGGTGCGCCAATTTTCGTGTTCCATTTACACGTTTGATCGTAGGGGCGACCTGTGGTCGCCCGCGCAGGAAATGCTGCGTTTATATGGGGGATTCCGGCAAATTCGCAACATTTTACGGGCGATCGCAGATCGCCCCTACGATAAATTCCGGTGTCCCTACGGCAAAACCTGACAATCTTTGCAGCGGGCAAACGGCAGATGTACCAAAAGGGGAAACTGAATTTTGTGGCAAATGCCCGGCAGGTTTTACCGCTTGTGGACTTGAAAAACCGGCCTTTTCCGATTATAATAGGCATATAATTAAAGATTGATAGCTGTAACGAAGTGCTGCGCGCACGGGCTTCCAACTATCACTCGGCAGATGCTTGAGTGGAGTTATTTTGATCATGGTCAAAATGGCTCCTTTTGTGTTTATAAGGAGGGATTTTTCATGTATTTGCTGGC
>JAZRCV010000103.1:0-5042 GCA_045659925.1 Faecousia sp.
GAATCATTGATTAGAAACACCTCCTTACCAAGGGCTCTTCACCTATATTACCGTAAAAAATAGAAATGTGTTGCATCAAACAAAAATTTTGGCATCCGGCAGGATTTCCTGCCGGATGCCATTTCTATCAAATCACTTCAATGGTATCTCCAAAATCACGGAGTTTTGTATGGTTCGGGGTGGGTTTTGCGCCGTCGGCGGGATAGCCGATGGGAAGCAGGGCGGAAACCGTCAGGTTTTCCGGGAGTTCCAAGGCTTTGCTCACCTCATTCGCATTGAAATATCCCACCCAGCAGGAGCCGAGGTCCAGTTCTGCGGCCTGCAGCATCATGTGGGTGCAAACGATGGAGGCATCTACATCGCCGGAATTGTATCCGGGCATCAGGGGGTTATTCCAGACCCGGTCCCGGTCATAGCAGATGGCAAGGATCACGGGAGCATCAAAGGTGTAGCAGCAGACCTCAGCCAGCGCCTTTTTGGCTTTCTCACTCTTCACAACCAAAACCTTCTGGGGCTGATTGTTGCAGGCGGTGGGTGCAATGCGGCCTGCTTCCAAGATCAGGCTGAGCTTTTCCTCTTCAATGGCCTGTTCGCTGTATTTACGCACGGAATACCGTGCCTTTGCAAGTTCAAGAAATTTCATCATTTATTTCCTCCTGTTTATTTTGTTCTTCTTCCCGCTTTGCCTGAATGCGCTCGGTTTCCTCCTGCATCAGGTTGGCGAAGGTGCGCTCATCCAAGGCAAGGCTCTCCTGTCCCACGGCGGATTCATCGGCAAAGGCATCAAACATGGCCTGCTTCTGCTCCAAAAGCTGTGTGATCTTCTCGTCCACAGTATCGTCCCCCAAAAGCCGATGCACCAAAACGTTACGGGACTGACCCATGCGGTAGGCTCGGGAGATGGCCTGATTCTCAATGGATGGCTTAAACTGGGGTTCGCAGATGACCACCACACTGGCGGTCTGGATGTTCAGACCGGTACCGCCGGACTGAATCTGAGCCAGCAGTACGGTGCCTGCCGGGGCTTTATCAAACTCGTCAATGATCTCCTGCCGTCTTTGAGGCGGCACAGAACCGTTGATGGGAGGCATACAGCGCCCTTCAAAGTAGGCACCGATCTTTCCGATGGTGTCGAGGAAAAAGGAAAAAACGATGACCTTTCTGCCGTCTGCCTCGGATGTCTCAATGATTTCCTTCAGGCGCTGGGCCTTGGAGGATTGGTTGAGGTCGGCAACATTCCAAGAAACCCGCCGGGCTTCGGTATACTTCTTACTGAGGATCGCATCCTCATAAAGGCGCTCTTCTTCCTTCTGCAGGGTACACCACTGCCGCTTCTCGATCAGCTCCGGCAGTTCCGTCAGCACATCATCCCGCCTTCTGCGGTAATACACCGGGGCGATCTTCTCCCGGAACTGAGGCGCAGTGGACATGAAAGCAAGACTCCGCACATCGGTGGCGACATCCGGCTGCAGAATGCGGATCAGCTCCAGCATTTCCTCCACCTTGTTCTCCATGGCGGTGCCCGTCATAAAGAGCAGGCGCTCTGCCCGGCGGCATACCGCTCTGGTGTTGATGGTTCGGCGAGCCTCAGGATTCTTGATGTAGTGGGCCTCATCCAGAACCATCATGGCATGCTTAGTTTCTTCCTCGATTTTGATCATGTCGGTGGTTTCATAGGTGGACACCGCCACACCGCCATGCTCTGTCCAATCCTGCAGCGCTGCCAGACGGGTACTGCCGTGGATCTTCACTACACGAAGTGGACTGTGCTTGCCGATCTCACGGCACCAGTTGGTCACCACACTGGCGGGACAGACTACCATGAAGTGGGTATCGCCAGTATTATGAAGGGATACCATAGCGGCGATGGCCTGCACCGTCTTGCCAAGGCCCATCTCGTCACCCAGAAGCACCTTTTTCTGATGGAGGATATAGCGAACGCCCCACTCCTGATAGCGGCGCAGGGTGCAGCGCAGACCCTCGGTATGGATGGGTTCTGCCTGAATGGCAAGAGCCAGCTCTTCGGGAAGGCCATAGACCGCAGCATCATCGGAGCCAAATCTGCCCGGGCAAAGCTCCTCCAGTACGGTAAAATAGGAAATGGGGTCGGCATTAAAATCATCCCACGCTCCCGCGGGGAACAGCTTTTTGCTGCGGTCAATTTCCTGCAGGGCCAGCTTTACCGCTGCGCCATATTCCCCATTCAGAAGACCTGCCAGATAACTATAGGCTGCTTCTGCCTTGGTCTTCTTCGCATTGGAAGCAAAAAGCCACGTAACACCGCCGGTCAGTGGCTTCGCATCCACGATGGCTGCCTCAATGGATGTGCGGCTGGTCAGTCGCTTGCGGCATTCGGCTGCGGGATGCATGATCGCCTTATAGAGAAAAACATTGGAAACGATCTTGGAGGCATTGGCATTTCGGTCATCGCTGGTCAGGCGGATCTTGGCCTCCTTGCAGGTCTTTTGCAGGAAGTCATTGGTACTTTTTTTGATCAACCGGGCACCGTCATCGCTGATGCCCCGAATGGCGGTAAGCTGCTGAAGCGAAGCCTTGTGCAGATCTGCCACAGTACAGTATTGATATTCCCGCAGGGTTTTGACGCGGATGCCCTGCTTGTCCCGGTTGAGTTCTTCCACCGGAACCTCCCGCAGCATTTCCAGCGCCCGTTCCTCCGCCAGTTTTTCCACCGCAGCGGTGATCTCGCCCTTGTATTTTTCGCAGCGGGCAATTGCCTGCTCCATGGCGCTAACATACTTTTGATGCTGTGTTATGGCCCGTTTTGCATCTGCCGATGATACCGTCCTTGCCATAATCGCTTCCTCCTATCATGAAAAAGATCAGGAATTCTCGGAATCATTATACTATAGTCTTGCTGCTTTCACAAGAAGCTGAAACCATTTACGACAAAACGCAGTCCCGGAAGGAACTGCGTTTTTGCTGTGTATTAATACTGAATCTTGGTCAGAGGCACCAGGAATTCCTGACGGCGTCTTTCCTGCTCTGCCAGATAGGGCTGATCATTGGAGTTATGAAGCTGCTCCAGATAGTGATGGTGTCCCTTCATGATTTCCTCATTGTTGGTGCTGAGGAACAGCATGGCAATGCTGGAGCACTGGTCGGCAGCGCGTTCCAGATGGGTCAGCAGATCCAGGAAGACGAGGCCGGAATTGATGGAGCAAATGCCCTGGCACAGGCGGGCAGTATGACGATTGCGGAGCATGACCACCATATCGTCAATGACCTCTTCCAGAGGCTCAATACGATATGCTGCAGAATCGCTTTCCTTGTCCAGCATCTCAACCGTCAGATGGATGATTTCCTGAACCGCATTGGTGAGGATTTTCAGTTCCTTCTGAGCATTCTCAGAGAAGCTCTTGCCGGACTCACCAAGCTTGGCAGCCATTTCATCAAAATTGGTGGCATAGTCGCCAAGGCGCTCGATGTTGGGAATGCACTGCATCAGCACATTAAGCTGACGCTCTTCCCGTTCCGACTGCACCTTGCCGGACAGTTCGATCAGATAATTATCGGCCTTATCCGCAAACAGATCCAAATGTTCTTCCGCCACATTGATCTCATCTGTGCGCTCCGGCTTATACTTTTCAAACTGCTGAATACTGCGGACAACATTCTGCTCTGCCACACGAGCCATCGCTGCCACAGAATGGGCAACTTCGCCAATGGCAACTGCAGGAGAGATCATCAGATTTCTGTCCAGGGTATCCAGTTCGGGATAGGGGTTATCCTTCACGGGATCGTCCTTGACGATCTTGCAGGAGATTTTCACCAGAATCTCAGTAAAGGGCAGCAGAACGATGGCGGTAATCAGATTAAACAGGGTCTGGAAGTTTGCAATGGCGCCACTGTCCACAATGCTCTCCCACAGGCCGCCAAAGGCACCCACATACATCAGGATAGACATGACAATCATGAACAGAACCGTACCAACACTGTTGAAAATGATATGTACGATACCGGTACGCTTGGCATCTTTGGAGGTGCCGATGGAGCAGACCATTGCAGTCGTTACACAGGTACCGAGGTTGATGCCCATGATGATGGGATAAACCAACTGGAAGGTCAGCACACCCGTGGAGGACAATGCCTGCAGCATACCAACCATTGCAGAAGAACTCTGAAGAATGACCGTCAGAATCAGGCCGGTGAAGATACCCAGCACGGGCATATCGCTGAAATAGGACAGCGCATTGACAAAGGCCTCAGATTCTGCCAGGGGCTTCACTGCATCACTCATCAGCATCAGGCCGGAAAACAGAATGCCAAAACCAAGGCAAATCATACCCACATTCTTGCTGCTGCTCTTCTTAATGAACATGAAGAGAATGATACCAATCACCAGAGCCAAAGGAGCCAGCGTATCCGGCTTAAAGAAAGCCAGAAGAGAACCACCGCTGGCTTCAATATCCATCAGGCGGATAATCTGTGCAGTCACCGTGGTACCGATGTTTGCGCCAAGCACAATGCTGACAGCCTGCTTCAGATTCAGGATGCCTGCACCGATCAGGCCAACCGTCAGAACGATGGTGGCAGTAGAACTCTGAATAATAGCGGTTACCAGTGTACCGGTGAGCAGGCCGAGGAAAGTATTCTGGGTCAGTTTGCCAAGAACATTCTTCAGTGCAGTGCCGGAGCCCTGCTTCAAGCCGTCGCCCATGACCTCCATGCCGTAAAGGAACATGGCAAGTCCGCCAAAAAGTGAGATCAATGTCAGAACAGTACTCATCATGGTCTCTCCTATCTCGTTATGTTAAAACCACAGATAAAAGAAGTTCGGCAAAAAAGTGCCCCTTCTTTCCAATTTATATGATACCGGATAATCAAAGGGTTGGCAAGAAAAATTTTACCGCAGTTACAAAGCATCTTCGTGGGATAACCTAAAACATTTTGCTCTAAAAAATCACATTTTACTTCTATTCACCCCAAAAAATAACATCCTGAAGGTCTCTTATGAAAAGGCCTTCAGGATAAATTTGTGCTTATTTTACAATATGGAGTTCATCCTGCCCAACTGCACAGGG
>JAZRCV010000104.1:0-4729 GCA_045659925.1 Faecousia sp.
CGTTTACAGAATCGGTGCTTCTTCTGGAAATGTAGGGGCGTGCATTGCACGCCCGCGTACGGGTTACGATTTCGCCGGAACTTTCATTACAATCCGCAAGATTCTCAGATCTCACCGTAGGGGCAGCAACCTGCCGCCCGAAAAATGTTGCGAATTCGCCGGAATCTCATAATAAACGGAACCTTTTCTGCCGGGCGGCTAATAGCCGCCCCTACATTCACTCATGAGGGTGCGCTGCAGGTTTTACAGCCGATTATTGATATTGGCGGTGATATCCTTGAGGGTATTTTTCATGCCGGAGGAGGGGTTATTGATCATAGCCTCCACCTTGCGGATGGAATGGATGACGGTGGCATGATCCCTGCCGAATTCCTTGCCGATGTCGGGCAGGCTGCACTGGGTGAGGTTGCGGATCAGGTACATGGCGATCTGTCTTGCCTCGGCAGTGCCCTTGTTGCGCAGGGTGCCACGCAAAATATGCTCCTCAATGGAGAAATAGCGGGAAACCTCGGAGATGATCAGGGAAGGTGTGGGCAGGGAGGATGCATTGTCCTTATACATGTCTTTGATGGCCCGGGAGACGCTGGCCACATCCATTTCGATGTGGGCCAGATCCTGATAGGCCATGATCTTCTTCACGGTGCCCTCGATCTGGCGGATGTTGGTGGTGATGTTCTCGGCGATGTAGGAGCATACATCGTCGGGCATGTCCACGCCCAGGGTGATGGCCTTATTCTTGATGATGGCCATGCGGGTCTCATAATCCGGCGGCTGAATGTCGGCAATCAGGCCCCATTCGAAGCGGGTCTTGAGCCGGTCTTCCAGCTTCAGCATGCCGGAGGGAGGCTGGTCGGAGGTCAGCACGATCTGCTTGTGGTTCTCATACAGGGCGTTGAAGGTATTGAAGAATTCCTCCTGGGTGGATTCCTTGCCCGCGATGAAGTGGATATCGTCCACTAAGAACAGGTCGGCATTGCGGTATTTGCTGCGGAATTTCATGTTATCGCCCATGCGGAGGGCTTCGATCAGCTCATTGGTGAACTGGTCGCCCCGGATGTAGACGATATTGAAATCCGGATGCTGCTTGTGGATCTCCGCGGCGATGGCGTAGAGCAGATGGGTCTTGCCCAGGCCGGACGGGCCATAAATGAACAAAGGGTTATAGGCATCGGCGGGCTTGTTGGCCACAGCCAGGGCTGCACCATGGGCAAAGCGGTTGGACGCGCCGACGACAAAGCTTTTAAAGGTGAACTGGGGATTGTTCTTGATGAAATCGGGATGGGCACCGGCTTCCTTGATGGTCTTCAGCTGTTCCTCTCCCAGGAGCTTGACGGACACATTCATGTCAAACAGGACCTGCATGGCATCCTGAATATTGGGGATCCAGCGGCGGGAGATGGTCTCCCGGCGGAAGTCGGAGGGGGAATAAATGGTCATGGAGGTATCGGTCAGCTCGATGATCTCGGCGTCGTCAAACCAGGTCGCCACGACGGTGGAGGAAAGCTGCTGCTCCAGATAGCTCAGAACCTTTGCCCAGATATAGGCAGTAGACTGCATGGGATGCTCCTTTCCACAAAATGTTGACGAATGGTGAAGGGATCTGCAAAAAAGCGTAAAAAGCGCAGAAAAACCCCATTATTTTCATGTTGATATTTTATCATATTTTGAGGTTGCTGACAAGGGAAATGGGTCATTTTTTGCCCAGCTACAATATAAAAAAGAAATCGTGAAATCCACAGATTTTTGTTGCATATTTTTGTGAACATTTTCAACACCATTCGTGTGAATTGGTATAATGGAAATGATCCGTAAAGGCTCCTTCTGAGAATGTAGGGGCGTGCATTGCACGCCCGCGTAAATGTCACGAATTCGCCGGTAGCCCCGATAAAAACACAGTAAATACTGCGCGGGCGATCAATGATCGCCCCTACATCCTCAGAGGCAGGTCGCTGCAAAATTCAACAAGACGAAGCGTAGGGACACCCATTCCCGGGTGTCCCTACATTCAAAAATAAAATGCAATATTATCTTCTTCGCCGTTTTCCGGGGCGCACAATGAAGCCGAAGACGATGCCGCATACACCGCCGATGATATGGGTGAGCTGGGAGATCTGATCGGCCTGGCGCAGGCCGTCTAAAATTTCTCCCCCAAGGTACAGCACTGCCACAAGGATCAGCGTCACCGGGATGGCCCCCGCCTGTGCTCCCGCCAGAGAGGACAGCATGATCAGCATGAATACGATGCCGCTGGCCCCCATCAGGGCGCTGCCGGGGAAGAAAAGAAACTGGCTCAGCCCTGTGACAAAGGCGGCGACGGCAAGGAAGATCAGCATATTCCGGCTGCCGTATTTTTCCTCCATGGCAGGCCCAACGATGAGAAGCAGCAGCATATTGGAAATATAATGGCTGTAGCCGCTGTGGCCCAGCACATGCAGGAAAAACCGGGGATAGGTGAGGATATCCCGCAAAGAGCTGCGGTAAACGCAGAACAAAA
Source organism: Faecousia sp. (assembly GCA_045659925.1). Taxonomy (GTDB): domain Bacteria; phylum Bacillota; class Clostridia; order Oscillospirales; family Oscillospiraceae; genus SVMC01. Next base: position 2,495 of record JAZRCV010000104.1, read on the forward strand.
GCTTTGTGCTCCCCCCACCTGTGAGCATCCCAAGCCCCAGCACCAGCAGGGACAGCAGCGCAAAGCTCAGAATCACCGGGGCATTATATTGTATGTGAAGCTGTGGTTTTTTCATAGGAGCCTCCTGATACGGCAAAGAGAATGAAATGATGAGATTGTTTTAAAAAAGATATGTTAATTTACATTTTGTTCATTATTATGTCATGAAATGGTCAAGAATGCCCTGTATTCTTAAACCATAAAGATCGCTGAGCACCGGTTACCCGGTTTCCTATATATCCATTTTCTTCTTTTCTCTTTTCTTTCTCCTAAGACAAAAGCCGCAGTCAAAAGCTGCGGCTTTTGTCCGTTTGCAGGGATATTGGTTTTGTAAATATCCGATAATATCTCGTAGGGACACCCCTCCGGGGTGTCCGGCAGGAAATCTTCCGTTTACATGCAGGCTTGCGGCGAAATCGCGACCCATTCACGGACACCCGAGGACGGGTGTCCCTACGGTGAGACCTGTTAGATTTTGCAATAAACATTTTATGGATATGCAAAAAGGGGGCAGACTTGCCCCCTTTTTTTGAATATTAAGGAAGGGTTACTTCCGTTTCTTCTGCTGCGGTCAGCTTTTCATTCAGGACGGTTTCCCAATCCTCATAGGAGAGGGCGCCGAAGAAGGGCTCGTCGGTCATCAGCTCGGCATTTTCGTTGACGAAAATGGTGGAGGGGATGCGGTCGGTCTGCCAGGTTCTCAGGCGGGTATCCATATGGAGAATGGGGAAGGTAACGCCGGCCTCTTCCACGATGGCCTTCACTTCCTCGTCCATGCCCTCGGTGGAGAAGACGCCCAGGATCACAAAGTCCTGTGCTCTGTGGGCTTCATAGAGCTTCTGCAGGTCAGGCAGCATGCTGACACTTGCTTCATCGGTGGGTTCCCAATAGTGTACCATGATCTGCTTGGCGTAGTCAAAGTCATTATAGGTGACGGAGTTGCCGTCCAGATCGGTGGTGAAAAAGGTGAAGGAGCCGGTCTTGAGGACGGTAGCTTCCCCGGCGTCCGTCTCTTCCTCGGGCTGTACGGTGGCAAGGGCCTTTTCCATGGGGCTGCGGTCGACTTCCACATTGCCGTAGGTCAGGGTGAGATTCACCGTGCCGGTGAGCACATCGCCGTTGTAGCGTTCAATGACGGCATCTTGTACCATGCCGGACTTCGGGTCAATGTTGGCGCTGACCTTCTGCACCAGCTGGCCGGACAGGCTGCAGGCGAAGCGGATATTGAACATCTCGCCATTTTTCGTGCATTCTTCCAGCACGGATTCATACATTTCCAGGCTGAACAGGGACTGATCGAGAATGTTCTGCATTTCCCGGTCGGTCATCTGGCTAATCTGGGCACCTTCGTGGGTGTCGATATAGAGATTGCCATCGTTGTGGTCGGTGGAGAAGAACATGTGATGATAAGTGCCATTGTCATAATCGGACATATTGTTGGCCACAATATTCTCGCCATCATAGGCAAAGCTCATGCTGGTGCTGACGGGGTTCTGACCGCCGTTGATGGCATCGTCATCCCGGTAGTCAGCGCGGAAGCTACCGCGATAGCCCAGCATGGTCTGGGTTCTGGTGCGTTCCAGCAGCTGATCCTGGGTGATGTCTTCGGGGCTTTTGAAAAAGTCGCCGTTATATTTGCCGCCCTTGCTGCAGGCTGCGCAGGAAAGAAGCATCACAAGGGCAAGAAACAGGCAGAAAAATCGTTTCATGAAATTATCCTCCATTTTATCATTTCCACGGCATTATAACATAATTTTTTCTGCCGCACAATCATAAAATTACACGAAACCACAAGATTTTCCACATTCATATCCCGATCATCCGTCGAATGTAGGGGTCGGGTTTTCTGTCACAAAGAGGCCAATTCCACTTGACAGATTTTGCGATGCACCTGCTTCTGTGAATGTAGGGGCGATCATGGATCGCCCGGCAGGAAATGTTGCGTTTATATCGAAGGTTCCGGCAAATCTGCAACATTTCGCGGGCGGATGTGGGCATCCGCCCCTACGGTCAGGCCTTACAATCTGTGCGCAAGGGTTGCAATGTGAATGTAGGGGCGATCATCGATCGCCCGCGCAGAAAATGCTGCGTTTATATCGAAGGTTCCGGCGAATCCGCAACATTTACGCGGGCGTGCAATGGCCCAGGCCACCCTCTCTTGCCCCTCCGGGGCAATTCACCTTGTGCACGCCCCTA
>JAZRCV010000105.1:0-1797 GCA_045659925.1 Faecousia sp.
TTGGAACATCTCCTCAATGAAAAATTTCTAATAGAGTATATCAGTATTTTTTGTCTCAGTCAATTAAAGCAGAAAAAAGAATTTTCAATTTTTTGTCTCCAAAAAAAGAGCCTGCTGCGGCATCATTCGTCAAAATACCACAAAGCAAAGCCCCTTGACATTGCATGCAAATCAAATTATAATACTATGGCATCATTCGTCGGGGTGTAGCGCAGATGGTAGCGTGCATGGTTCGGGTCCATGAGGCCGTGGGTTCGACTCCCGCCACTCCGACCATCTCCCTATGGAATCATGGATACATGGTTCCATGGGGATTTTTTCTTTATGGTAGAAATCAGTATTTGCTTGTGATAGAATTCAGTTAGTCAAACTTGAATTTGATGAACAGTAATGTAGTAAACATGGAGGAATCACATATGAATATTAAACTCATGCCGATCAACGATGATAACAGAGATGCTGTTTTAAGCCTTTCCTCTCGTGAAGATCAACCCTTTTGTGCACCCAATGACTATTCCTTGGAACAGGCCGAAGAATGCAATGCAGAATGTCCCGGTGTAGCCCGGCCCTTCGCTATTTATGCTGAGGAGAAGCCGGTCGGTTTTTGTATGTTTGCCTTCGACCCCGAAGAAGAGGATCCGGAGGACAGATACTGGCTTTGGCGCTTTATGATCGATCAAAACGAACAAGGCAAGGGATATGGCCAGGCAGCTTTGGCAGAGATCATTCGTTATTTCGAAGAGAATGGCGCAGATCGGATTTTTCTCAGCACCGAACCCGAAAATGAATGTGGCGTACACATCTATCATAAGGCCGGTTTTGTAGAAACGGGCGATATTGATGATGGTGAAGCGGTCATGAAGTTGATGTTACCGGTTAGATAAATTCCAATTTGTCGAACTGCTCCGCAGGAACGATACCGAGCGGGTCAGGGCAGTAACGAAACGCACCGCACCTTGCACGAATTGCCCGCGGGGGCATCCCCGCCAAATTCCAATTTGTCGAACTGCCCCGCAGGAACGATACCGAGCGGGTCAGGGAAGTAACGGCAACTACCGCACCTTGCACGCATCGGCTGCCGGCCCTGCCGGCCCGAGCGGGTGCTGCAGAACGCAGCGAATCTTCCAATCCCAATGCCTGCCGGGGCAGGCATACCGCGACAAATAGGGAAGTAACGATACGCACTGCACCGGGCACGGCGCTCAACTTGCCGAACAGTACCAACCGCAATTGCAAGGACACCGCGCTGGCGGTGTCCTTCATTTTTGTTCAGTATCCGGTTGGGGAAATATGCTGCAAAAACTAGAGAATCCGTTGTCAAGGTCAAAAAAATATGATATGATATATCACACGAAAAGGCAGGCGATAACAAAAGATCTGAAAAGAAAGCGGGAGGTTACCCTATGCTGAAAATGATCAAAAAAGATCTGTGGAATGTCCTTTGCGTATTTTGGGCGATGGCCGTCGCATTGTTCTGGTTTTCCATGCGTGTGATATGGAGCGGCATCTCCAAAGTGCTGTATGAAGCCATGGGCAAAAAAGAGCCTACGGAATTTCTGCTGAATCTTCCTCTGTATATCAGTATTTTCCTGTGGGTTCTGCTGGCCTGGGCTGTTGCGGAGCTGGTTTGCAGTGGCAAGAAAAAGTGGCGTACAGCCATCTTGACCGGATTTCTGGGACTTTTTACCGTTGCCTCCGTGGCAGTGGTTGTTATGGGCGCCATCGACTATCTGTATTTTATTTTGCCCAAGTTCTTCCTTTCCCTGGTGATCGGCATGTGTATCGCAGCGTTTGCGG
>JAZRCV010000106.1:0-2393 GCA_045659925.1 Faecousia sp.
AAGGACTGCCAAAACAACGAGCAGAGAAATGACTCTCTTTCGTCCTTTCCTTGTCATGCCAAGCCTCCTGCAAAAATTTCTACAATCATAATGTACCATATCCCCACAAATGCGTCAATTCCGCAGACTTCAGAAAATTTGCTGTCCGTCTTCCATTCTCAGGATAAATCTTCTATAATGATAGGGAAAATACGATGACATAGGAGTGATATGATGAAATACTATGTGGATCAATCCGTATTAAAAGGCGGCGACGGAAGCGCCCAGCATCCCTTCCAAAGAATTCAGGAAGCCGCCGACATCGCCATGCCGGGGGATGAAATTCTGGTTCATCCCGGTGTATACAAAGAAAATGTCAGCCCCGTAAATGCAGGCCGGGAAGATGCGCGCATCACCTATACTTCTATCGAACCGCGAAAGGCCGTCATCACCGGAGCGGAAGAAATCAAGTGCTGGGAGCCTTACCGGGGCGATGTGTGGGTTGCACGGATCCCCAACCGTTTCTTTGGGGATTACAACCCCTATACCACCCTTGTCAGCGGCGACTGGTTCATTGCCACCTTCATCGCCCACACCGGCGAGGTTTACCTGAACGATAAATCCCTCTATGAGGTAACTTCTCTGGACAAGGTGCTGAACCCTGAGGTTTACACCGCCTCCTGGGATCCCGATTTTACCATCTACACCTGGTATACCCAGCAGGATGCAGAAACCGATGAAACCATCCTTTACGCTAACTTCCACGGCCTTGATCCCAACAAAGAAACCGTGGAAATCAATGTGCGTGCAAACTGCTTCTATCCCCAAAAGGAAGGCGTTGGCTATATCACCCTCTCCGGCTTCAAGGTAACCAAGGCCGCCACCCAGTGGGCACCCCCCACCGCCTATCAGGAGGGCATGGTTGGCCCCCATTGGTCCAAGGGCTGGATCATCGAAGACTGCGAGATTGCCCACGCCAAATGCTCCGGCATTTCCCTGGGCAAGTACAAGCAGCCCAACAACGACAACAAATGGCTCAAGTGGAAATTCAAGGACGGCACCCAGACCGAACGGGACGCCATCTGTCAGGCCCAGCTGGAGGGCTGGAGCAAGGAAACCATCGGCTCCCACATCATCCGCCGCTGCGACATCCACGACTGCGGCCAGACCGGTATCGTGGGGCATCTGGGCGGCGTATTCTCCATCATCGAAGACAACCACATCCATCACATCAACAACAAGCAGAATCTGGCCGGGGCTGAGATCGGCGGCATCAAAATGCACGCCGCCATCGATGTGATCTACCGCCGCAATCACATCCATCACTGCACCAGAGGCCTCTGGCTGGACTGGCAGGCCCAGGGAACCCGGGTGACCCAGAACATTTTCCACCACAATGCACACCAGATTGCCGATGAATATATGGCCCTGGATCTGCCCACCATCAGCATCGGCGAAGATATTTTCGTTGAAGTCTCCCACGGCCCGACCCTGATCGACAACAATCTGCTGCTTTCCGACCGCTGCCTGAAGCTCCCCACCCAGGGCGTTGCGCTGGTGCACAACCTCATTGCAGGCGGCCTGATCTCCATCGGTATCGGCACGGATAACGGCGCAAAAACCCTATCCTCCCCCCGCTTTACCCCCTATCATCTGCCCCACCGCACTGAAATCGCAGGCTTCATGACCTTCCTGCACGGCGATATGCGATATTACAACAACATTTTCCTGCAGCAACCCATGCGTCACGGCCTGAAGCGGCTGATGGAGCATCTGAAGGGGGATGTGTGGGACGACGGCAACCTGATTGCAGGCACATGGGTACACGATGGGGAATACCAGACCTTTGAAGAATGGGTCAGGGAATTTGACGGCTACTGCGGCATGGGCTCTGCGCCCAGCGACCGCTACTACATTCATCTTCCCGTCTGGGCCGAAGGCAATGTCTACATGGGCGGGGCAAAAGCATGGACAAAGGAACAAAGCCCCGTCGTCTGCCCGCAGGAGGCCCACTTCAGCATGGAAGAAGAAAACGGACAATGGGTCTTCCGCACCGACCTTTATGACATTCTGCCAGAAGCCCCCGCCAATACCATCTGCACCGAAACCCTGGGCATGGCCTTTGAGCCGGAACAGAAATTTGAACACCCCGACGGCGCTCCCATCACATTTGATCGCGATTTCTTCGGCAAAACAAGAAGCCACAGCCCCAAACCCGGCCCCTTTGAGGAGAATGTTTCCGAACTCAGAATCAAATAACAAAATCAGAACACAGTGGACACTATGTTTGCTGCCCGGTCTGCCCCGGCTTATGATATATCGCTTTTCCCATTGCCGCTATGTTTCCACTTCGCTGCACACTGCGCAGCAATTTGACAGGCTAAAAATCCCCGGTTTGCGGTACGCAAACCGGG
>JAZRCV010000107.1:0-6848 GCA_045659925.1 Faecousia sp.
TGCTTGCCTTTTCAGGAAAGCTGTATTATAATACGGAAGAATTCAAAAGAATATGCCGGTGTGATGAAATTGGTAGACGTAGTGGACTCAAAATCCACCGCTGGCGACAGCGTACCGGTTCGAGTCCGGTCACCGGCACCAGAAAATTCCGTGGGCGAATGCCTGCGGAATTTTCACTTCTTCACTCTTCACTATTCACTCTTCACTACCCCGCCCACGGACTTTTGAGGTAATAGTGAATAATGAATAGTGAAGAAGTTAATGTATCCGCTTCGCGGATGTGATTTTAATTAAATTCTCTGTAATATGGGCAAATTTTATTTCACTTTCAGCAACAGCTGAAAATTTCACAATGGTCGCAAGACCATTATTTCACATTTTGCGAAAGCAAAATATTTCACTAAATCATTGCGTGGTGCATCTCTTATTATGAAGAGGATGGAGCGCTTACTACCTGCAGCAATATGCTGGGTATAGGCAACCATGTCGTCAAAAGTGCGCTTGACTTTGAAAGAGTTGTTGCACTTTTCGATGCTGCAAAAGCCTGAAAAAAGTGCGTGATGATATGAAAATCAAAAAATGGCTCATACCCATTGCCATCATCGGCATCATTGCGGCACTGTGGCTCGGCGGGGTGATCCCAAAGCAAATTGCCAGAATCTCCGGAACAAGCTATGTGGAAAAGCACTTCCCGGAAATGCAATTGGAATGCACCGGAGTAGAATATGCAGATGTCTATGGCGATTATTTGATTTCGTTTCAAGACAAGGACGGAAACACATACAGCTGCGTCATTGGCCCAGAATACTTACCAATTTCATTGGGACAAGGCCTTTTCGCCATAGAAAGTGATTACGCAGAGAAGTATGAATAGCAAAAAGACCAGATGCCTTGCATCTGGTCTTTTTCAATGAAATGATCCCTTGTTTACAAATTAATAGAATGTTTTGGCATAGTAATCCGATTGCTTTGCGACTTCATTGTTAAAGGCATCGGTGCCCAGTTCCTCGCACAGTGTGGGAGTTTTGGAAAACAAATTCGTACCCAAACCCAAACGGTCGCCCTCGATCTGGCAGCCGATCGCAGCCAGTACCGTGGGGAACAGATCCATTGTTGAGAATTCTCTGTTTTTGGTGCGCTCTGTGTCCGTTTTGGCGTTGAGGAAGCAGTTGTATACTCTGCGGTCAAAATCGGAAGCGACGTTTCTTGCGATATATTCTCCGTCCATGGTGGGATGATCTCCGCAAATGAGGATGGTGGTATTCTCATAAAAATCCTGCTGCTGCAGCCAACCCACAAATTCAGCAACCTGCCGACTTGCGCAGGACAGCACATTTTCATACTGTTCCTCGCGGTCACTGCCGCACAGCTCACACACATAGCCGGATACATGGTGGGTATCTACCGTGAGCATTGTGAAAGCAAAGGGCTGTTCCTGCTTGGAGATTTCAAGAAGCTCCTGCTTTGCGTATTCATAGAGATACATATCCTCCATGCCCCACCAGACATAATAGTCTTCCGGGATGATGCCGTCCTCTCTGGCAGTGAAGAGATCATATACCCGATCCGTTCCATGCTGCTCATAGTACTGCTTTCTGCCGCCAAATACGCCCTCAGAACCTACCATAAGCGCCTGATAGTAGCCGTTATCGTGTAAAATATCCGACATACTTGTGATGCCCGGCAGGAAAACATCCTGCCCGTAGTCATTGCCGCTGATGTTAAAGGGCGGCTTCATCGGTACGCCTGATGTCATGGCAACCATTGCACCAATGGTCCAGACACTTCCCGAAAGGGAGGAAAAACCGCCGACCCCATCATTATGGGAAAAATTTGTATTCTCCTGCGCCAGGGAATACAGTTCCGGAATCATGCAGACATCGCTTCCGCCGCCCTGTTCCCGGGAGAGAAAGGTGGTTTCCATGGATTCCAGATAAATACAGATCAGATTCTGCTTCTGTTCCGGAAAGGTGATATGCGCCTGGGCAGGATCAACATAGTTATCCTCAAAGAAAGTCGTCTGCTCTGCGGTGATATAGTCCAGATAGGTTTTCAAATCCACCTGACCGGCAGCAGAGCGCACCAATCCAATGGTAATTGCTACCGCACACAATACAGCAATCCACTGGGCAAAGGGATAGAATCTAACGCGGATTTTTCTCCCAAGCTGCATAACCAGATATCTCTTCGCAGGCAAAAACAAAAAGAGGCCCAAAAACCCGCTAAGCAGCAGCGCAGGAAGCAATGCTTCACCCAAAAAGCGCAAAACAAGCCCACTTTCTGTCCCGTCCGTACCGGCAAGCAAAGTATATACCGCAGATTCAAAAGCCAGATTGCCATAAACCCGCACATACCATGCAGCAGAACAGGCGCAAAGAGATCCCACAAACATTGATACTGTACACAGTATGCTCAGTATCACCTTAATCGGTTTCTTCCGCATGATTTTCTTCCTTTAACTCAATTTTGATTTTCTTTGACAGCAGCACTTCAAATACCACAAGCACAACGGCTGTGAGAACAGCCATAAGGATATAATTGAATGCTGCACTGGGATACATGTCCGTTCCCATAGAATAAAGGGGCGCATTCGCAGTCCGGAGGAAGAACTTCTTGATGCCAAAGCAGATGAAATTAATCAGCAGCGTATTGGCGCAAAACCGATAGACCCACTGCTTCCTGTCCAGGCGGCGCTTGACCAAAGCCTCAAACAGCCACAGAGAAATCACAGCAGGAAAGAAAAAACAGATAAATGCAATCATGGAAACCTCCTTATCGGCAATTCATTTGTGCACTACATATACATGGGATACATGGGAGACATTTTACAACAATATAACAGAAAAAGCAATCGATCCCGAAAAGAAAGTCCACACCGCTGGGGCACGGGTTCTTTTGAACTCCAAAGCTTTCATCTTTTGTTATCAAATTCTTTCCCTTCATGCACTCCAATGCAAATACGCCCTGTGTATGCCAGTTTTATGAACCAGCACCGCATTCTGCCATTCTAAACGAACCCCATGCGGACACAATCGTCTGCATGGGGGGTTAGATCATTACTTGACCATAGATCGGTGAATAAATAATGTGCGTATCCAGATCAATCACATAATCTGCAGATGTATTGGAAAAATGGGGCAGTACTTCGTATTGACAACGAGCACAGAATACAGAAATAAAGTCTTCTTCCCCTGCCTCAGAAAGAAGACGCTTCACTTGTGCCTTCAGTTCTGACGTTGAAAGCCTTTTGCCGTGGAGCAGTGTGTCACCATGTACAGATTCAATCTCAATTAGCATAAGAATTCTTTCTGGTTGTAACTATCATTTTATTTGGTTTCGTTTTGGGGTCATTGGTTGCTTTTTGCGGTATTCAGCGATGCAATCAACATCCGCTTGATTTCTTCTGCCAAAGAAAGCAAAGATGTGAAGTTATATTCGATCAAATGGGTTCTGTCCAAAAGAGTTAACCAATAAATACTCTCCCCTGTTTCTTTCAGCGCAATATGCAGCTTCGAGATAAAATCCGCTTTACTATTGCCATAGACAGCTTCGTTGATATTTGCGCCGATACTGGTGGCAGATCGCAGAAGCTGCTTTGAAATGGTAGTGTCTTTCTTCGTTTTAGAAAATGCTTCGTAAAACAGAACAATTTGTGTCGCAAAATCTAATGATTTCTCTAATAAGGGACTATTCATGACAATCACCCCTATTTTAAATTACCACATCTGCACAAATAAATCAATTCAAATCATATCCGCGAAGCGGATACAATTTCTCTTCACTCTTCTCTATTCACTTTTCACTGGAAACGACAATTTCTTGTAGTGAAGAGAGAATAGTGAAGAGTGAAAAGAACACCAAAAAGAAACGACAATTCCCTGACGGAAATTGTCGTTTCTTTTTGGTGGAGAATGCTGGACTCGAACCAGTGACCTCCTGCGTGTGAAGCAGGCGCTCTAACCAGCTGAGCTAATCCTCCAGAGCCTGTTTATTATATCAATGGGCACAGGAAAAATCAAGTACCAATCTTCAATTTCATATTTTTTCTTTTTGGAAGGATTTTCTTGTTACAAACCCTTGCAAATTTTGTAATCTTTTGTTACAATATTTTTACCGAATTTTCACGAAATGAGGTGTCTATATGAAATTTGTTTCCTGGAATGTGAACGGCCTGCGGGCTTGCGTGCAGAAGGGATTTTATGATTTTTTCAACGAGGTGGATGCTGATGCATTCTGCCTGCAGGAAACCAAGATGCAGCCCGGCCAACTGGATGTGGATCTGCCGGGCTACGAGCAGTTCTGGAACAGCGCGGAAAAGAAGGGCTATTCCGGCACGGCGATCTTCTCTAAAGTCCAGCCCCTTTCCGTGCGCTACGGCGTGGGTGTGGAGGAGCTTGACCATGAGGGACGGCTGATCACCTTGGAATTTGAGCATTTCTTCCTTGTAACCTGCTATACCCCCAATGCCCAGGACGGTCTGAAGCGCATTGACCACCGTATGGCATGGGATGACGCCTTCCGCAGCTACCTCGCAGAACTCGACCGGGTAAAGCCCGTCATCGCCTGCGGCGACCTGAATGTGGCCCACAAGGAAATCGACCTGAAGAATCCCGGCCCCAACCGGGGTAAGGCAGGCTTCTCCGATGAAGAGCGGGGCAAGTTCGGCCTGCTTCTGGAAGAAGGCTTCACGGACTCCTTCCGCTTCCTGTACCCGGATGCAGTGGGTGCTTATTCCTGGTGGAGCTACCGTGCCAATGCCAGAGCCAACAACGCCGGATGGCGTATTGATTATTTCATTATTTCTGACCGTTTGGCGCCCTTTGTGAAGGAAGCGCCCATTTACTCCCAGGTTTTCGGATCGGATCACTGTCCGGTGGGCCTGGTCATTGATGAGAAAGGAGCATTTGCATGAGATCGCATATGTTGCGCCGAATTTGCGCAATGATTCTGTGTCTGGCGCTTTGCTTTGGCATGAGCGCGGAAGTCCTTGCCTATACAGGCGTCAGCAACTGGGCCCAGGAGGAAGTGGATGCCGCTGAAGCTTTGGGCATCATCCCTCCCGCTTTGGAAAAGAAGGTCCTGTCCGGAGAAATGACCCGCCTGGAAATGTGCCATATGGCAGTGAACACCTTTGAGGAAATCACCGGAACCTCCCTTTACCCGGCGAAGCTCAACCATTTTTCCGACACTAAGGACGCCGATGTGTGCGTTGCCTTTGAGCTCGGCATTGTGGACGGCCTTCCCGACGGCACCTTCCTTCCGGATCAGAACATCACCCGGCAGGAATTTGCCAAAATCGTCGATAACCTGCTGACCGTTCTGGGCTGGTCGGAAGACAACCAGACCCTGGGTGCATTTCAGGACGATGTAACTGTGGGCGCCTGGGCAAAGGAAGCCACCGCCAGAATGGTGGAGCTTGGTGTGGTCATGGGCGGCAGCGGCAAGCTGAGTCCCCAGGATTCCACCTCCATTGAGCAGGCTTGCATCATGTTCCTGCGGGCCTATAATCTGCTGTCCAGCGTTGAGGATGGCGATCTTGGCGGTGCCGCCGACCCCGTGGAGGGAGAATCCGGCGCCAGGGCTTGGGCTGCCGAAGCCCTCAAAAAGCTGGATCTTCTTGACCTGTTGCCAGAGGAAGAGGAATATACACCTTCTTACTCCGGTGTCAGCGCCTGGGCTGCCGAAGCCCTCAAGAAGCTGGATCTGCTTGGCCTGCTGCCGGAGTTCATGGTGGGCGCAGTGGTGACGGAGCCCATTACCCGTGGCCAGATGTGTGAGATTGCCATGACGACTTACGAAGCACTGATGCAGGAGCTGCCGGAGGTGGAGGAACCCATGTTCTCCGACACCGATCTGCCCGCCATCTCTCAGGCAGGCGCGCTGAAGATCGTCAACGGCTTTACCGACGGCACCTTCCGCCCGGACGAGCTTTTGACCCGGGAACAGTTCTTCCAGATCACCAATAACTTCCTCATTGCCTGCGGCTATGTGGAAGAAACAGACGATGCCCTTCTGCAGCGGGTTTATGCCGATGCCAACAGCATTGGCGACTGGGCAAAAGCCCCGGTGGCGCTTTTGTGCCGCATGGGCATCATGCAGGGTAATAACCACGGCTGCGCTGCCCCGCTGGACAGCACCACCTGCGAGCAGGCCATTGCCATGCTGATGCGAACCTACAATCAGGTAGCCCCGTGGTGCGAGAGCCATCCCCTCAAGGAAATCGTTGGCCCCCTGACCTCGCTGAGTGTATCCCAGCAGGTGGTAAATCTTGCCCTGAGCTATGTGGGTTATCCCTATGTATGGGCAGGAGCAAGTCCCTCCGTGGGCTTCGACTGCTCTGGCCTGATCTACTATGTATATAAGCAGTTTGGCTACAACCTCTACCGCGCCGGTGACGAAATGGCAAAGAACGGCATTGAGGTGGAGGAAAGCGATTTGCAGCCCGGCGATATCATCATTTTCTCCAGAAAATCCGACGGCGGCATTCAGCACCTGGGCCTTTACGTGGGCGACGGCATGATGGTACATGCCCAGTCCAGCAAGACCGGCGTGGTCATCAGCCGATACGACTACGATTCTTCCAAGTTTATTTACACCATCCGCCGCATCGTCTATTGATCTTCATAGGGCAGCAGGCAGGTTAGATAAACAGCATCTTCGATCACAACGGGTTTCAGCCGCTCCGGTGGTGCGGGAAAGGCCATCGGCCCTTCCGTCTGCCAGCGAACAGCGAGCTGTGTCCCTTCCTGCGTATAGCAGCGGCGCACTCCATCCCGCTCGGAAGACCAAAGTGCATCGGCTTCGCACCAGGCGCAGGCATACTGGGGCAGAGCAGGAAGCCTTGCCCG
>JAZRCV010000108.1:0-2011 GCA_045659925.1 Faecousia sp.
TAACATGATAGAGGCGCGAAATTCATCAGTAGCTTTCTCCGTACAATAGGCTGGGAGGAAGGGAAAGGGGCTTTCGCCGAGGTTTTGTAAGTCTGCCTGAGAAGACTGCAAAGCCGGGTCGTAGGATAAGATCCTGCGGACTGTCATCCTGAAAGGGATGGGGCGCTGTCATGGCATCATACTATCATTGTTTGTATGAGACCATGGTATTCCCATGGTCTTTTTTTATAAAAGAGGAAGGAACACTTATGGAAGGACGAAGCATTCGAATTGGCGTGGATGTTGGCGGTACCAACACGGACATTTGCGCCATTGATGAAAAAAGCGGAGAACTGATGGTATACAAGCTGCCGTCTTCTCTGCACGACCAGTCAGCAGCCGTTGTCGAGGGCGTTAAAGTGATCGCGGAGGCGAACGAATTTTCCGGCGAGGATGTCAGCCGCTTTATGCATGGCACCACCGTTGCCACCAACGCGATTCTGGAAGGCCGCGGCGCAAAAACTGCGTTGATTACCACCGGCGGTTTCCGCGATCTGCTGGAGATCGGCCGTCAGAAGCGCCCCGATCTGTATGATCTGCAGGCCAACAAATCTCCCACCTTGGTCTCCCGTGATCTGCGCTATGAGATTGGCGAGCGCTTGAATTATAAGGGCGAAGTTGTCCGCGAGATTGATCCGGAGGAAGTCGAGGAGATCGTTCGGGAAATCAAAGAGAAGGGCGCAGAGGCCGTGGTGGTCATGCTGCTCAATGCTTATCTCAATGCGGAAAATGAAAATCAGGTCAAACAGATCATGGAAGAACAGTATCCGGAAGCATTCCTGACGATTTCCAGTGATCTTTCCAAGCAGTTCCGTGAATATGAGCGTCTGTGCGGCACGGTTCTCAATTCCTTCGTTGGCCCCGAAGTCAAAAAGTACATGAATAATCTGAAAAAGACGCTGGAGGCCATCGGCATTCGCAATACTTACATCAACCACTCCAACGGTGGTTTGATGTCCATCGATGAGTCTATGAAGTTCCCGGTGAAGACCGCACTTTCCGGCCCTGCTGCCGGTGTTGTTGGCGCCCAGTACATCACCGATCTGATCGACGAAAGAGATCTGATCACGGTGGATATCGGCGGTACCAGTACCGATATCAGCCTGGTGGTGGACGGTCGGTTCGAAGCTTCCGACGAAAAGGCAATCAGCGGTTATCCGGTCCGAATTCCTTCGATTGATATTTCCACCATCGGTGCCGGCGGCGGCAGTATCGGCTGGATCGACAGCGGCGGAATTCTGAAGGTAGGTCCCCAGAGCGCCGGCGCAAATCCCGGCCCCGCCTGCTACAACCTGGGCGGTAAAGAAGCTACCATTACCGATGCCCGCGTGGTACTGGGCCATCTGAATCAGGAAACCCTGCTGGGCGGCAGATTGCCCATCAAGTCCGATCTGTCCAGAGAAGCTGTCAGCAATCTGGCGGAGAAGATCGATATGGAGCTGCTGGAAACCGCCAGAGGCATCATCTCTGTTTCCAACTCCAACATTGTAAAAGAAATTAAGAATGTTACCGTTGCCAAGGGCTATAACCCCAGTGAGTTCTGTCTGGTGGCCTTCGGCGGTTCCGGCCCCCTCCATGCTGCCGAGCTGATGGAGGAGATGAGCATTCAGAAGGCGCTGATCCCCAAGACGCCCGGCCTGCTGGCTGCCTACGGTCTGCTGACCGAAAATATGCGTCGTGACTTTGTGCAGACCTTTGTTATGGATATTTCCGATGACTGTGCTGCAATTCTGGAAAAGTGGTTCGCCACTTTGGAAAAGGATGCAGATAAGTGGTTTGACGAAGAAAACATCGATGCGTCCCTGCGCAGCCGGGAATACTTCCTGGATATGCGATATAAGGGACAGAACCACGAGATCCGGGAGCCCATCACCATGAAGGATATCACCTCCGCCCAGACACTGCGGGATGCATTCACCGCAGCCTATGAGCGTCTGTACTCCTTCAGAAGTCGGAGGCCAAGCGGTCTTAG
>JAZRCV010000109.1:0-9835 GCA_045659925.1 Faecousia sp.
TAGAGGGCAGTGCCTTCGGCTTCGCCGAAGCCGGTGTAGGCATCGTTCTTGGAGGGGGGGCCAGCGGCAACGACCATATCGCCGATGTAGATGTCGCCGGAGGTACGGTCGGTCAGGGTGAAGTCCTGGCGCTCGGTCTCATAACCCAGCTTCTTGTACTGGGCTTCCAGATAGTCGAGGCCCTTGATTTCGGACTTGGTGCCGGTGAGGCGCACGCCGAGCTCTTCTACCAGATACTGGGCGTCTTCCATCGCTGCGTCATAGTCCAGCAGAGCCAGGAATTCCTCTGCGCTCTCCACGGGCAGCTGTGCATAGCGGGAAATCATCGTTGCGACTTCAGCGCGGCTTGCCAGACCCTGAGGATCAAGATAGGCTGCATCGTCCTTGCCCTTGCCGGTGATCACGCCCTCTTCCACGGCCCATGCCAGAGCGGCTTCGGCCCAGGGGCTGACCTGATCGGCATCGGGGAAGGATGCGAAAGCTGCACTGCCATAAGTATCAGCAGCCTTAGCGTGCTTATACAGGAAGGTAGCAATCTGTTCGCGGGTCACATCGTTGTTGGGGTTGAAGGTAGTCTCGCTGGTACCGTTTGCAACGCCGCTCTGGTTTGCCCAAAGGACAGCATTGTAGTGCCATGCACCCTCTGCCACATCTTCGAACTTCATTTCGCCTTCCACGGCGGGCAGACCACTCATCTTATAGAGGATCTGCACGATCATGGCGCGGCTGGTGGTGGTGTCGGGGCTAAAAATCTTTTCCACAGCACTGGTACCGTTCATGTAACCATTGCCGATCATGAAGTCGATGCTCTCATGGGCCCAGTGGCCTTTCGCGGGAACATCGGCAAAATCGCTGCTGGGGCACGGTGCATCTTCTGCACTGACCACTGCAACGCAGCTCAGGAGCATTGCAAAAGCAAGCAGCAGAGCCAGCATGTTTTTCAGGTGTTTCATGTTTCTTGTTTTCCTTTCTTCGTTTTCCTGCGGTGAAAACCACCCTCCGCCACAGCCGCCCCACAAGTCGGCATGGAGGATGCGGCCTGCCTGCAGGCGGGGCAGACTGCGGTGGTGTTGCTCGGATCGAAAAATAAACAGGGGACGGCCCGCAATGGCTACATCAGCTGCAGGCGCGTCCCCTGTTGATAGATCAGGTTCTGTTCTTCATGGTCTCTCGCATGCGAAGGGAATGATCCAGAATCCGCTTACGCATTCTCAAAGAGGTGGGGGTGACTTCCAGAAGCTCATCGTCGGACAAATACTCCAGACACTGCTCCAGAGAGAATACTCTGGGCGGTGCCAGACGGATGGCTTCATCGCTGCCGGATGCGCGCATATTGGTCAGCTGCTTTTTCTTGCAGATGTTGACCGCCATATCCTCATTGCGGTTGCAGGCGCCCACGATCATGCCCGCATAGACAGGCACGCCGGGATCCAGGAACAATGTACCTCTGTCCTGCACGCCGCCCAGGCCATAGGCCGTGGTATCGCCGGTCTCAAAGGCTACCAGAGAACCGCACTTGCGTCGGGCGATTTCGCCCTTCAGGGGTGCATAGGAATCCAGAACCGAGGACATGATGCCCTCGCCTCGGGTATCGGTGAGGAATTCATTGCGGTAGCCGAACAGACCGCGGGAGGGAACCAGGAATTCCAGACGGTAGCGGCTGCCCACAGGGGTCATGGCCAGGAGGTCGCCCTTTCTCTGGCCGATCTTCTCAATGACTGCACCCATATAGCTTTCGGGCACGTCCGCTATCATCCGCTCGATGGGTTCGCACTTCTTGCCATCGATGACCTTGGTGAGGACGCGAGGGGTGGACACCTGGAATTCATAGCCCTCACGGCGCATGGTCTCGATGAGGATACTCAGGTGCATTTCGCCGCGGCCTGCCACATTGAAGGCATCGGTGCCCTGCTCGGTGACACGGAGGGACACATCCTTCAGAAGCTCCTTCTCCAGACGGTCACGCAGGTTGCGGGAAGTGACATACTTGCCCTCGCGGCCTGCGAAGGGGCTATCGTTGACGGAGAAGGTCATCTCAATGGTGGGATCGGAGATCTTCACAAAGGGCAGGGGCTCCGGTGTCTCCGGGGCGCAGATGGTGCGGCCGATGGTCAGATCGTTCATGCCGGAGAAGGCCACGATCTCACCGGCGGAGGCTTCGGTGATGGGCTTGCGGTTCAGGCCGTCGAATTCATACAGGGCAACCACCTTGCCCTTTTCCACATGCTCGGAGTTATAATAGTCGCAGATGGTGACTTCCTGATTCTGACGGATGACACCCCGCTCCACTCGGCCAATGCCGATGCGGCCCACATATTCATTATAGTCGATGGAGGATACCAGCACCTGCAGGGGCTCGTTTTCGTCTCCTTCGGGGGCGGGAATATACTCCACGATGGTTTCAAACAGGGGGGACAGATCGAAGCCCACATCCGTGGGGCCATAGGAGGCCACACCCTGCCGGGCAGAGCAGAAAATGGTGGGGGATTCAAACTGCTCTTCGGTGGCATCCAGATCTAAAAGCAGCTCCAGAATTTCATTGGTGACCTCGTCCAGACGGGCATCCAGACGGTCGATCTTATTGATGACCACAATGACCTTGTGGCCCAGTTCCAGAGCCTTCTGCAGTACAAAGCGGGTCTGGGGCATGGGGCCCTCCGCTGCGTCCACCAAAAGCAGAACGCCATTGACCATTTTCAGAATGCGCTCCACCTCGCCGCCGAAATCGGCATGGCCCGGGGTGTCCACGATGTTGATCTTGGTCTTTTTATAGTAGACGGAGGTATTCTTTGCCAGAATGGTAATGCCTCGCTCGCGTTCCAGGTCGCCGGAGTCCATCACGCGGTCTACCACGGTCTGATGCTCCCGGTAGATGCCGCCCTGTTTCAGCATTTCATCGACCAGAGTGGTTTTTCCGTGATCGACGTGGGCGATGATGGCGATGTTTCTGATATTGTTTTGCTGGACCATAGTGAACGCTCCTTTCTGCGCGGCTTCACCGCGCCGAGAATCCATTATAAACAATTTCGTATCTTATACTTTACCACACATTATGTCAAATTGCAATCATTTTCCAACGCTTCCGGGCAGGAAAGCGCGAAAAACGGCGGATGCTTGACAGAAAAATGTGCCCCAGATATAATATTTGCAAAGATGTGCCGATATCATACTGAAAAAACCGCATTTCCATTGGATTTTAACAAAAAATTCAAGAAAGTTTTGAAAAATCGTATATAATAAAGTTGATCTGTTTTCCAATATGAAGGGAGGATGTCCCATGGCAAAATCTGTACTTATCATAGAAGACGACCGCAACATTGCCGACCTTCTTCGGCTGTATCTGGAAAAGGAAGGCTACGAGGTAGCCCTGGCCTACGATGGGGGCAAAGGTGTGGAGCGGTTCCGGGAAATGCAGCCCAGTCTTGTGCTGCTGGACCTGATGCTGCCGGTGCTGAACGGCTGGGGCGTATGCCGCACCATCCGCGCAGAATCCGACATTCCCATCATCATGCTCACCGCCAAGGGAGAAACCACCGACAAGGTCACCGGCCTCAAGCTGGGGGCTGACGACTATATCACCAAACCCTTCGAGATGAAGGAAGTGCTGGCCCGCATTGAGGCGGTGCTGCGCCGCAGCGGCGTGGAGCCGGACAAGACGGCAAAGCGGCTGGATTTCGACCGGCTGACCATCGATATGGACGCCTTTGAACTGATCGTTGACGGCAAAAAGATCGATACGCCCCCCAAGGAGATGGAGCTGCTTTATTATCTGGCCTCCTCCCCCAACCGGGTCTACACCCGCAACCAGCTTCTGGACGAGGTGTGGGGCTTTGAATACTTAGGCGACAGCCGCACCGTGGATGTGCACGTCAAGCGCCTGAGAGAAAAATTAGAGGGCATTTCCGACCAGTGGAGCCTGAAGACCGTATGGGGCGTGGGCTATAAGTTTGAGGTAGTAACGGCATGAAAACCATGTTTGTCCGCCAGTTTGCCCTGACGGCATGCCTGATCATGCTCAGCGTGGCTGCGCTGGGGCTGGCCTTCCGCGTGTTCATCGGCAGTTATGCTGCCGAGCAGGCGGAGCGAACCCTGCGGCACAACGCCGATGTGGTCACCGGTCTGGCCGCCGCCTATGACAGCGCCGAAACCTTGGGGGCAAGCTGGGATGTGCGCATCAATCTATCCTTCGCCTCTGAGGTCGCGGATACAGACGCAGTGATCTGCGACCCCCAGGGCCGGGTGATGCTGTGCTCCTGCAGCACCCCGAACTGCGAGCATCTTGGTCTTCAGCTGGATCCGGAATTTGCGCAGCAGGTGCTGGAAAACGGCCCGATCTCCTTCCATGGCCGGATCAACGGCCTGTATCCCGACCGCCGTTATATCATCGCAGAACCCATCGTATCCCGGACGGCTGAGCAGAATGTCGGCTTTGTTATGGTATCTGAAACCGTGGCCCAGACCCAGATGGTGATTTCTGAAACCACAGACTTTTTCCTGATGATGGGTCTGGCGGTGCTTCTGGTGGCAATGCTCGCGGTCTCCCTGCTGGTGCGAAGCCAGAATCAGCCCCTGCGGGATATGGCTGCGGCCGCCCGCCGCTTTGGCCACGGAGAGCTGGATGTCCGCGTTGCCACCGGCGGCAGCAACACCATTGAAATTGACGAACTGGCGGTAGCCTTCAATAATATGGCAGCCTCTCTGGAAAAATCCGAGCTGCAGCGCCGGGAATTCGTGGCAAATGTGAGCCACGAGTTAAAAACCCCCATGACCACCATCGCCGGCTTTATGGACGGCATGCTGGACGGCGCCATCCCGCCAGAACGGCACCGGGAATATATGCAGACTGTGGCCACGGAAGTGCGCCGCCTTTCCCGCCTGGTGCGCAGCATGCTGGATGTATCCCGGCTGCAGTCCCAGGGGATCCCGGATTCCAAAAAGCGGGTATTTGACATCTGCGAGCAGGCAGGGCAGGCGCTGCTCTCCTTCGAGCAGAAAATCACCCAGCGGAGCCTTTCCGTAGAGGTGGAGCTGCCGGAAGAGCCGGTGGAGGTGTTTGCTGAGGCCGACTCCATCACCCAGGTGATCTACAATCTTCTGGACAACGCGGTAAAATTTTGCAGCGAAGGGGGCACACTGGGTCTCCGGGTGGCCCCGGGAGAGCAAAATGTGCTGGTTTCCGTATCCAACACCGGCCCCACCATTCCGGAAAGCGAATTGTCCCTGATTTTCGACCGTTTCCACAAAACCGACAAAAGCCGCAGCATGGACCGGGATGGCGTAGGTCTGGGCCTTTATATCGTGCGTACCATCATCCTCAGCCACGGCGAGGATATCACCGTCACCAGCCGGGACGGCGTGACCACCTTCGCCTTTACCCTGAGCCTTCCCAAGTAAGCGCTATTTTGCTGCACACCCACGATTGTGATTGTAGCATGCTGTTAATTCTAAAACTATATGTTTAGGGCTTAGAAACTGCAACGCACCAAAGCCTCCCTTCCTCCGCGCTAAGTGCCGGGCTTCGCCCGGTTGCGCTATGTACGCCCCGCCTGCGGGCGGGTGTGTGTAAAGGGAGGTGGCACGGCGTCAGCCGTGACGGAGGGATTGCTGCTCAAAAGTTTAGGTTTTTGCGGGTTTCGTGACTATAACCAGCAAAATCACTGCCCTAAACATGAATTCCACCGTTACAAACAATCCCTCAGTCAGCTTCGCTGACAGCTCCCTTTACACAAGGGAGCCTTGGGCGCTCCCGCGCCAGCGCATCAAGTTTTAGTATTAACTAACCAGTAGGGGCGATTATTAATCGCCCGGCAGAAAATGTTTCGTTTTTAACAGAACTACCGGCGAACCCGCAACCTTTACGCGGGCGTGCAATGCACGCCCCTACATTCACAGAAGAAGGTCTCTTCAAAGATTGATTCATCCTACGAGGTAGATTGATATGAATTACGACGAATTTGAACCCGTATCCCAATCGGATTCCGATGCCGGGGGGTATTACTCCACCGGGCGGCCAAGCCAGAAGCGGCGTATGGGTCTGGCGGTGGCGCTGAGTGTGCTGACGGTGGTATGCTGCAGCACCATTGCGCTGCTGAGCCTGTATGACCTGCACATTGAGCGGGAGGCAAACCGGATGAGCCTAACCCTCATCGACCGCAGCCCGGAGGTTTCTGTTCTGCCGGTGCAGGAGGGCAATGTCGCAGAATTTGCCCCGAAGACCGAGGAAATCCCCCAGCTTCAGATCACGCCCCCGGGCTCTGAAGGCACTGCCCTGTCTCTGCCGGATATTTACCAGAAGGTCATCCCCAGTGTGGTATCCGTCATCTCCTCCACACCGGAGAGTTCCCACTCCTGTACCGGCATCATCATGTCGACGGAGGGTTACATCATTACCACCGCCCACATTACCGAGGCCAGCAGCGCCATTACGGTGCAGCTTACCGGTGGCGAAGAGTTCATCGCCACCGTCATCGGCTCTGACCGGCTCTCTGATCTGGCAGTGCTGAAAATTGAGGGAGAGAATCTGCGCGCCGCAGAATTTGGCGATTCCGAGAAGCTCAATGTGGGCGAACCGGTGGTGGCCATTGGCAATCCCCTGGGCGCAGAGCTGAGCGGCAGCATGACCGATGGCATCATCTCCGGCATCCATGAGGATCTGAGTCTGGAAGGCCGCACCCTGACCGCGATCCAGACCAATGCCGTGCTGGGCGATGGTGCCTATGGCGGCCCGATCGTCAACCTCTACGGACAGGTGGTGGGGGTCAGTACCGCCTCTCTGGGCAGCTATAGCAGCGAGCAGACGGAAACCCTTGGATTTGTGGTGCCCATCGATACCGCCAAAAGCATCGTGGACGAGCTCATTGAGCACGGCCGAATCCCCGGCAGGCCCACCATCGGCGTCACGGGACAGAGCGTCCCCACGGCAGCCCAGGCCTATTACAAGCTGCCCACCGGCGTCTATGTGGATAAGGTAGCACCCGGCAGTGCCGCCGCTGCAGCTGACATCCGCCCCGGCGACATCATTACCGCCATCGACGGCGAGACCGTGAGCAGCACGGAACAGATGCAGCTCATCAAAAACCGCTATAAATCCGGAGATGTGATCACCCTCACCATCTATCGCTTCGGTATGGACATCAATGTCATTCTGATTTTGGGCGATAGTGTTGGCTGATATAAACCCGAACAGACCGCAAAAAGGAGGCTCCAAACGCCTATGAAAGCAACGCAACAGCTCAAAATTTGGCAGCTATTAGCGCTGATTCTTATCGTGTCCGCAATGACACTGATTTTTACCATAGCAATCCAGCCCGGAGCCTTTACCCAATCCTTCCGGGATATCTGGACCAGACCGCTTACCATCTTTTTAAACGGCTTCCCTGTGCTGATGACGGTATGTCTGGGTTATTTCCTGTTGGGCAATATTTTCTGGGGTGGGGCTGCAGGCTCCTTCCTGTGGCTGCTTCTGTCCTACATCAATCTGCTGAAAATTGAAGGCCGGGAGGATGCCTTTGTTCCAGCTGACATTGGCCTGTTCAAAGAAGCCATGGCCGCAGTGAACGAATATGCGCTGGATCTGCATCCGCCGATTCTGGCGCTGATTCTGATCTACTGCGCAGGTCTGCTTATTCTGGGCTTCTTGCTGAAATCGCCCCGACCCAAAGCCGTGCTGCGCACAGTGTCCGCTGGATTTGTGGTGGGGGCGTTTGCCCTTTCCATGGTGTTTGTTTATCCCAGTGCGGACATTTATAACAGCTTTACCGTACCGGATAAAAACAATGTCCCTTCGATTTTCAATACTCTTGGCTTCAACTATTGCTATCTCCACAGCTTTAACCTGTACCCGGTGGACAAACCGGCGGGCTACAGTGCATCCCAGGTGGAGGAGTGGCAGGAAGCGTATGCCACTGCGCCGGAGCGCCCTGCTGACACACCGAACATTATCGTGGTCATGGGCGAGGCATTTACCGATCTTTCCAATGAGCCTGTCTTCAACTGGACACAGGAAGAGGATAACCCTGCCTTCCTTTATAACCGTCTGACACAAAGCGATCAGGCCATCTCCGGCCATATCATTGTGCCGAACATCTCTGCCGGTACGGCAAACACGGAGTTCGATGTGATCACCGGCATGTGCACCAACATGATTGGAGAGAAAACCACCTCATCCTTCCGCACGGTATATCAAAGCGTCCCCACGGTTGCATCCATCCTGCGGGACGAAGGCTATCACACCGGCTTTATGCATCCGGGTGATTCCTGGTTCTATAATCGGAGCAATGTCTATCGCCTCTTCGGCATGGAGCAGCAGGTCTACAAGGATGCCTTCGATATGGAGAAAGATACCTATTATGGGCGCGTCATGGACGACGCCTTTGGCCGGAAACTCCGGCAGCTTATGGAAGAAAACACAACACCTCAATTCCTTTTTGGCGTAACCATTCAGAACCATCAAACCTATATCTACGAAAAGTACCCCGATCTCTCCCCGGCTGCCCCAACAGCAGCCACCCTTTCCCCGGAAGCCACGGAAAATCTGGCAGTGTACCTGCGGGGCGTGAAGGATACTGCAGCAATGCTGAGCGAGCTGGCAGATTATTTGGATCAGCAGGAAACGCCTACGCTGCTGGTGTTCTTCGGGGACCATCTGCCGAATCTGGGGCAAAATTTCCAGGCTTATCGGGAACTGGGGCTGCCCATCGGACAGAAAGATACCCCCCAGCATACCCTTGATTCCTATAAAACACCCTTCCTGATCTACGCCAACCGGGCATACTGCGAAGGCACCGACATAGATGCGATAAGGCAGCGCATTGAACTGCCGGAAAACAACACCATCAGCGCCGTATATTTTGGCGCGATGGTACTGGAAACTGCCGGCTTCTCCGGGCAGGAGTCATATTTCAACTTCCTGAATCAGGCGCGGCGGCAGCTGCCAGTATTCCGTCCGGACGAGGAAATCTATCAGCTTCCTGATGGCAGCTTCACTGAAGAACTCACTGACCCTGACCTGAAGGACATCCTGCAGAAGTTGGATTGGTGGGAATACTATCACCTGAAGTAACGTCCCACCCGCGGATACCCTGGGTACAAACCGCGTATAATAGTGCTTAGAAAGGGGCGTTCTGCCTATGTTTTATTCCTCTTATTTTTGGTTTTTAGTGCCGATTCTTCTTTGCTCCCTGTTTGCCATGGCGGCAAGCGGCAAGGTGCGCTCCACCTATGCAAAATACAACCAAGTCAGAACCCGCTCCGGCCTGACAGGGCATATGGCGGCAGCCCGGCTGATGCAGGCAAACGGCGTACAGGGCATTTCCCTGGGCACAGTCCCCGGGGAACTGACCGACCATTACCACCCCGCCAAAGCGGTGGTCAATCTCTCCCAAGCCACCAGTTCCAGTTCCTCTGTAGCTGCAGTGGCAGTGGCCGCCCATGAAATCGGCCATGTAATGCAGAAGCAGCAGGGTCATCTGTTTTACCGCTTCCGCACCGCTCTGGTGCCGGTGGTAAACATCGGTACCCGCCTTGCCATGCCCCTGGTGCTGGTGGGCTTGCTGCTGGATGGCTTCTCCAGAACCGTTTCCTCCGACACCGGCTTCTATGTCGCCATGCTGGGTGTGGTGCTGTACGGCGGATCGCTGCTGTTTGCTCTGGTGACACTGCCTGTGGAACTGGATGCCAGCCGCCGGGCAAGCCGCATGCTGCTGGACACCGGCATTCTGACCCAGGAAGAGCTGCCCGGTGCAAAGAAGGTGCTGAGCGCAGCAGCCATGACCTATCTGGCCGCAGTGCTGACCTCTCTGGTGTACTTCCTGCGGTTCCTGGCTCAGGTGCTGTT
>JAZRCV010000110.1:0-1779 GCA_045659925.1 Faecousia sp.
GACTACGGCCATGTAGATTATCTGATCAATAATGCCCTGCCTCCCATGCATGGTCTGCATGAATGCAGCTGGGAAGAGTTTAACTATGCCCTTCGGGTGGGTGTTTCCGCACCCTTCTATCTGACGAAGCTCTTTGCGCCCCATTTTGCCCCGGGTGCTGCCATCATCAATATTTCCTCCAGCCGTGACCGCATGAGCCAGCCCTTTACCGAGAGCTATACTGCCGCAAAGGGCGGCATCGCTGCCCTGACCCATGCTCTGGCGGTGAGCTTGTCCGGCAAAGTCCGGGTAAACTCCATTTCTCCCGGCTGGATCGATACAGCTTACACCGTTTATGAAGGCCCGGGTGCCGTCCAGCAGCCTGCCGGAAGAGTTGGTAATCCGATGGATATTGCAAATATGGCCCTGTTCCTCTGCTCTGAGAAGGCCGGATTTATCACCGGAGAGAATGTCTGCATTGACGGCGGACAGACCCGGCTCATGATTTATCATGGCGACCACGGTTGGAATTATAACCCCTGATAAAGCATAAATGAACCCCTGTCAGGCTTCTGGCAGGGGTTTTCGTATCAATCTTTGGCGGAAAGATCCACCGTGCGTCTGAGAATGGAATAGGGAGGAACCGGCTGGGGAAGCTGCATGGTAAACACCATCTGGGGTGTTTTGGGTTCCATCAGGGGGGTACCGTCCGGCAGCTGCATTTCCGGGGCAATCAGTTCAAAGGGCTTGAGATCAGGGCCTACCAGTTCCAGTGTATCCCCGGCAGCGAACTTGTTTCGCAGGCTCATGGTGGCAAGTCCGGTGGGGGAGCAGTCCGTCACAATGGCGCACACCTGACATTCCCGAAGATAGCGGGAATTCTCATAATACTGTCCCGGCTCACCGTAGAAGAAGCCTGTAGCATAGTGCCGGTGGGAGATCTTGTCCACTTCGTTGCGCCAGACAGGGTCAATGGGCCGTCCTGCGGCAACATCGTCCAGCACATGGCGATAAGCACCGGTAACAATGGCGGCGTAATAGGCAGATTTTGCTCTGCCTTCAATTTTCAGACAGTCCACTCCCACATCCATCAGATCGTCCAGATGGTCGATCATACACATATCCCGGCTGTTCATGATGTAGGTACCTTTTTCGTCTTCATAGACAGGGAAGTATTCACCGGGGCGCTTTTCTTCCACTAAGGCATACTGATAGCGGCAGGGCTGGGCGCAGGCACCGCGATTGGAATCGCGGCCCGTCATATAGTTAGACAGCAGGCAGCGCCCGGAGTAAGAGACGCACATAGCGCCGTGGGCAAACACCTCAAGCTCTAATTCCTTGGGCGCTTTTTCGCGAATCTCGCGGATTTCATCCAGGCAGAGTTCCCGTGCCAGTACCACCCGCTTTGCGCCCATCTCATACCAGGCCTTTGCACTCTCAAAGTTCGCAATGGATACCTGGGTGGACATATGGCGCTCACAATTGGGGGCATAGCGCTCAGCCAGACGGAATGCGCCTAAATCCGCCACGATCAATGCATCCACGCCCACATCATTTAAAAGCTCCAAATGGGCAGGAAGATTTACAATTTCGTTATTTCTTGCCATGGTATTCACGGTGACATGGGTACGCACACCATGCGCATGGGCAAAACGCACTGCTTCCGGCAGTTCTTCCGGGGAAAAGTTTCCGGCAAAGGAACGCATGCCGAAGCTGGTACCGGCAAGATATACCGCATCCGCGCCATAAAGCACTGCCATGCGCAGGCGTTCCATATCTCCCGCCGGGGCAAGGAGTTCA
>JAZRCV010000111.1:0-4974 GCA_045659925.1 Faecousia sp.
GGATTGTCTTCCTAAGCCCGCTTGGCCTCCGACTTCGCTGCGGCCGGGTTTGGATTCGGCGAAGGCGATGGCGGCCTCCACCTTCGGCAGCATGGAGCCGGGGGCAAACTGCCCCTGTGTGATATATTCCCGCGCCTCATCCGGGGTAATGCGGGAAAGGGCCTGCTGATCCGGCTTTCCGAAGTTGATGCACACCTTTTCCACTGCGGTGAGGATGATGAGCATATCCGCGTCCAACTGCTCTGCCATGCGCTCAGAGGCAAAGTCCTTGTCGATAACAGCGCTGACGCCTTTGAGGTGGTATTTGTCTTCCCAAATCACGGGAATCCCGCCGCCGCCTGCTGCAATGACTGCATGGCGACCGTCAAGCAAAGCCTGAATGGTGTCGATCTCGATGATCTCCAAAGTTTTGGGAGATGCCACCACCTGACGCCAGCCTCTGCCCGCATCCTCCATGACATGAATGCCATGTTTGCGGGACAGCTCCTTTGCTTCCTCCTCGGCCATAAAGGGGCCGATGGGCTTGGAGGGGTGCTGGAAAGCAGGATCCTTCGGATCCACACTCACCTGGGTCAGCACTGTGGCGGTGTGGACATCCACCCCGCGGCGATCCAGTTCTTCCCCCAGCTGATTTTGCAGATCGTAGCCGATATAACCCTGACTCATGGCAACGCACATGGAAAGGGGCATGATATCCATAGTCGGTTCTTCCCGGCGCAATGCCGCAAAGGCCCGCTCAATGGTGCCCACCTGGGGGCCGTTACCGTGGCTGACGATCACCTCATGTCCGTCGGCGATCAGATCTGCTATGGCAACTGCCGTAGTCTGTACCGCCTGCATCTGTTCTTTCAGATTTTTACCCAGGGCATTGCCTCCCAGGGCGATGACGATACGCTTTCCCATGGCTAAAATTAAAACTTCTTCCGCTCGCTGTCGGCTTCATCCAGTGCCAGCA
Organism: Faecousia sp.; assembly: GCA_045659925.1. Lineage (GTDB taxonomy): Bacteria > Bacillota > Clostridia > Oscillospirales > Oscillospiraceae > SVMC01. Next base: position 956 of record JAZRCV010000111.1, read on the forward strand.
GCGCTGCTGCGGGATCCTTCACCTGTGCAAGGAAGATCATGGCTGCGATGATATAGGGCTTATAGGAAGCTTCCTTATAAAGGGGAACCAGATAGCGCTCGAAGACGGAGTTTTCTACTTCGCCCTCGGGGCAGCTCAGGCCGGTGATGTCGGCGGGCAGGCAGTGGAGATACAGGGCTTCGCCGTTCTTCGTCTGCTTCATCAGCTCTTCCGTGCAGGTCCAGTCCTTATGCTCGGCGTTCTGCTGCAGAAGGCGCTTTTCCAGCTCCTTAATGCCAGCCTGATCGCCCTTGCTGTAAAGAGCAGTGCGCTCTTCCATGGCGCTGAAGGGAGCCCAGGACTTGGGATAGACGATGTCCGCATCCTTGAAAGCCTCTTCCATGGAATCAACCTTGGCAAAAGAGCCGCCGGAGGCCTCTGCATTCTTGCGGGCAATCTCTTCGACTTCGGGGAATACTTCATATCCCTCGGGATGGGCCAGCACCACATCCATGCCGAAACGGGTGAACAGGCCAATGACACCCTGGGGCACGCTCAGAGGCTTGCCGTAAGAGGGGGAATAAGCCCAGGTCATGGCAACCTTCTTGCCCTTGAGGTTTTCCACGCCGCCAAACTGATGGATGATATGGAGCATATCTGCCATGCACTGGGTGGGATGATCCACATCGCACTGCAGATTGACGAGGGTGGGACGCTGCTCCAGAATGCCCTTCTTGTGGCCTTCGTCCAGAGCATCCATGAAGGTCTTCATGTACTCATGGCCCTGATGGATATACATATCGTCACGAATACCGATGACATCTGCCATAAAGGACACCATGTTGGCGGTTTCGCGGACAGTCTCGCCGTGGGCGATCTGGGAATTCTTTTCGTCCAGCACCTGTTCCTCCAGACCCAGCAGGTTGCAGGCAGAGGCAAAGGAGAAGCGGGTACGGGTAGAGTTATCCCGGAAGATGGAAATGCCAAGGCCGGAATCGAAAATCTTTGCAGACTTATTGCGCTCACGCAGATCCCGCAGGGCGTCGGCTACGGTAAATACCGCTTCCAGCTCTTCGTCGGTCTTATCCCAGGTCCAGTAGAAATCGGAGCCATACATTTTTTCAATGTTCAGGCTTTGCAGATGCTTTGCAAGTTCAGCAGTTTTACTCATGATGTATTCCTCCTTGATCAGCGGATATCATTGCCGGTAAGCTCCTGACGGAACACCGTAGCTGTTTCATTGTCGGGACGGTACAGGCTGGGCACTGCGGCATACAGAGCTGCGCAGACCACCAGATCCTGCTTCCAGGTAATTTCGTTGGGGGCATGGGCCTGTGCCTCTGCACCGGGGCCGAAGCCGACGCAGGGGATTCCGTAGCGGCCCTGAATGGCAACGCCGTTGGTGGAGAAGGTCCACTTATCGGTGAGGGGACGGCCTTCGCGGGCAGCCTTGGCTGCATCATCCGCATACAGGCGCTTGTCGCCCCAAAGGCCCTTATGAGCTTCGATCAGGGCCTGCACATGGGCTGCACTTTCCCGGTTGATCCAGGTGGGGAAGAAGCATTCCGTACGGTAGACTTCACCGGTCCATGCGGGGCGGTCATACCAGTACATGGAAACCTTCACATCCTCGCCGTATTTCTTTACTGCGGGCAGATCCTCGATTTCCTTCAGGCAGGAGAGGTAAGTCTCACCGGCGGTCATGCGGCGGTCAATGGAAATGGAGCAGGAATCCGCCACGGCACAGCGGGAAGGAGAAGTGAAGAAAATCTCAGAAGTGGTGCAGGTGCCTCTGCCAAGGAAGCGGGCATCCTCCCAATGCTCGGGATTGTACTTGGGATCCAGCATCTTCACAAGGCCCTTGATGGGGGTAGATTCTTCGGCATCATTTTCATTGAGGGCACGGACATCCTGCAGGATATCCGCCATCTTATAGATGGCATTGTCGCCACGCTCCGGTGCGGAGCCATGGCAGGATACGCCCTTCACATCCACACGGATCTCCATGCGGCCACGGTGACCACGATAGATACCGCCGTCGGTGGGTTCGGTGGAAATCACGAACTCAGGAACAATCTTATCTACATTATAGATGTACTGCCAGCACATACCGTCGCAGTCTTCTTCCTGCACGGAGCCGACCACCATGATCTTATAGCCTTCGGGAATCAGGTTCAGATCCTTCATGATCTTTGCACCGTAAACGGCGGAAGCCATACCGCCCTCCTGATCGGAGCCGCCACGGCCATAGATGATGGAATCCGTCTCATAGCCCTGATAGGGGTCTTCTTCCCAGTTGGCGATGTTGCCAATACCCACTGTGTCAATATGGGAATCGATGGCAATGATCTTCTCTCCATCGCCCATCCAGCCGATGATATTGCCAAGGCCGTCAATCTCTACCTTATCATAGCCAAGCTTTTCCATCTCTGCTTTGATGCACATGACAACGCCCTCTTCCTGACAGCTCTCGCTGGGAATGGCGATCATGGCGCGCAGGAAACGGCTCATGTCTCCACGGTAGCCCTCTGCTGCCGCCCGAATGGCCTCAAAATTTAAGCTCATATCAGATACCTCCAAATAATCGTCTGTTTTCCACAAAAGGAATGCAAAATTCATAGTCTCTATCAGCTATATTTTAGCACAACCCACGCATATGTCAAACTATTTTTTTGTTAAACCAGGGCCTATCTGAAAACCGGAAATATAAACAACGACGTGGGATTTTTCTATTAGACAATGCATTTTTCCCAGGAATACTTGCTGCATTTCAAGAAAAACCGAAGCAGCACAATGGGAAAAGACCCGCTGTTTGGGTTTGTTGCCGGTTTGATAGCCCCTAAATGATGAGGTTATCAAAAAAGATGATTACAGCTACCGCAAGTGCGTAGCGGGGGAAGCGTGAAGGGGCAAAAAGCTCCCCTCGCGTTCAATTAAACAGGTTTTCAGAACTTTCTCAAAAGTTCTGAAAACCGCACAGTGGGGCGAAAAGACTTTTTCGCCCCACTGCCTAAATAATTTCCCGGTTTTTGTATTGATTTCTTTTGGGAATATGTTATGATGTAATAAGGCAGTCTGGGGATAACCGGGAGACATTGTTCGGATCAGGACCGAGGACGCTGGGTCAGATTACAAAGGGTTGACTCGCCTTTTTCGCATCAATCTCAATGTATCCGCCCTCACACAGATATCCGTCTCCTACCCCTCAATACCAACAATCCATGAAAAGAACTACTGCAGCAATCGCCTTTCTGCTCCGCAGCGGTGCAATGCCGTCAGAAAATCTGGCAAAAATCTCAAAATACTTTGGCATTTCAAAATATACCCTATATTCATATTTGGACATGAAACAGGAGGAAGAAAAAATGATTGATTTTACCATCAGCAAAGAAGGCCTTGCCCATAACATTCAAAAGGCCAAAGAAAACAATATCATCATCCCCACCATCGCCCAGATGCAGAATCCCGATCTGATCCCCGAAAAGATCAAGGATCGTCTGAAGAACACCGGCCTGTGGGACTTCGACCCGATCAACCTGTTCCGCATCTCCTGGAAGAACGAAGCAAAGGAATCCGGCGGTCTTTATCAGCAGACCCCCAACTATGTGGAGATCCCCTCCTCCCTTTCCGGCGTGCCCTGCCGCATTCTTGCCATGGCTGGCAAGTGGTTCCCCACCGGCTGCCATAAGGTAGGCGCTTCCTTCGGATGCCTTGCCCCCCGTCTGGTGACCGGTCAGTTCGATGCCACCTATCATCATGCAGTCTGGCCCTCCACCGGCAACTACTGCCGCGGCGGCGCTTTCAACTCCAAGCTTCTGGCCTGCGACAGCGTGGCAATCCTTCCCGAGGATATGTCCAAGGAGCGCTTTGACTGGCTCAAGACCGTCGCCGGTCAAATCATTGCCACCCCCGGCTGTGAATCCAATGTCAAGGAAATTTTTGACAAGACCAGGGAACTGAAGGCAGATCCCTCTATGATGATCTTCAATCAGTTTGCTGAAATGGGCAACCCCCTGTGGCACTATAATGTCACCGGCTGT
>JAZRCV010000112.1:0-6773 GCA_045659925.1 Faecousia sp.
ACAATTTCCTTTTGGAAATTGTCTTTTTTGTTTTGGTGCGCGAGGCGGGACTTGAACCCGCACGTCCGGAGTGGACACTAGAACCTGAATCTAGCGAGTCTACCAATTCCACCACTCGCGCAGCTTTGCGTCTCTCGACCGCGAAGATATGATACCACAAGAGAACGGAATTGTCAACACTTTTTTTCGTTTTTTACATTTTTCTCATTTCACCATTGATAGATGCCATCGGGGACAAAGGGACAGCTTGCAAACAGGGCCTTTGCTGCCCCCTCATATTCTGCGAAGCTGCCAGCCTTCCGGATGCCCTTGAGGGCCTTTTCCGGGTGGTCGAACATACACGCGAGGTAGCACCAAACCTCCCGCATTTTGAAGAGGGTGGGCTTCAGCCCGGGCATTTCCTCCCGGTACTGGGCGTAGAGACTGTCGTGGAATGCCTGCACCTGGGAAAGGGTGGCCCACTGCCCGGTTTTGAGGTAGCCCACAAGGCCGGGGTTTGCCACGATCCCGCGGCCCAGCATCATGGACTTCACGCCGGGAAAGTCCTGCCCAATCTTTACGGCATCTTCCGGGGTGAAGATATCGCCATTGTAACACAGGGGCATTTTCGCCTCTGCTGCTGCCTTCTGGAAGGCGGACATACGAACATCCCCACGGTACATATCCTTCTGGATCCGCGGGTGTACGATCAGCTCGCAGATGGGGTAGCGATTATACAGCTCCAGCAGAGCGTCAAACTCATCCTCCTCATGCAGGCCGATGCGGGTCTTGATGGACACGGCGATGGGGCTGTGGGAGAAGATCTCATCCAGCATGGTTTCCAAAATCTCCCGCTGGCCCAAAAGGCCGCTGCCCTTTTTCTTTTTCACCACGGTGCCGGAAGGACAGCCCAGGTTCAGATTCACTTCTCGGTAGCCAATGGCAGCCAATTCCTTTGCTGCCCAGACGAATAATTCTGCGTTATTGGTCAGAAGCTGGGGGACAAGGTCGAGCCCTGCATTGCGCTCCGGATCAATTTCGCTCCACTGCCGGGCCGTCAGGCGGCGATCCTGGGTGGGGGAGAGGAAGGGGGTATAATAGCGATCAAGGGGGGTAAAGCAGCGGTGAAAGGTGCTGCGGTAGATAGAGCCTGTGACGCCCTCCATGGGCGCGAAATAATATTGCATATGAATCGTTTCCTTTTATCAAACATCCATGGCTTCAAAGGATTCCAGACCCTTTTTCACTTCCGGGCGGTTGTCACCGTGGCGGACAAAGGACATGGTGACAAAGGAGGCCAGAGAGAAGATCACCGCATAGGGGAACAGAACATTATAGCCCATATTGGTGATGAACCAACCGGAGAGCACCGGGGTGGCGATCTGGGCTGCCATGGAGAAAGTATAGTAATAGCCGGTGTATTTGCCCACATCTCCCGATTTGCTCATTTCCACCACCATGGGGAAGGAGTTGACATTGATGGAGGCCCAGCCGATGCCCACAAGGGCAAACAGCACATACATCACAACAGAGGGCTTGCGGATGGCGATGGCAGCGGCATAGCAGACTGCCATGAGAAGGATGCCAAACAGGACGGCCTTTTTGCGGCCGAGTCTGCCGGAGAGGATGCCAAGGGGCACAAAGGCGGCAATGGCAGCTACGGTCGCCACCAGCAGATACCCGGAGGATGCACCAAGATCCACATTCCAGATGGCGGCGCAGTAGCGGGAGAAGGCGGTGGTGACGGCATTATAGGCGGTATACCAGAGGAACACAGACAGCAGAATCAGAATCAGACTGCGGCGCACATCCCGGGGCAGCTTCCCGCCGGAGGACTGGATTTCTTCCTCTTCCTCTTCGCCCATTTCGTCCTTCACCGTCTCAAGGAGCTTATTCTCCTTCACGGCAAATACCATGATCAGCACCGTCACCAGCATAAATCCGGCGATTACGAGGAAAATGGGCACAAAGCTCTGATCTTGGGCATAGACCTTGGTGCCGTCTGTGGCTTTTTCGCTGCGCAGCAGGATCATCATCATGACCGTGGTAAAAATGCCGCCCAGATAGCCCACCAGATTGATGATGGCATTGGCCTTGGAGCGCAGGGGCTTCGGGGTCACATCCGGCATATAGGCAACTGCCGGAGAGCGGTAGACGCTCATGGCGATCAGCAGCAGCATCAGGCAGATAAAGAAGCCGGGGAAATTGACGCTGTTTTCAAAGAAAGCAAGGAAACCCATCAGGATCACAGCGGCAATGGTGCCGTAGAGGATGAAGGGGGTGCGCTTGCCAAGGCGGGAATGGGTGCGGTCAGACAGGGCACCGAACAGGGGCAGCAGGAATACCGCCAGCACATTGTCAATGGCCATGACGCTGTTGGCGGTCAGGGTGCTGAGATGGAAGACATTTTCCAGGATGTAGGGAATGACCTGATCGTAGAACTGCCAGAAGGCAAGGATCGACATAAAGGCCAGACCGATGAGAACGGTGCGCTTGTTGTTGAGTTTCATAGCGGTTCCTCTCTTTCTCCTCTTTCTGATAGTATACAGCCTTCGGGCTGGGGTTTTCAAGCAGAACCGCAAAAATCTGACATTTTTTTCGCAGGCAGACGGATTTGACTTTTTTTCTCCCTTCCCGTAAAATAGGAGCAAAGAAAGGAGGGGAGCGCAATGGAGAATATTCCCTCTTTGCCGGAGGCGCTGCCCCGGCTTTTGATGGAATGGTATCAGGCCAATGCCAGAGATCTGCCATGGCGGCATGACCGGGAGCCTTACCACATCTGGCTATCCGAGATCATGCTGCAGCAGACCCGGGTGGAGGCGGTGAAGGGCTATTACGCCCGCTTTTTAGAAAGCTGCCCCACGGTAGCGGCATTGGCCCAGGCGTCACCGGAGCTTGTGCACAAGCTCTGGGAGGGTCTTGGCTATTATTCCAGAGTGCGGAATTTGCAGGCCGCCGCCCAGAAAATCATGGCGGAGTACAACGGACAATTCCCAAGGGAGTATGACGAAGTGCGTGCCCTGCCGGGTGTCGGACCCTATACCGCAGGGGCCATCATGAGCATCGCCTACGATCAGCCCACCCCGGCAGTGGATGGCAATGTGCTGCGGGTGCTGACCCGCCTCTTGGCATGGGACGCCCCCATCACCCAGGAGAAGACCAAACGGCTGGCTGAGGCGGCATTGGCGCAGGTTTACCCTGCCGAGGCAGGGATGTTTACCCAGAGCCTTATGGAGTTGGGCGCCATGGTTTGCCTGCCCAACGGAGAACCAAAGTGCAGCGAATGCCCCATCAAAGGGCTGTGCCGGGCAGGACGCTCTGGCACATGGCAGTGTTATCCCGTAAAGGAGCGCAAGAAGCCAAGAAGGGTGGAGGATCACACCGTACTGGTGCTTCGCTGTGACGGCCATCAGGCAGTGCGGAAGCGCCCTAAAAAGGGACTTCTTGCAGACCTCTGGGAGTATCCCAATGTGGACGGCACTTTAAACGCCGCCGAAGCACTCACTCTGGCAGAGCAGTGGGGCTGCGAACCCATAAGCCTCACCATGCAGCTCGACCGGGTGCATATCTTCACCCATGTGCAGTGGAATCTGCGCTGCTATTATGTCGAATGCAGAAAAATGCCCCCGGAATTCACCTGGGCAACCGCAGAGAAGCTGAAAAACGACATCGCCCTGCCAACCGCCTTTCGCATGTTCTTCATGGAAGCATAACCCAGATGAAAGTATATTACCGCCCTCCCACCCCGGGAGGGCTGTTTTTGTAGAAAGCGGCGAAGGTTGACATTTTTTGGAGCTATGCTAAAATGAGAATAAGAAGAAACCACCCGAGAGATGAGAGAGGATGGTGCAATTTGAGCCTTACCGTCAATAATGCATTCTACTATGACAATATTCGCAACAAGCTTCATTATTTTATCACCCTTGTCAATGGAGATAATCTTGGGAACCTCCAATCACTCAACCTTCTTGCAGAAGATTTCTATGCAGAGTTTCTGAATTGCCTGTTTGATTGGAAGCTGAAGAATGCTAATGTGGAATATCAGAATATCCTGAGTGTTGACTTGATTGACGAAGAGAATAAAATCATCGTGCAGGTTTCTATTTCTAACAGTTATTCCAAAATTCAAAGATGTCTGGATTTATGTGATAGATGGGAATACAAGGGGTATCATTTTTATTTCGTAGCAATCACAGAAAAAACAAAACGTTATCGACCTTTCGTTGTTTCTAAAGGGCTGATCTTTGATAGAGAGAACGATATATTGGACCTATCTGCGCTACTTCGATATGTTCGGCATGTTGGGATTGATAAGCAAAAGGCGTTGTCCAAATTGATGGACATATATTTTGTTGTTGACACGATAGTGCCCAAGGAAAATTGCATCACAGAACTGCCTGCCTATGCAGATATTAACAATGTTGTTGGTCGAGAAATGGAACTTCAGGAGATTATGAGAATGCTGAAGGAGAATAGTAGCCTCCTAATGTGCGGCTTTGGCGGCGCCGGCAAGACGGCGCTGGCTCGTTTGGTGTTCCATACCGTGCGGGAGAATTACGATCAGGTGGCGAGGATTCCATATCGCCGCTGTCTGAAGGACAGTCTGCTTTCCCATATCCAACTCGAAGAGGATATCCGGGATATGGATGTCCGCTGGTATGAGATTCAAAAAATCCTGAACAACGGCCTATCCATGCTGATTGTCATCGATAATGCCGACCGGGATGAAAAGGCCGAACAATCCCCCCAAGACGATACCCTTTTGCGGGATATTACCGGCTGCAGAAATGTCACGGTGATTCTCACTTCTCGCTTGGAAGAGATTTATGATTATCCTTATTACGAAGTTGGTTTCTTATCTATCACGCACTGCATAGAGCTGTTCTATAAATATTACACGAATGACCCGTATAGGGCACAGCAGAATGTGGTCAAGGATTTAGCAAAGCTTGCAAACTACAACACCCTGACCGTTGAACTGATTGCAAAGGGCGCAAGTCGGGAAACAAATCTGCGGGCATACTATGACAAGCTCAAAAAGAGCCTTGCCAATGCAAAGCTCAAGGTGCGGACGGGGCATAATGATAAGTACGCCACCATTGAGGCACACCTGAAAGTCCTTTTCGATATCTCCGGCAAGACGGAGAAAGAAACCGCCATACTGTGGGACTTCGCCGTCCTGCCCGACGGTGCGGCCCTGACCTCGAAGGAAACCGAACTCTGGTTCCAACACGATCCCATTGTTCTGGATCGGCTTCAGAATGATGGCTGGATGATGCGGGGCGATGGTTGCTATGTTATGCACCCACTAGTGAAAAAGATTCTGCATATTGATCCCATCCCGGCGAATACTGCAGAGAAGTTCCTTGCCTTTGTTGAGGATTGGCATAATGGGTATTTCTCAGATAACGATGTACATACCGAGCGGGATCGGAAATTGGCCCTGGCAGAATCCGTGGTGGATGCCGTCTGCCACGAAGATACCCTACAGCTTGCCCATATTCGCCATAATATGGGATATGCTTACCGGCAAGCTGGGCAGTACCCTCAGGCAGAAGCGCATTACCTTCGAGCCGTTGCAATCAAAGAGGCCAAGCTGGAGAAAGACCACCCAGATACCGCCACCACCTACAACAATATCGCGAGTGTCTATCAAGACATGGGAAAACTCGACAAGGCGCTGGAATTCTACGAAAAAGCCTTGCATATCTTTGAGGCCAAACTGGGAGAAGACCACCCAGATACCGCCACCACCTACAACAATATCGCGAGTGTCTATCAAGACATGGGCGACCTGGACAAGGCGCTGGAATTCTTTGAAAAAGACTTAGCGATCAGCGAGGCCAAGTTGGGAAAAGACTACCCCTCTACCGCCACCACCTACCACAATATCGCCGGTGTCTATTACGCCAAGGGCAACCTCGACAAGGCGCTGGAATTCTATAAAAAAGCCTTGGCAATCTACGAGGCCAAGCTGGGAGAAGACCACCCGGATACCGCCGTCACCTATAACAATATCGCCTTTGTCTATCAAGACATAGGAAACCTCGACAAGGCGCTTGAATTATTTGAAAAAGCCTTGCCAATCGATAAGGCTAAGCTGGGAGAAGACCACCCGGATACCGCCACCACCTACAACAATATCGCGGCTGTCTATCAAGCCAAGAGAAACCTCGACAAGGCGCTGGAATTCTACGAAAAAGCCAAGGATATCCGCGAGGCCAAGCTGGGAGAAGACCACCCGCATACTGCTACCACTTACAACAATATCGCGGATGTCTACCACGCTATGGGTAATCTCGACAAGGCGTTAGAACTCCATGAAAAAGCCTTGGCAATCTACGAGAACAAGCTAGGGAAAGATCACCCAGAGACCGCTACCGCCTACAACAATATCGCAGGTGACTATCAAGCTATGGGTAACCTCGATAAGGCGTTGGAATTCCATGAAAAAGCTAAAGATATCCGCGAGGATAGGATGGGAAAAGATCACCCTGATACTGCTGATACCTACCGCAGCTTTTCAGCAATATATCTTGCGCTTGGAGATGGTGAGAAAGCTATTGCGTACAGCCAAAAAGTGCGACTGATTACAGATGCAAAAGAGGATCACGCGTATGCACTCATGTGCGAATTATTTGCAGATGAGGAAACGGCAAAACAAAGGGCGCAGAAATTTTTAGATCAATCCGAAGATCAACCTGATGCTTTCAAGATTGGGAAAAAGATGATAGAGCGGATGATGAGCACCCATAATAGGAGAAAAAGTCGGAGGCCAAGCGGTCTTAGGAAGA
>JAZRCV010000113.1:0-6094 GCA_045659925.1 Faecousia sp.
GCCCCCCCGGAGCCTTGCATTTAATTTTTCGAATCTCCGCGGGAAACAGAAAAAGAGAGATACCGAATGGTATCTCTCTTTTTCTGGTGACCCGCTGGAGATTCGAACTCCAGACCCACTGCTTAAAAGGCAGTTGCTCTACCGACTGAGCTAGCAGGTCATATGGCAGGGATGGCAGGATTCGAACCTACGCATACAGGAGTCAAAGTCCTGTGCCTTACCGCTTGGCGACATCCCCATTTAGTAATGTGCGCAGCCAAAATCCCGAAAAAAAAGAAATTGGAATGGGGTGGGTGAAGGGATTCGAACCCTCGACCTTCAGAGCCACAATCTGACGCGCTAACCAACTGCGCCACACCCACCATATCACAATTTCCCACGACCGCATTCGTCCGGTCCAACGCCCCGAAGGGATTTGGTACGCCAGGAGGGATTCGAACCCCCGACCTACTGCTTAGAAGGCAGTTGCTCTATCCAACTGAGCTACTGGCGCATGCAGCAGAAAACGCAAAACGCACCGTCTATCGTTTTCATGGAGCGGGTGATGGGAATCGAACCCACGCCCACAGCTTGGAAGGCTGTTGTACTAGCCGTTATACTACACCCGCAAGTATTTTCGCCTTTCAGCTATAGAATCTTAACATATCATTGGCTCATTGTCAAGTCATTTTTCATGATATTGGCATTTTCCAAAATAAAATCTGCGCCGCGGTTTTGTCCTTCCTCGGATCAAAGCCGCGGCGCAAGTCATTTATTTACCATAACATGTTACGGTATCTCAAATCCGCCCCATTCCACTGCGGTGAAGCCTTCTCTTTCCGGGGTTTCCAGCTTCTGCTCCTCCACCGTGATAGGCTGCTCCAGACCCTGATAGCCCATCAGAATGCGAATCGTATTGTCGGGTGCAGGCTGGATATCCAAGGGCATGGTGCTTTCGATCTCCTCCGCCGTTGCAAAGCGGATATAATTATAGGGATTTGCCTCCAGCTTCGGAAGCCAGTACACAATGAACTCCTCCGCTTCCCGATCCGTCAGGCCGAGAATGGCGAGCTTTTCCTCCAAAAATTCGATGCTGTCCTCTCCCCTGACCACAAAGCCATCTTTCTCAATTTGATAATCAATGGGACTCTCGGATTCATAGTAGAGGGCATAGAGGTCTCTTCCGGTACGCAGGTCGGTCAGGCTGCCGTCCGGCCGGGCCAGGACCTTCCACTCCCCTTCATACTTGGGATAAGAAACTGTGATCAGATCCTCATAACCCAGCTTTACGGATATTTCCGTTTCTTCTGTCGGGTATAGGTAAAGGATGGGCTTCTCCTCCACAATATACTCGTAATCTACTTCCTCCGGTTCCAGATCCTCCGGCAGATATGCCTGCTCCCTTTGAACCCTTTTCACATTCCGATCGGTGGGAACGATCACACAGTAGGCAGGGCAAGTCGCTGTATATCCGTCTGCCTCTGCCCTCACATAGAGGATCACTTTTGAGCCATTATAAACCACATCCGCAACTCTTGCCTCCACACGCGATGTAGAATCAAAATAATCAGAAAATACAATGTATTTTTTACTTTCATCCGTATATCTTTGCTCAAGATCAAATTTTTCACAGAAGCTTGCGTACTCTGAAAAGGACAGCACATCACATATTGTAAAGCTATCTCTGTCCTCTACCGATTTAAACCACAGATCTGTATAGGCCACCATATGCTCTCCGGCATAATCCTCTTCAAAGACAAATGCCTCGGCTTCATCCTCGCATGTTGCTCCGATATTCCCCCACAGCATCACCCATGCAGCCGCCAAAGCAGCCAGAACGAGCGCCAATGAAACACACAGAATGATCAACGTTTTCTTTTTCATCATTGTCATTACCTCCCTCAAAAGTGTTCTTATATATAGAACGATTCAGAAGGTCAAAATGTTGTATGGATGATAAAATTATTTCAGAATTTCCCTGTATATCGACCCTTTGCTCAATCCGCTTCCAGATAGCGCATGATAATAGACGCAATCTGGGCACGGGTGGCGTTGTTCTGGGGTGCGAGGGTGGTAATGCCATCGGAGGAAATGCCGTTGATAAGTCCTTCCTGGGTTGCCCAGATGAGGCCGTTTGCCGCAAAATTGTTGACCTTGCCATGATCCGGGAAGCTATTGAGATTGCCGGATACGGCGGGTTCTTTTTCGTATCGATAGAGAATGGTGGCGATCTGTTCTCTTGTAATGCTCAGATCGGGGCCGAACTTGCCATCGCCAATGCCGTTGACCACGCCGTTGGCTGCTGCCCACTCGATGGCATTGGAGTACCACTGACCGCTGGGAACATCGGTAAAGGTGCCCTTGAATTCCGTTTCGGGACTGCCTGCCACACGATACAGGATCGTCACAAGCTGCGCTCTCGATACGGTGCCGTTGGGGCTGAATGTTGTGGTGCTTGTGCCATTCATCAACTCATTCTTAACGCAGTATGCAATACCATCATAGGCCCAATTGGAATCATGGGGCATATCAGAAAAGCGTCTGCACGGTTCAAAACGAATGGATATCTCCGTAAAATCGTTGCCCTCTTTGTTGATTTCCTCCCACTGAGACTCTGTTCCCGTATAGTAAATGTCTGTCAGGCTGCTGCAGTCCTCAAACGCACTCACGCCAATCTCAGTAACGCCAACCATAATCGTTACATTTTTCAGTTCTTCGCAGGAATAGAATGCACATACACCGAGTGTTGTTACACTTTCCGGGATCACTACATCTGTCAATCCGGTGTGAGCAAATGCGGAGTGCTGAATCTGCGTAACACTTTCAGGTAACGCTACATCTGTCAGGCTGCTGCAGCCCCGAAACGCTGATTCACCAATCGTTGTAACACTGTCAGGAATCGTAATACTCGTCAGACGAACGCAGTTATCAAACATACCACTGCTAATGGACGTAACTCCATCCATAATCGTTGCTCTTGTCAGGCTGCTGCAATCATGAAACAAATTCCAGCCGATTGTTGTGACACTGCCAGGGATGGTTACGCTGGTCAGACTGCTGCAGCCCGAGAACGCATTTAACCCGATTTCCTTAACGCCGTCCGCAATCGTAATACCTTCCAGACTGTCGCAGATGACAAATGCATGATCGCGAATCGTGGTAACACTACCCGGAATCGCTATGTTTTTTAGACTTTTGCAAGCATAGAACGCATAACTGTCAATCATTGTAACACTGTTGGGAATCTTGATATCTGTCAGACTGCCGCACATAAAGAATGCATGATCACCAATTGTTGTAAGGCCGTCAGGAAGTGTCACATCCTTCAGATTATCGCAGCCATGAAACGCATATGTATCGATACCGGTCACCTTGACGCCATCAATTGTCGCCGGAATATTAACCGCAGTCACCTCATCATCACATTCTGTTATCATACCGGTCTGTGTATCAAAATAAATGCTGCCATCGGTAACTGGATATTCTATCACCGTATCCTCTGCCTGAACAGCGGGGCTTCCAAAAAGACAAATACCCATAACCAAAGCGAAGGCAAGCACCATGCTCATCAATTTTTTCATTACGCTCTCTCCTTTTAACAAAAAACCGTTCGTTTGTGTCTTTATTATAGCACAGCGCTTTTCTCTACGCAAGTAGTTGCGCCACATTCAACAAACACTCGCTGTATGTTTCGATATCATTTATTCTGCAAGATAACGCATGATAATAGACGCAATCTGGGCACGGGTGGCGTTGTTCTGGGGTGCGAGGGTGGTAATGCCATTGGAGGAAATGCCGTTGATAAGTCCTTCCTGGGTTGCCCAGATGAGGCCGTTTGCCGCAAAATTGTTGACCTTGCCATGATCCGGGAAGCTATTGAGATTGCCGGATACGGCGGGCTCTTTTTCGTATCGATAGAGAATGGTGGCGATCTGTTCGCGGGTGATGCTCAGGTCGGGGCCGAACTTGCCATTGCCAATGCCGTTGACCACGCCGTTGGCTGCTGCCCACTCGATGGCCTCGGAGTACCACTGACCGGAGGGCACATCTGTGAAAGTGCCCTTGAACTCGGTTTCCGGAGTGCCTGCCACACGATACAGGATCGTCACAAGCTGCGCTCTGGATACGGTGCCGTTGGGATTAAAGAGATCGCCGCCGGTGCCGTTCATCAGTTCATGCTTCACGCAGTAGTCGATGCCATCGTGCGCCCAGTTGCCATAAATGGGTACATCCGTGAACTTCGCGCTCGGGCAAATATGGCCCGGTTCTTCATAATCGGGATCCGCTGCCTCGCAGCGGATGCACAGACCATCGGTGTAGCTGTGCTTGAGAGGATCTGTATGGGCGTCTTTGAAGCTTTCGCCGCAGGCACAGGTATGGGTGGTGTAACCCACTTCTGTGCAGGTGGGGGATGTAATCACTGCCGTGTAGGAATGCACATGCTCCTTCTTCGGAATAGATTCGTTTTTTTCTTCCTCGCAACGGATGCAGGTGAAGGTGCGGACACCTTCGTTTTCTTCCGTGGGCTGCGTTGTTACCTTGCCCGCATCCCATGCGTGGCCAAGGGCATCTGTTTCGCCATCGGTATAGCGATCACCGCAGCGGCAGGTGTGGGTGGTGTAGCCCGCTTCTGTGCAGGTACGCAAGGTAACTGCCTCGGCATAGTCATGCACATGCTCCTTCTTCGGGATGGATTCGGTTTTTTCTTCCTCGCAGCGGGTACAGGTGAAGGTGCGGACACCTTCCTTTTCTTCCGTGGACTGCGTTGTTACCTTCCCCTCATCCCATGCATGACCAAGGGCATCCGTTTCCTCGATGGTTTCCTTTTTTCCGCAGCGGTCACAGACACGGGCGGTGCTGCCGCCAGCCACGCAGGTGGCTTCCGTCACAACGATTCGTTCTTCGTGCCCAAGGGCGGTAAGTTCCTTATAAGTGCTGTGGCCGCAGCGGCTGCAAGTCTCATAGTCTTCCCAGCCAATATCTTCGCAAGTGGGTGCTTTCCCGCCGACCACAGAAATATCGTGTCCCAAAGCTGCCTGATGGTCGGCCGTATAGGCATCACCGCACAGGGTGCAGGTATAAGTGGTGAAGCCGTCCTCGGTGCAGGTAGGTTTTACCTTGTTTGTTTCATATGTATGCTGACAGGAAACGGCAAAATGCACCAGGACATTCGCGAAGTCATTGCCTTCCTGATCGATCGCCAACCACTGGGCTTCAGAGCCGCTGTAGTAAAGATTCATGTTGCTGCCGCAGTATTCAAAGGCGGTAGCACCTATTTTCGTGAGGCTCACCGGGATCGTCACGCTGGTCAGGTCATAGCCGTAGGAGAAAGCGGAAGAACCGATGGAGGTAACGCCTTCCGGAAGATCAGCGCTTCTCAGGCTGTAGCAATAGGAAAAGGCATGGTCGCCAATGGTGACCACTCCCGCCGGAATGGTCACATCGGTCATGGCGCGGCACCAGGAGAAGGCCGCATTTCCGATGGTGTTAACCCCTTCCGGGATCACAACTTCCGTGAGGCTTTCACAAGAGAAAAAGGCAGATTCCTCGATGGTGGTCACCCCTTTTGGGATTGCAACGCTCTGCAGGCCATGGCAATGACCAAACGCCCAGGCACTGATGGTTTTGATTCCTTCCGGGATGACAACATGTTCAAGCCCTCTGCAGGAATAGAATGCACCGGGACCAATCTCAACCACACTATCCGGAAGGTTGATGCTTTTCAGATTGTCACATTCATAAAATGCGGCACTGCCAATGCTCTGGATGCCCTCCGGCAGAGTAAACTCGCGCAAGCTATAGCAGGCTTCAAACGCACCATCTCCAATGCCCAGCACCTTCACCCCATTGATTTCTCCCGGGATGGTGACTGCGGTAACATCGCCACTGTGGCCGATGATCAGACCGGTCTGAGGATCAAAGAATACGCTGCCACTGGTGACGGCATATTCCACCGTTGCGGCATAAGCGGTGGCATTGCCCAGAGGCAACACCATAACGACCATCAAAACAGCAAGTATAAAACAAAAAACGCTCTTTTTCATACCCTTTCCTCCCAAAACACTGCTGCCTCTTATTTATATTTTGATTATAGTAATATCCGTCAGAAATTGCA
>JAZRCV010000114.1:0-11462 GCA_045659925.1 Faecousia sp.
CCACCTGCGCTCTGGTGCAGGTGTCATCCGGGCGGAAGGTGGTGGGAGTGGTGCCGCTGGTGACGCCGGTTTCGGAGGCCCAGAGAACTGCGGTTTCATAATATGCGCCCTTTACCACATCCCCAAAGGGGTTGACGGTGGCTTTTGGTTCGGGAGACTTCTCATAGCGCCAGAGGAAGGTGACGATCTGCCCACGGGAGCAGACCATGTCGGGGCTGAACTTATCCGGGGCAGTACCGTTGGTAATGCCCTGCTCCACGGCCCAGAGAACTGCCTTGTGGTAATAGCTTCCATCCTCCACATCCGTGAAGGCATGGTCAAAACTTTCAGGTTCGGGGCTTCCTGCGGCTCGCCACAGGAAGGTCACCACCTGCGCTCTGCTGCAGCTCATTTCCGGGCGGAAAGCGGTTGCGGAAGTACCGTTGGTGATCTTGCTGTCGATTGCCCAATCAATGGCGTCGTGTGCCCAGTTGCCGGGCAGGGGTGCGTCCGCAAAGCGCTTTGCAGCGCAGGATGCTTCCCCTTCGCAGCCGGTCAGTGTAACGGTCACAGACATGGGATAAGAATACCGGTAGTCTGAATAGCTGGCTTTCAGGTAATAGGTCGTTCCCTTTGTCAGGTGATAGCTTAGCTGGAAGGCACCGGGAGAATTCTTCTGCTTTGCCAGCTCTGTCCAGTCGCTGCTGTATAATTCTGCATGGTCGACATCCCCGTCAGTTGCGGAAAACAGGTAATTGCCCGATTCCTTGGGAACAAAGCGGAAATAACCGATGTAATTATAAAACGCATCGTAGGGGTATCCCATCAGTTCCCGGTTCAGAATCAGGTCAACCTTGATATCCTCTTCGTAGTCCGCACCGCAGGCAAGGCAGGTATGCTCCGCAATACCGTATTCATTTACATCATATTCGGTGATATGCTCATGGGGCAAATCACCGTCGGTATAGTGCAGTGTGAAGCGATAGGGACTTTCGTCATCAAGGACAACCGTATCATGATTCACTTCCATGTAATATGTACCCGGTTCAAAGTGTGCCACCGTCTTGGGCTGCAGGGGGTCACCCGGCACAATGGTGATGGTACGGATGGCATATTCCCTGTCAGGATCATAGAAATGGATCCGGTAATAGCTGATGGAGTCCTGCGTTATCTCGTCATCGTGGCTGAGGGACAAGGTAACCACGCCACCCTTATGCAGGGCAAACTGATAGTAGTCCGTGTCGGCAGGATCTTTGACCGCCAGCTTGGCGCAAACTTCTTCCTCCATCAAAATGGGAGTTGCCGTTTCGGGGGTGTCGTTCGGCTCTGCCTCGCTTGCCGCGAATGCCTGCAGAGTAAGGACGGTGATCAGAAGCAGGAGAAATGCAAAATTTGCAATTTGTTTTTTCACGGCATGTTCTCCGTTTTTATTCGTTTTCTTTGAAAAAATGTTGGATTTCTTCTTTTTTAGCGCTGACGCTGCCCTGGGCGAAGAAGGGTTTTCCGCCGCCTCGGCCGGAGAGGGCGGCATTCATTTCCTTCACGAAGGTGCGAAGGTCGCCGTTTTCCACGCCGATGGCGTATTTATAGCCCGCTTCATCGTCCCCGGAGAATACCGCGCAGCGGCCGCCGCAGCTTTCCATGACGGCCACGGCCAATTTTCTCACACTGTCGCTGGAAAGGCCCTCTTCAAAGAGGACGCAGTTGCCCTTGCCCCGCAGAGCCTCGGCTTTTTCTGCAAAGCTCTTCAGTTCCATGGCGCTAAGACGGTAGAGAGCGTCGCTGCGTTCCTCCACCACTCGCTGCACGGCACTTGCCGTGGCAAGGGGCTTGGCGGACAGCAGCACGCTGATGGCGTGATTCTGCTTTTCCACCCCGGACAGGTACTCCAGGGCCTGCGCGCCGCACATCATCTCAATGCGAACGCCCTGACGGAATTTGACGCAGGAAAGCAGCTTGATGAGGCCGATTTCGCCGGTGTAGCGCACATGAGTGCCGCAGCAGGCGCACAGGTCGATCTCCGGGAAGCGCACCAGCCGCACCTGCCCGGTGAGGGCTTTTTTGCTGCGGTAGTGGATGTCGGCCAGCTCCTCCTGGGTGGGCAGCAGGGTCTCAGAGGGAAGGTTGGCCCACACGGCTTCGTTTGCCGCCTGCTCAATGAGGGGGAGGTGTTCTACCGGGATGGGGCCGTTAAAATCGATGGTGATGACATCGGCTCCCATGTGGAAGCCCACATTGTCCCAACCGTAGCGGGCATTCACGATGCCGGACACCAGATGCTCGCCGCTGTGCTGCTGCATCAGCCGGAAGCGGAAGCCCCAGTCGATCTCGCCTGTGACGGCAGTGCCGGGTTCCAAAGGTTCCTTGCAGAAGTGAAGCACTTCCTCCCCGCCTTCCTGCACATCCAGTACGGGAATGCCGTTGAGCTTGCCCCGGTCCGGAGCCTGTCCGCCCCCTTCGGGGAAGAAGGCGGTCTGGGTCAGGGTGATGGCATAGTGCTTGCCCTTTTGTTCGCACCCGGTGACCGTGGCGGCAAAGCTGCGGATATAGGCGTCTGTATCAAATAAGCGTTTTGTGGCCATAATGATATCTCCTATGATGTTTTTATCACATTTTACCATAGAATTGTTGCCTTGGAAAGCATTCTTTTTTTGCTATATGCCCTGTTTTGCATTGACAAATAAAAAGTTTTGACCTATGATAATTATGTTGGACGATTCCGACGATTTGAATCATAAAGGAGTGAAAATCATGGACGCAGGGAGTAGTAACGGCACATCCGTAGGCCGAAGTAGCGCAGACCCCGGGCCGGCCTCTGTGTCCGGTTTGAGGTTTCACTCATAATCTTCCCGTGAGGGGAGATTTGCGGCCAGAATGTACCTTACTTCCTATTCTAATACCCTCTGAGGGTTTTACAAAATTTAGTTAGGAGGAAAGTCAAATGGCACAGCACAGTGTAACCATGGAGAATACCATTCAAAAGCTGCTTAGTGAGAAAAAGTATGCCACTTTGCGGGATATTCTGGTTACCATGAACCCGTCGGATATCGCGGCGGTGTTCGATGAACTGACAGAAGAGCGTCTTCCCCTGCTGTACCGGCTTCTGCCGAAGGAGCTGGCGGCAGACACCTTCGTTGAAATGGAGCCTGAGGCCCAGGAGCTGCTGATCCGCGGTTTCAGTGACTCAGAACTGAAGGAAGTCATTAATGAGCTGTATATGGACGACGCGGTAGACATCGTGGAGGAAATGCCCGCTTCGGTGGTGCGTCGCATCCTGTCCCAGGCGGATCCGGAAATGCGCAGAACCATCAACGAGCTGCTGCGTTATCCCGAAAACTCCGCAGGCTCCATTATGACCACGGAGTATGTCTCCCTGCGGCCTAAGATGACCGTAGAGGAGGCCATTACCCGCATCCGTCGCACGGGTGTGGACAAAGAGACCATCTACACCTGCTATGTCACCCGGGAGAGAACCCTGGTGGGCCTGGTAACGGTCAAAGATCTTCTGCTGGCAGAGGACGATGAGATTACCATGGAAGAGCTGATGATCACCAATGTGATTTCTGTCTCCACCATGACCGACCAGGAAGAGGTCGCTCAGATGTTCTCCAAGTATAATTTCCTGGCTTTGCCGGTGGTGGATACGGAAAACCGCATGGTTGGTATCGTCACCTTCGACGACGCCATGGACGTCATGGAAGATGAGGCCACCGAGGATATCCAGAAGATGGCCGCTATCATCCCTTCGGATAAGACCTATATGCGTATGAGCACCTTTGAGATTTTCAAGAAGAGAATCCCCTGGCTCATGCTGCTGATGATTTCCGCCACCTTTACGGGCATGATCATCTCCTTCTTTGAGGAGCAGCTTGGTCTGATGATCTGCCTGTCCTCCTTCATGCCCATGCTGATGGACACGGCGGGCAATACCGGCTCCCAGGCTTCCGTCACCATCATCCGTGGACTGTCTCTGGATGAGATTGATTTCTCCGATCTGTTCCGGGTGGTATGGAAGGAAATCCGGGTTGCCGTGCTCTGCGGCCTTGCCATGTCGGTGGTCTGCTTCGGCAAGATCATGCTGGTGGATGTGGCTCTGCTGCACACCGCAGATGTCACCTGGATGGTGGCATTGGTGGTTGCCCTGACCCTGGCGGTGACGGTACTGATGGCAAAGATCGTGGGCTGTATGCTCCCCATGCTGGCGGATCGCATCGGCTTTGACCCGGCGGTGATGGCATCTCCCTTCATCACCACCATTGTGGACGCACTGGCACTGATGGTGTATTTCAACATCGCTGTGGCGCTGCTTCCCCAGTTGCACTAAAAAACCACCCCGAGGTGTTTCCTATGCAGCAAATGCTGCTGCATGGGAAATACCCCGGGGAATTTTTTGTGCCTGTAAAGAAAAATGCGCACCGGAAAGCATCCAGTCCGGTGCGCGTTTTGCATCGAGGCAAAAGGCGGTCAGGACGCACAGCGCCCCCAAAAGAATCAATGCTGCCCCCAATTTACGGCGCATCCTGGTTCAGCAGCCATGTGCCTGCGGCAGTCAGCAGGGTTCCCAGGACGCTGAGCAGCAGCGCACCGTGCTGTAAAATCATATGTGCATTACTCCTTCCTCTTTGGTACTTGCTATAGTGTATGCAGAAGAAGGAAAAATATTCCGGGGATCCGGAGAGCGTCAAAAACGATAATATAGACCTCCGCAACTGAGTAGCGGGGGAAGAGTGAAGGGGGCAAAAAGCCCCCTTCGCGTTCAATCAAACAGGTTTTCAGAACTTTCGAAGGAAGTTCTTAAAACCGCACAGCGGGGCGAAAAGACTTTTTCGCCCCGCTGTGCGGTTGACGGCGCTGCGGGATACTATTATAATGTAGGCAGGAAAAATTTGCCGGAGGCGATGACATGAAAGAAACCTTGATCGTTTTGGGTACGGGCAATGCCCTTGCAACCCGCTGCTACAACACCTGCTTTGCGGTGGAGAACAGCAGTGGCCAGGTGCTTTTGGTGGATGCAGGCGGCGGCAACGGCATTCTGCGCCAGCTTCAGGCGGCAGAGCTTGACGCATCGGCCATTCACCACATCATTCTTACCCATGCCCACTGTGATCATATGCTGGGCCTTGTGTGGATGGTGCGAAAGATCGGCACCCTGATCCGCACCGGAAAATTTGAGGGCACCCTCACCATCCATTGCTCCGGGAAAAATGAAGCGCGGCTTCGTGCCATGTGCGAAGCCACGCTGGAACAGCGGTTTTGCAGTCTCTTCGGGGAAAGCATTCTGTTTGCCCCCGTGGAGGACGGCGCGGTTCATGAAATTTATGGCTATGCCGTGAGCTTTTTCGACATCCACTCCACCAAGGAGCAGCAGTACGGCTTTACCACCATGCTGGAAAATGGGAAAAAGTTCGTCTGCCTGGGGGATGAACCCTATAACCCCCTGTGCGCCCCCTATGTGGAAGGGGCAAAATGGCTGCTGAGTGAGGCCTTCTGCCTCTATGCAGACCGGGAGCGGTTCCGCCCCTATGAAAAGCACCACAGCACCGCCATGGATGCAGCGCAACTCGCCCAGACTTTGGCGGTGGAGGATCTGGTGCTCTGGCACACGGAGGATCATACCATCGATACCCGCAAGGCGGCCTACACCGCCGAGGCCAAGGCCCATTTTACCGGCAATGTGCATGTGCCGGAGGACTTAGAGCGGCTTACTCTTTGACTTCCTCCCAGTGTACCGCCAGCGCTTCGGGCTGCGTGGTACATACGCTCACCATCCAGTCCCGATGCCGCAGGCAGGCGAAGGAAAGCTCGCTGCCCATTAAAACAGGTGCATCCCCTGTCACATCAAAGGAGATTTTGTTGGGGTAGCCCTGCAGCCCTGTGCCGGTGTGTTTTACATAGGCTTCCTTCAATGTCCACAATTGCATAAAATCTTCATCCGATCCGCCAAACTGCCGTAGCTCCTCCGGGGAAAGCACCCGGGAGACAGTGGCAGGGGAGACGGGTCGGATTTTTTCTGCGTCCAGACCCACAATCCCGTCGGAAATGGCGCAGAACACCGCCTGCCGGGTATGGCAGAGGCTGAAATGCCAGGGGGAATTTTCCCAATAGGGCTTTCCGCCGGGCCTGGTTTTGATCTCCGGCATGACTTCACCGGTGAGGCGGACAAGGGCCTGCGCCAGCAATTTTCGCACGGCGGCAGAGGCATCCGGGCCGGAATATTCGGCGCCGCAGAGATAAAGCATGGAGAAAACCCCCTTCGATGCGTTTTTATCGATTCAAATATATCAGATTATATCACATTTTTCGGCAAATATGAAGCATTTTATGATGTTTCTGTGTCAAAATATGAAAGTTGCTGTCTTTTTGCTATAGACAAGGACGATGATTTGGAGTATATTAATAATGTGTGGACAAAACTGCACCCCGGTGCCTTTTAATAAAGCGAAATCGTTTTATTAGCAATTAGTATTAGAGGTGATTCACTATGATGGCAAAATCCTTCTTCGGCGGTGTACACCCCGACGATATGAAGCGCTTGAGCTGTGAGAAAGCGATTACACCCTTCCCGGCGCCCCCGCTGGTGACGATCCCCATGTCCCAGCATATCGGCGCACCATGCAAACCTCTGGTCAAGGTTGGCGACTATGTCACCGTGGGCCAGAAAATCGGTGATAACGAGGGCCTGTGCACCCCCGTACATGCCTCCGTTTCCGGCAAGGTCAAGCAGATTACGGAAAAACCCCATACCAATGGCTCGTTGTGTACGGCGGTAGTGATTGAAAATGACGGCGAATATACCCGTTGTCCGGATTGCCAGCCCAGAGACAGCATCGATGGCTTGCTTCCCAGTGCCCTCGTTGGCATCATCCGGGAGGCCGGCGTTGTTGGCATGGGCGGTGCGGCATTCCCCACCCATTTTAAACTGTCCTCCTGCATCGGCAAGATCGACACTCTGATCGTCAATGCAGCGGAATGTGAGCCTTACATCACAGCAGACGATCGGCTGCTGCGGGAAGAGCCCGAGCGGTTCCTGAAGGGTCTGCGGGTCGTGATGAAGATCTTTGACCTGGATTATGCCTATGTGGGCATCGAGGCCAATAAGCCCCAGGCCATTGAGACAATTTCTAACCTGGCAGGAGAGGGGATCGAAGTGGTTGTCCTTCGCACCCGCTATCCCCAGGGCGCAGAAAAGCAGCTCATTCAGGCGGTTACCGGACGGCTGGTGCCTCCGGGCACGCTGCCTGCAGAGGTGGGCTGTACGGTTATGAATCCTGCCACCTGTGCCGCCATCTGCGATGCGGTGTACGATGGCATGCCCACGGTGCAGCGCGTTGTCACTGTTACCGGCCGTGGTGTCAAAGAGCCTGCCAACTTCCTGGTGCCCGTAGGCACTCCCTTTGAGGCATTGCTGGAAAAAGCGGGTATGGTGGACAATCCCTATAAGGTCATCTCTGGCGGCCCCATGATGGGTGCAGCGCAGTTTGATCTCTCTGTTCCGGTTCTGAAGGGCTGCAACTGCATTCTGGTGCTGACCCAGGCAGAGCGGACGGAGGTGCCTGATCCCCATTGCATCCGCTGCGGCAAGTGCATCACTGTGTGCCCCATGCACCTGATGCCCCTGTACTTATACAAATTTGAACGCATGAACCACTATGAGAAGATGGTGGATTTCAATATCTACGATTGCATCGAATGTGGCTGCTGCGCCTATATCTGCCCGGCAAAGATCCCTCTGGTGCAAAGCTTCCGCACCGCAAAGCTGGAGCTGCGTACCGTCAAGCCGAGAGAACCGGTAAAAACATAAGGAGGTATGCGAGCGTGAAGTATCAACTGACGATTTCGTCTTCTCCCCATATCCGCGCCAAACACTCCACCACCAGCATCATGGGCGATGTATGCCTCGCCTTGACCCCGGCACTTCTGGTTGCCATCTGGCTCTACGGTTTCCGGGTGCTTGCGGTGACGGTGGTATCCGTGGCGGCCTGCGTGTTCTTTGAATGGGGCTATCGCAAGATGATGAAAAAGGATTCCACGGTGAATGACCTGTCTGCGGTGGTCACCGGTGTCCTCCTGGCCTTTGTGTGTCCCCCCACGGTGCCCTATTGGGTGGTGGTGCTGGGCGCCCTGTTTGCTGTCGTAATTGTCAAGCAGCTCTACGGCGGCATTGGTAAGAACTTCCTCAATCCCGCTCTGGCGGGTCGCGCCATGATGATGGCCTCCTGGGCCGCCATCATGACCAGCTGGGCAAAGCCGGGTCACTGGCTCAGCCTTGTCAGCAATTATACCGCCGAGGGTGCGCTGGACGGCATCACCGCCGCCACCCCCCTGGCCTCTCTGAAGACCGGCCTTCTGCCGGAACTGGAGCTGATGGATGCGTTCATCGGCAATGTGGGCGGCTGCATCGGCGAAGCCTCCGTGATTGCGCTCCTGCTGGGCGCAGGCTATCTCTTCATTCGCAAGGTGATTTCTCCCCGCATCCCCCTGTGCTTCATTGGCACGGTGGCGATTCTGACCTTCCTCTTCCCCCAGGGCGGCAATGACCGTCTGGTGTGGGTGGGATGGCAGCTTTGCTCCGGTGGTCTGATGCTGGCTGCCATCTTTATGGCAACGGACTATGTCACCTCTCCCGTTACACCTCTGGGTCAGGTGATTTTCGGCGTTGGCTGCGGCGTTCTGACGGTGCTCATCCGCTATTTTGGCGGCTTCCCCGAGGGCGCATCCTATGCCATTTTGATTATGAATGTCACCGTGGGTCTGCTGGATAAGGTGGGCATGCCCCGTCGCTTCGGTGCGGAGCTTGAGAAAGGCGGTGCCAGAGCATGACAAAGAAGGAAAACAACACACGCTATATTTTCAAGCTGGGTGCGATTTTGTTTCTCATCTGCGCCGTGGTAGCGGCAGCCCTTGGCGGCGTCAACGCCATCACCAAGGATAAGATCGCCGCCATCAATGCCGAGAAAGTGGCGCAGGCCATTGCGCTGGTGCTGGAAAGCAGCGCAGAGCCTGAGATCATTGAGGATGCCAATGCACCTTCTGAGATCAGCACCATTTACAAAATGGGCGATGATGGCTACGCCATTCAGGTTGTAGTCAGCGGCTCTCAGGGCAGCATCGACATGATGGTGGGTACCGCCTCTGACGGCACCATCACCGGTGTTTCCATCATCAAACACAGTGAGACTGCCGGCCTTGGCGCAGTCTATGCCGATGGCACAGACGCAGGCGTGGCATTCCGGGAAAGCTTCGTGGGCAAATCCGGCGAGATTCCGGTTGGTGATGTGGCCTTCAAGTCCGGTGCCACCATTTCTGCCGAAGCCATCTGCAATGGCGCTGAGATCGTTTCTGCCTATGTGGCAGGTCTTGGATAAGGAGGGCAGCACATGAACATCAAAAATCAGTTCAAGGAAGGTCTTCTGACCAAGAACCCCGTTACGGTGCAGCTTCTGGGCATGTGCTCCACCATGGCCATCACCACCATGCTGTTCAACGGCGTGGGAATGGGCCTGTCGGTGCTCATCATCCTCACCTGCTCCAATATTGTCATTTCCCTTCTTCGGAAGGTCATTCCCTCCAAGATCCGTATTGCCTGTTATATCGTTGTGATTGCGGGCTTCGTTACCATGGTGGATCTGCTGATGCAGGCGTATCTGCCAAGTCTATCGGAAAGTCTTGGCGTGTTTATCCCCTTGATCGTGGTCAACTGCATCATTCTGGGCCGTGCGGAAGCCTATACCTCCAAGAACGGGGTGCTGGCCTCTGCGATTGACGGTATCTTCCAGGGCGTCGGCTATACGGTCGCATTGGTGATCATGTGTGTGGTGCGTGAGTTTTTGGGCAGCGGTACCATTCTGGGCGGCTTCAGCTTCATCAACAATGGCGGCGGCATCCGGATCCTTCCGGAGGTATATCCCGCGCTGCTGGTGGTGCTTCCCGTGGGCGGCTTCCTGACTCTGGGCTTCCTCATTGCTGCAAGCCAGTGGCTGATGCACCGCATTGAGCGAAAGGAAAGCGAAAAGGAGGGTGTGGCATGACATTGTTTACTTCCCTTGTTTCTATCTCCCTTGGCGCCATTTTGGTGAATAACTTCATTCTGGCGCAGTTTTTGGGCATATGCCCCTTCATGGGCGTCTCTCAAAAGACCAGCACCGCCCTGGGTATGGGCCTTGCGGTCACATTTGTCATGGGCATCGCCTCTGCAGTCACCTGGGTGGTCAATGCATACATTCTGATCCCCTGGGAAATGCAGTATATGCAGACCGTTGCCTTTATCCTGATCATTGCTGCATTGGTGCAGTTTGTAGAAATGTTCCTGCAGAAGATGGTTCCGGCGCTGTATGAGGCTCTGGGCATCTATCTGCCCCTGATCACCACCAACTGTGCAGTGCTGGGCGTGGCCCTTTTGAACATTCAGAACGGCTACAGCTTCATTGAGTCCGTGGTCTACGGCATCACCGGTGGTCTGGGCTTCCTGGTGGCAATCTTCCTGTTTGCCTCCATCCGTGAGCATACGGAGGATGCGGATTGCCCCAAGAGCTTCCGGGGCTTCCCCATTGCGCTGATCTCCGCCGGTCTGCTGGCGCTGGCCTTTATGGGCTTCTCCGGCATGAAGTTCTTCGGTTAAGGAGGGGATACAGATGATGAATATTCTATATGCAGTCATTGTACTGGGTGCCATGGGCATCATCTTCGGTGTCATTCTGGCCATCGCCTCCAAGGTGTTCGCGGTGGAAACCGATGAGCGTCTGGAACCCATGATCGAAGTGCTGCCCGGTGCCAACTGCGGCGGCTGCGGCTACTCCGGCTGCGCGGGCTATGCCCAGGCAGTGCTGGACGGCAAGGCAAAAATCGGCGACTGCGCCGCAGGCGGCACAGCCTGTGCCGATGCCATGGCAAAGATCATGGGCGTGGAATCCGTAAAAATGGAGCGCATGGTGGCACTCGTTATGTGTTCCGGTAAGGATGCCATTCCCAAGGGCAATTACGAAGGCCTGCGGGACTGCCTCTCCGCCTCCAAGGTGGCAGGCAGGGGTATCCTGCATTGCGATCATGGCTGCATGGGCTTTGGCAACTGCGTGGAAAAGTGCAAGTTTGATGCCATCCACATTGTAAATGGACGGGCAGAGGTAGAGCGGGAAAAATGTGTCGGCTGTATGAGCTGCGCCATTGTCTGCCCCCGCAACCTCATTCATGCCGTTCCTTATTCCGCCACCGTTCATGTGCCCTGCACCTCCACTGCGAAGGGTCCCATCGTGCTCAAATCCTGCGGCAATGGCTGCATCGGCTGCACGAAGTGCGTGAAGGTTTGTGAGCATGAAGCCATCCGTATCACCAACAACCTTGCGGTCATCGACTATGCCAAGTGTACTGGCTGCGGCAAGTGCGCAGCGGTGTGCCCGCGGCACATCATCTTTGATCTGAATGCAAAGAAGGTACCTGCAGAGGTCTGATGGATAAGCACATATCGTATTTTTGGCATTGCCGACGGG
>JAZRCV010000115.1:0-4446 GCA_045659925.1 Faecousia sp.
TACCCTCATCCGCTGCCAAAGTGCAGGGCAGGATATGGATGCCACCGCCCGGTGTCTCCGGGCATTGGGCGCAAAGATCCGGTGCGATGCCGAGGGCTATCATGTCACCCCCATGGAAACCCCTGCGCAGCATCCAGAACTGGATGTTGGGGAGAGCGGCTCCACCCTTCGGTTTTTGCTGCCGGTGGTGTGCGCTTTGGGCGTACATGCCACGTTCCGTCTCCACGGCAGACTGGCCCAGCGGCCTTTGGAACCTCTGTGGTCAGAATTGCAGAAAAACGGCGCTGGGCTCCTGCGGGGAGAAAACACCATTGCTGTGTCCGGCTGCCTGAGAGGAAGGAATTATACCCTTGCCGCCAATGTATCCTCCCAGTTTCTCAGCGGCATCCTGATGGCGCTGCCCATTTTGGGCGGCGGCAGCCTCACGATGACAGGGAAGCTGGAATCGGAAGGGTATCTTAATATGACAGTAGAAGCGTTGCGGCGCTTTGGAATCATCATAAAACGCGAAGAAAATACATTCCATGTGGCTTCTGAGTCGCTGCACAGTCCCGGTGACTGTACTGTAGAAGGAGACTGGTCCAACAGTGCCTTCTGGCTGTGCGCCCAGGCCATTGGAGGTCTGCCTGTGAAGGTTGTAGGGCTTGACCCGGCTTCTCCCCAGGGAGACCGGGCAGTGGTGGAGGCGATCGCCGCCATCCGGAAGGGAAATGCGGTGGTAGACTGCACCCAGATCCCCGACCTCGTGCCGCCGCTGGCGGTTTTGGCTGCCCTGACGCCGGGCACCACTCGCTTCGTAGGCGCTGCCCGCCTTCGCCTCAAGGAAAGCGATCGAATCACTGCCTGTGTGCAGCTTCTGCACTCGCTGGGCGGGGAAGCGCAGGAACTTCCCGACGGCTTTACCGTGGAAGGGAAGATGCGGCTGCAAGGCGGCGTTGTGGACAGCTTTGGCGATCACCGCATTGCCATGGCGGCGGCCATTGCCGCAGCAGGCTGCGAAGGAGAACTTGAAATTTTGAACCCACAGGCGGTGGAGAAATCCTATGCCGCCTTTTGGCAGGACTATTGCCGCCTTGGCGGCAGCATTGCATGGAAGGAGGCAACATGAGCAATACCTTTGGCCACCACTTTCGCTTTACCATCTGGGGCCAGTCCCATGCTGACGCCATCGGCGTGACCATGGAGGGGCTTCCCGCTGGAACTGCCATAGATTTCGAGCGCCTGCAGCGCTTTTTGGATCGCAGAGCACCGGGGGCAAGGGGCACCACCCCACGAAAAGAGGCGGATCGCCCCGAATTTGTGGCGGGTCTGGTGGATGGCCGCACCTGCGGCGCTCCGGTGACGGCAATCATCTATAATCAGAATGTACGCCGGGGAGATTATGAGAATCTCCGCCATGTACCCCGCCCCGGTCATGCCGACTATACCGCATGGGTCAAGTACGGCGATAGCCGGGACCACAGCGGCGGCGGACAGTTTTCCGGCCGTCTCACTGCACCCCTTTGCATTGCTGGCGGCATCTGCCTGCAGCTTTTGGAAGAAAAGGGTGTAAAGATCGAAGCAAAACTGATCCAGGTCGGCCCGGAAAAAGATCCTGAAAAATTTATGTCCTGCATTGAGGCAGCAGCCAAGGCAGGTGACAGTGTAGGCGGCATCATCGAGTGCTGCGTCACAGGCCTGCCCGCCGGCATCGGCGGCCCCATGTTTGACGGCATGGAAAACCGCATTTCTCAGGCCGTTTTCGGTATCCCCGGTATCAAGGGCATTGAATTTGGCAGTGGCTTTGCAGGAAGCGCACAATACGGCTCTGAAAACAATGATCCTTTTTATTTAGAAGACGGAAAGGTGGTCACCCGAACCAATGCCCACGGCGGCATTTTGGGCGGCATCACCTCCGGAATGCCCATCGTATTCCGAGTGGCCTGCAAGCCCACACCCTCCATAGCGATTGCGCAGGACAGTGTGGATCTTGCAACTGCCACCGAAACCAAACTTTCCATTCATGGCAGACACGACCCCTGCATTGCCCTGCGAGCCATCCCCTGTGTGGAGGCTGCGGCGGCAGTGGCAGTGTATGACGCACTTTTGGAGGAAGCAACATGGATTTGAAAGAACTCAGAGAGCAAATCGACATCGTTGATAAGGAACTGACGGAGCTTTTGACCCGTCGTATGGATATCGCCCAGGATATCGCCCTGTGGAAGCGGGAGCAGCAGCTTCCCGCACTGGATGCCCGCCGGGAGCGGGAGAAGCTGAACACCATCACCGAAGCTGCCCGGGAGGATATGGAGCAGCCCCTGCGGGTCATCTATTCCCTCCTGTTTGAACTCAGCCGCACCAGACAGAATGCTCTATTGCAGCCTCAGATGGCACAGATCGAGGAGATTCGCAACGCCATCGCCAATACCCCCCAGCTGTTCCCGGAGACGGCACAGGTAGCCTGTCAGGGGGTGGAGGGAGCCTATTCCGTTGCGGCTTGTGAGCGATTGTTCCAGAATCCCAAGATCACCTATATCAAGACCTTTGAGGGTGTTATTTCTGCCATTACCTCCGGCCTGTGCGACTATGGCGTACTCCCCATTGAAAACAGCACCGCAGGCTCCGTGAAGGAGGTATATGACCTTCTGGTAAAGAACAACTGCTATATTGTCCGCAGCACCCGCATCAAGATCAACCATGCCCTGCTGGCCCGCCGGGGCACAAAGCTGGAAAACATCCGGGAGATCTACTCCCACGAGCAGGCCATCAGCCAGTGTCAGGAGAAGCTGGCAAAGCTGCTTCCCGGCGTCACTCTGCATTCGTGCAGCAACACCGCTGCCGCCGCAAAATTAGTGGCAGGCTCTGAGCGCAATGACATTGCGGCCCTGTCTTCCTACCACTGTGCGGCTCTGTATGATCTGAGCTGCCTGCGCCCCGATATGCAGGACAATGACAACAATCATACCCGCTTCATCTGCATTGCCCGGCATCCGGAGATCTATCCCGGTGCAAATAAGACGACCCTGATGCTGACAGTGCCCCATAAACCCGGCTCCCTTTATAAGGTGCTGGCCCGGCTGTACTGTCTGGGGCTGAATGTGCAGAAGCTGGAAAGCCGTCCCATTGCCAACCGTGACTTTGAATTCATGTTCTATTTCGACATTGAATCCTCCATCTATTCCACCCAGTTTGACCGTATGCTCAATGAGCTGGGCGAGGTGTGCGAGGAGCTGCATTACTTAGGCAGCTATCTGGAGATCGTGTGATGGCAGAATTCGGTCTTCTTGGGGAACATCTGTCCCATAGCTGGTCGCCGCAAATTCATGAGGCACTGGCGGGGTATGACTATGATCTGTTCTCCATTCCCCCGGAGAGTCTTGGCGAATTTTTAAAAACCACATCCTGCTGGGGTCTGAATGTCACCATTCCCTATAAAAAAGCGGTGATTCCCTATTGTACGGCCCTGTCTCCAGCGGCAAAGTATTTGGGCAGCGTCAACACCATGGTGAAGCGCCCGGATGGATGGTACGGCGACAACACGGATTATGCCGGCTTCTGCGCCATGGCAGAGCCGTTTCCGGTACGAGGGGCCTATGCCCTGGTGCTGGGTAGCGGCGGGGCCGGGGTCATGGCGGCGCAGGCCCTTCGTGATTTGGGGGCAAGGCAGGTGGACATCGTTTCCCGTCACGGTGATGTGAATTATGCAAACTTAAATCGTGATGCGGATATTATTGTAAATGCCACCCCTGTTGGGATGTATCCCAAAAACGGAGTTGCGCCCATTGATCTTCGAGAATTTCCCAACTGCAAAGGCGTCATCGACCTCATTTATAACCCCCGGCGGACAAAACTGATTTTAGATGCGGAAGCCCTTGGCATTCCGGCGGTATCTGGCCTCAGAATGCTGGTGGTGCAGGCGCAAAAGGCGGCAGAGCAGTTCTCGAAGCAAAAGATCGAGGATTCCCGCACAGAACAGGTGCTGCGAAGCCTGCAGCGGCAGATGGAGAACATTATTCTCATTGGCATGCCCGGCTGCGGCAAGACTACTGTGGGAAAACTTCTCGCAAAAGCATTGAATAAAGACTTTTTGGATGCCGATCAGGTATTGGAAGCGCAGTTCGGCCCCATTCCCGCCATTTTTAAGGCAGAAGGGGAGGAGGGGTTCCGGGCTTTGGAGACAAAGGTGCTGTGCGATCTGGGCAAGCGATCCGGCTGCGTCATCGCCACCGGCGGCGGCGCAGTGACGAGGGAGGAAAACTACCCCCTTGTGCGGCAGAACGGCACCATCGTAAGAATTTGCAGACCCCTTGATCGTCTTCCCACAGAAGGAAGACCCATTTCCCAGTCTACGGAGCTATCGGCTTTGGCTGCCCGGAGAGAACCCCTCTACCGGACCTGGGCAGATGTTACCATTGAAAATACCGGCACTCCGGAGGCGGCGGTGCAGGCCATTTTGGAGGCGATTTC
>JAZRCV010000116.1:0-2106 GCA_045659925.1 Faecousia sp.
CGCCCATTCGCGCAGGTACGATAATAAAGGAGGCATTTCTATGTGCCAGAACTGCGAAAGAGAAACATTCTATATCACAACCCCCATCTACTACCCTTCCGCCAAGCTCCACATCGGCCACACCTACTGCACCGTAGCCACCGACGCCATGGCCCGCTATAAGCGCCTGCGCGGCTATGATGTCAAGTTCCTCACCGGTACCGATGAGCACGGCATGAAGATCGAAGAGAAGGCTAAGGAAGCCGGCGTGACCCCCCAGGCATTCGTGGACGAGATCGTTCTGGGTGAAGGCGGCGTCACCGATCTGTGGAAGCTGATGAACATTTCCTATGACCGCTTCATCCGCACCACCGACGACTACCATGTTGCCGCCATTCAGAAGATCTTCCGCAAGATGTACGACAACGGCGACATCTACAAGGGCGCTTACAAGGGTCTGTACTGCACTCCCTGCGAATCCTTCTGGTCGGAAAGCCAGCTGGTGGACGGCAAGTGCCCCGACTGCGGCCGCGAAGTCCATGAAGCAGAAGAGGAAGCCTACTTCTTCCGCCTTTCCAAGTACGCCGACAGAGTGCAGGACCTGCTGGAGAACACCGATTTCCTGCAGCCCCGCTCCCGCGTGCATGAGATGGTGAATAACTTTATCAAGCCCGGTCTTGAGGATCTTTGCGTCTCCCGTACCACCTTCACCTGGGGTGTTCCGGTAGACTTCGATCCGGGCCATGTGGTATATGTATGGGTGGACGCCCTGTCCAACTATATCACCGCCCTTGGCTACGAGAACGACCGTTACGATGATTATAACCGCTACTGGCCCGCTGACTATCACTTCGTGGGCAAGGAAATCGTCCGTTTCCACACCATCATCTGGCCCGCCATGCTCATGAGCATGGGCGAACCCCTGCCCAAGCATGTGTTCGGCCACGGCTGGCTGCTGCTGGACGGCGGCAAGATGTCCAAGTCCAGAGGCAATGTGGTGGATCCGTATCTGCTGGCTCAGCGCTACGGCGTGGACAGCCTGCGCTTCTTCCTGCTGCGCTCCTTCCCCTTCGGCTCTGACGGCAACTTCTCCAACGAGCTGCTGATCAACACCATCAACACCGACCTTGCCAACGATCTGGGCAACCTGGTGTCCCGTACCTGCGCCATGATCCAGAAGTTCTTCGGCGGTCAGCTCCCCGCAGAGCAGCTGGCAGACGAGGAAAAGGATGCCGACCTCATCGCCATGGCCTCCGCCCTGTGCGACAAGTATGCCGATCAGATGGAACAGCTGGCCTTCCAGAACGCCCTGGCAGAGATCTTCCGTGTCATCTCCCGTGCCAACAAGTATATCGACGAGAACGAGCCCTGGAAGCTGGCCAAGGACGAGGCCAACAATCCCCGCCTTGCCCGGGTCATGTACAACCTGCTGGAGACCATCCGCATCTGCGCAGGCCTGCTGACCCCCTTCATGCCCGACACCGTGGAAGAAATTCTCCGCCGCATCGGCGCCGACGGCGCTGCATGGGAGACCCTGTCCGTCTACGGCACTCTGCCGCAGGATGCTAAGGTCATCGTCGGCGATCCCCTGTTCCCCCGCATCGACCTTGCCAAGGAGCTGGACGCTCTGGAAGAGATCCAGCAGGCCGCCCTGCGGGCACAGCTGCCTGAGAAGGAATTCGAGCCCTTCGCAGAGGATATCCCCTTCGACGATTTTGCCAAGTGCGACTTCCGCGCCGTCAAGGTCAAGAGCTGCGAAAAGGTCCGCAAGAGCGACAAGCTGCTGAAGTTCGTGCTGGATGACGGCACCGACACCGAGCGCACCATCCTCTCCGGCATCGCGAAGTACTATGCCCCCGAGGATCTGGTGGGCAAGACCCTGCTGGCCATCGTGAACCTGCCCCCCAGAAAGATGATGGGCAGAGAGTCCAACGGCATGCTGATCTCCGCCGTCCACAAGGAAAAGGGCGAAGAAGTCCTGAACCTGGTCATGCTGGACGACGCCATCCCCGCCGGCGCAAAGATGTATTAATATATAATGTAGCAAGCTAAAAACCGCACGGGTCCAACCACCGAACCGGGCGGGCGGTTTGTCTCAAATGCCGTGGGAATATTTCGTTTATATGG
>JAZRCV010000117.1:0-3193 GCA_045659925.1 Faecousia sp.
AACAGGATCATCGTGCTGGGAGTGGTGCTTTTGAGAACCAACATCGAGGAACGGGCCTGCGAACTGGCCGCGTACATCATCGAGAACCGAGCCACCTGCCGCGCTGCCGCCAGAAAATTCGGCGTCAGCAAATCCACCGTACACAAGGACATCTCCGAACGACTTCGCTTCTGCAGCAGCACCCTCTATCAGCAGGTGCAGGAAGTGCTGCAGGAAAACAAAGCCCAGCGGCACATCCGGGGCGGGGAAGCCACCCGCCAAAAATACTTACATCAGCAGATCCCCGTTTTCCCGCCTTGACGAGAGGAAAAAAGGGTACTATAATATGCCTGCAGGCGGTGCTGCATTCCCATGCTGCACCGCCCGACAGTTCGAAACCATCCTGTCGAAAAACAAAACTATGGAGTGATTACAAATGAACAACGAACTTCGCATTTCCATCCACCGGCTCACCGCCTGCGGCATTTTGGCCTGCGTTTACGCGGTGCTGACCATTGCCACCGCCGCCTTTGCCTATGGCCCCATCCAGTTCCGCATCGCAGAGGCCCTTTGCATTCTGCCCTTTTTTGCCCCATGGACCATCTGGGGGCTGACCATGGGCTGTGTGCTGGCAAACCTTTTCTCCACCGTTTCCGCCCTGGATGTGGTGGTGGGTACAGGTGCCACCCTGCTGGCAGGCTTCCTCACCGCCCGGTGCCGCAAAGCATGGCTGGCTCCCCTGCCCCCGGTGATTTGCAACGCCGTGTTTGTGGGGGCACTGATTGCCGCCACCGGCATGCCCGGGGCCTTCTGGGAGGGCTTCTGGCTGTTCGCCATGCAGGTAGGCGCGGGAGAACTGGCGGTTCTCTACCTTCTTGGTCTGCCGCTGCTGCTGACCTTAAAGCGGCAGGGTCTTGGAGATCGAATTCGTTCCATTCCGTAAAGGGGTGAGGATTTGAACACAAAGCGGCTGACCCGCCTTGCCCTTCTCACCGCCATTGCCCTGACCATTTTCATGGTGGAGCTGCAGATCCCTTCCCCGGTGCCCATTCCGGGGGTGAAGCTGGGGCTGAGCAACATCGTCACGGTATACTGCATGATGCTCTATGGCCCATGGAGCGCCCTTTCGGTGCTGCTGTGCCGAATTGTTCTGGGGGCGGTGTTCTCCGGGCGTATCGCTGCCCTTGCCTATTCTCTGGCAGGGGGACTGCTGAGCTGGGCTCTGATGTGCCTGCTTCGCAGGGCCGTGACGGAGCGGCAGATCTGGGTGCTGAGCATTCTTGGCGGATTGTTTCACAATATCGGGCAGATTTTAGCTGCCATGGCCATCACCGGGACCCCTTCCATCGCGGTGTATTTTCCGGTGCTTGCCCTGAGCGGCATGATTGCGGGCCTGTTCACCGGCCTGTGTGCCCAGGCGTTTTTATCCCATATGCGCCGCATCGGCCACCATCCATAAGCATTCACCCTGCCCAACCGGGCAGGGTTTTGTTTTTCCACATTTGCAGCGCACTTGCCTGTGTGAATGTAGGGGCGATCATTGATCGCCCGCAAAAGGTTGCGAATTCTCCGGTAGCCCCAATGAAAACGCAACATTTCCTGCGGGCGGATGTGGGCATCCGCCCCTACATAAGGTATTTCGCGTTGTGCGTAGGGGACGATGCCCACATCGTCCCATGTAAATGTTGCGAAATCGCCACAATCCCCGATAAAAACGAAATATTTTCTGCGCGGGCGATCATTGATCGCCCCTACATTCACACAGGTAATTGCGTTGCAGAGATTGACGAACTTCACCGTAGGGACACCCGTCCTCGGGTGTCCGTGAATGGGTTGCGAATTCGCCGAAGGCCACCATATAAACGGGGCATTTCCTGCCGGACACCCCGGAGGGGTGTCCCTACGCGGAAACAGGCGGTTTTTGCGTAAAGTCTGCCCTGCATTCTCCGAAAAGGACTTCCTCGTTTATCTGTAATTTCCGCAAAAAAGTTGGATTTTTCTATTGACAAATGGAAGGAAATGCTTTAATATTACTTAGTCTGCGTAGCAGATAAATCCTTGCCGCCGCGAGACGGCGGCCTAAAGTCCATAAGGAGGTGCAAAGAACCATGGCAAAGATTTCCGCAAAGTACGAAGTCCTCTATATCATCGATGCTACCATCGAAGAGGAGCAGAGAACTGCCCTCGTGGAAAAGTTCAAGGCAATGATCGAGGCAGAAGGCACTCTGACCAGCGTTGACGAATGGGGCAAGCGCAGACTTGCATACCCCATCAACGACATGGCTGAAGGTTACTATGTTCTGATGAACTGCGAATGCAAGCCCGAGCTCCCCGCTGAGCTGGACCGTGTGTTCAAGATCACAGAAGGTATCCTGCGTTCTCTCATTATTGCAGTAGAGGAGTAAGGAGGCACATATGCTGAACCATATCGTTCTCATGGGCCGTCTTACCAGAGACCCCGAGCTGCGCCGTACCGGCACAGGTCTGGCGGTCGCATCCTTCTCTCTGGCAGTAGATCGCGACTTTGGTGGCCGCGAATCCGGCGAGAGAGAAACGGATTTCATTGACATCGTGGCATGGCGCAATACCGCTGAATTCGTCAGCAAGTACTTCACCAAGGGCCGCATGGCAGTGGTATCCGGTCGTCTCCAGATCCGCAACTGGACCGACAAGGAAGGCAACAAGAGAAGAAGCGCTGAAGTGGTGGCCGACAATGTATATTTCGGCGATTCCCGGCGTGATTCTCAGGGTTCCGATTCCGGCTTCGGCGCTTCTTACGGCGCCCCCCAGCAGAGCTATGCGCCCCAGCAGGGCTACGCACCCGCAGCCCCCTACGGCGGCTACAGCGCTCCGGCAGCTCCCTCTGCCGTCAGCGATTTCGCAATGTTGGAAGAGGATGACGGACACCTTCCGTTCTAAAAGAGCTTTTTCACAAAATTTGATTGAAGGAGGAACTATTCATGGCTAACGATAGAGCTCGTCCGCACAAGCGCAAGAAGGTTTGTAGCTTCTGTGTCGATAAGATCGCTCACATCGATTACAAGGATACGGCAAAGCTCCGCCGCTACCTGTCCGAGCGTGGCAAGATTCTGCCCCGCCGTACCACCGGTACCTGCGCTGCTCATCAGCGCCAGCTGACCGTCGCCATCAAGCGCGCCCGTCAGATCGCTCTGCTGCCCTACGTTGCAGATTGATCCCGGCTCGTTTACGACAC
>JAZRCV010000118.1:0-2803 GCA_045659925.1 Faecousia sp.
CCGTAGCGGTCGATGAGCTTGGTGAATTCCAGCCGCAGGAAGAGGTCATACAGGTCTTTGCCGTTGACCGCCTTCCGCAGGCACGCATTGGGATCAAATTCAACGGGTGCGTCGCAGCGGATGGTGGCAAGGTCATAGGAGAGGAAGGCCAGTTCCTTTCCCGCCTCTAATTTTTCCCGCAGCTTGGGGCGGATGCTCTTATCCTCCAAGTTTTCATAGACTCCTGCGAGAGTTCCAAACTGCTGCAAAAGCTGTGTGGCCGTTTTGGGGCCAACCCCGGCCACGCCGGGGATATTATCAGAGCTGTCCCCCATCAGACCCTTGAGGTCGATGAGACGGATGGGTTCAAAACCATATTCCGCTTGGAAAGCTTCCTCGTCATACAAGGTGGTGAGGGTCTGCCCTGCCTTGGAGGTAATGAGCTTGACATGCACCCGCTCGTCAATGAGCTGCAGGCTGTCCCGGTCACCGGTGACGATGACGCAGTCCCAATTTTCTTCGGCGCAGCGTCTGCCCACAGTGCCGATGACATCATCCGCCTCCCAGCCCTGACAGGCAAAGATGGGGATGTGCATGGCCCGCAGCACATCCTTCATCACAGGCATCTGCATGGCAAGCTCCTCGGGCATCCCGTGGCGGGTGGCCTTGTAGGCGTCATACTTTTCATGGCGGAAGGTGGGGCCGTGGAGGTCGAAGGCCACACAAAGGGCATCCGGTTCCTCCTCATGCTCCAGCCGCTGCAGAATATTCAGGAAGCCAAAAATGGCATGGGTATATAAGCCATCCCTTGTGGTCAGGGGACGGATGCCGAAATAGGCACGGTTAATGATGCTGTTGCCATCTAAAATCATCAGCTTCATGGCTGGATGGCCTCCTGTTTCTTAATATCGATCAAATACGGGTCCACTTTGCGCCCTGGGGGGTATCCACCACTTCAATGCCCTGGGCCTTCAGTTCATCGCGGATGCGGTCGGCCTCTGCCCAGTTCTTGGCCTTCTTGGCCTCGGCACGGGCCTTGACAATGGCATCGATCTCGGGATCGCCCTCGCCCTCAATGACGATCTCGCCCACGGTCTTGACAGCAGAAGCCTGCTTTTCCCGCAGGGCCTTTGCCTTGGCGATCAGGTCGAGGGAGAGCACATAGTCAAAGTCGGCAATGGCGGCCAGCTTGGTGGCATCGTTGGTGGCGGCCTTCAGCACATCGTAAACGGCGGTGATGGCCAGAGAGGTGTTGATATCGTTGTCCAGTGCCTTCTGGAACTTTTCCTTCAGGGAAGCCAGCACGGCTTCATCCACAGGTGCAGCATCGTCGAAGTTCAGGCCTGCGATCTTGGCCAGCAGCTTCTGATAGGTCTTGGCAGCATTATCGAGGTTCTCATAGGTGAACACCAGATTCTTGCGATAGTGGCTCTGCAGGCAGAACAGGCGGTAAACCAGAGGATCATAGCCCTTGGATTCCAGCAGGGACACGGTGAGGAATTCGCCGGTGGACTTGGACATCTTGCCGGTGCCGGTGTTGAGATGGAGCACATGGAACCAGTAGTTGCACCACTTGTGGCCCAGGAAGGACTCAGACTGGGCGATCTCATTGGTGTGATGGGGGAAGGCATTGTCGATGCCGCCGCAGTGGATATCCAGATCCTCGCCCAGATGCTTCATGGAAATGCCGGAGCATTCGATATGCCAGCCGGGATAGCCAACGCCCCAGGGAGAATCCCATTTCAGAGCCTGATCTTCAAACTTGGACTTGGTGAACCACAGCACGAAGTCATTCTTATTGCGCTTGTTGGTATCCTCTTCCACGCCCTCACGGACGCCAACGGCCAGATCTTCTTCATTGTGATTGTTGAAAATATAATACTGATCCAGCTTGGCGGTATCAAAATACACATTGCCGCCGGAAATATAGGCATATTCCTTCTCCAGCAGGGTGGAGACGATGTTGATATACTCTGCGATGCAGTTGGTGGCGGGTTCCACCACATCGGGGCGCTTGATGTTGAGCTTCTTGCAATCATCGAAGAAAGCATCGGTATAATACTGGGCGATCTCCATGACGGTCTTCTTCTCACGGCGGGCGCCCTTGAGCATCTTATCCTCGCCGGTATCGGCATCGGAGGAAAGATGGCCAACGTCGGTGATGTTCATGACGCGCTTGACATTGTAGCCTGCATAGCGCAGGGCCTTTTCCAGCACATCCTCCATGATGTAGCTGCGAAGGTTGCCGATGTGGGCAAAATGGTAGACCGTGGGGCCACAGGTATACATTTTAACAATATCGGGATTGTTGGGAACAAACAGTTCCTTCTTGCGGGTGGCAGAATTATAAAGATACATCTCACAAGTCTCCTTTGATGTTGATTATGTTTTAAGTGTTC
Organism: Faecousia sp.; assembly: GCA_045659925.1. GTDB lineage: Bacteria > Bacillota > Clostridia > Oscillospirales > Oscillospiraceae > SVMC01. The sequence continues at coordinate 2,379 of JAZRCV010000118.1, forward strand.
GCTTACTGAAATACCCGCCCCTTGACCATGCAAGAGGCGGGCAAATGCTCGCGGTTCCACTCTCGTTTCTCACTTTCGGCACTGTCGCGGCCGATGCGGGATCTCTCCTCGCTCCCGGGTGCATTCACAGTGTTCCCAACCGGATGCGCTTTCAGCCCATGGCGCATCCTCTCTGCTGCCGGGGCAGCACTGCTACTTGTTCCGTTCTACGCGATATTCAGTTAAAAATATAGTAACATGAAGAAAAATCCATGTCAATGTTTCTTTTTCAGATCGAGCACATCCCAATTCTGGACAAAGTATTCCACACCGGAATACAGGGTGGTGGCAACGATCACACCGATGACCACGCCATTGAGCCATGCAAAAGCGTGGAAGGGGATCATGACGCACAGGCCCACCATGGTGGCAAAGGTCTTCACCTT
>JAZRCV010000119.1:0-3422 GCA_045659925.1 Faecousia sp.
ACTCCTAAAAATTGCTTAATTGATCATGGACTTCATGTTATAAAGTCCCGGGGTCTGTGCGCACAGGAACTTTGCTGCATCCAGTGCACCCTCTGCAAACAGGGCGCGGGTGTGGGCTTCGTGGCACAGGGTAATGGTCTGGGTGGGGGTGGAGATTATGACTTCATGAATGCCCACAATCTCGCCGCGGCGTACGGCATGGATGCCAATTTCGCCGGGCTTGCGGGGGCAGTGACCACTGCGGCCCAGCTGGTTGGGGGCATCTTCCCGGGATTCCCGGATGGCGTCCGCCAGCATCAGGGCGGTGCCGCTGGGGGCATCCAGCTTGTGGCAGTGGTGGGTCTCCACAATTTCAATGTCCGCTGCGGGGAAGACCGCGGCGGTCTTTTTTGCCAGGGTGCAAAGCAGTGCCACGCCCACAGACATATTGCCGCTGTGGAAAATGGGGATCTCCTTTGCTGCCTGGGCGATCATTGCCAGTTCCTCCGGGGTGTGGCCGGTGGTGGCGATGACCAGGGGAAGCTTCCGCTCCCGGGCAAAGTTCAGCAGGGAAGCGGTACCTGCGTGGTTGGAAAAATCGATGATGACATCCGCCTCGGGGCAGCCCTCGAAGCTGGTGAGGATGCCCTCCTGCGCGGCAAAGGGATCCACGGCGGCGGCAAGGCACCAGTCGGGATTGCTTTCGATCATCTGCCGCAGGACGATGCCCATGCGCCCACAGGCGCCGGTTACGATGGCTCTCATACTTCCACTCCCAGCTCGCGCATGCAGGAGCGCAGCTTCTGCTCATTGGCCTCTTCCATGGGGGTCAGGGGCAGGCGCAGGGTGTTTTCGCACCAACCCATGGCAGCCATTGCGGCCTTGACGGGGATGGGGTTGACTTCGCAGAACAGGGCGTTAATCAGGTTGAGGTACTTGCACTGCAGCTCGGCGGCACCGGCAATGTCCCCGGCGAAGAAGCGATCGCAGAGCTCCACGGTTTCCCGGGGCAGCACATTGGACAGCACGGAGATGCAGCCCATACCGCCCATGGACATGATGGGAACGATCTGATCGTCGTTGCCGGAGTAGATGTCCAGACGGTCACCCACCAGAGCGCGGGTGGCTACGACCAGAGAGATATCACCGCTGGCTTCCTTGATGGCGGCAATGTTCTCATGTTCTGCCATGCGCTTATAGGTCTCGGGACGGATGGCGCAGCCGGTACGAGAGGGAACATTATATACGATGATGGGCTTGGTGGAAGCGTCAGCAATGGCATGGAAAGAAGCAACAAGGCCATTCTGGGTTGCTTTATTATAGTAGGGAGTGACAACCAGCATAGCGTCAGCGCCCACTTCGCAGGCGTACTTGGTCAGTTCAATGGCATAGGAAGTGTCGTTGCTGCCGGTGCCTGCAATGATGGGCACACGACCGGCGGCGCGTTCTACGGCATAGCGGATGCATTCGCGATGCTCTGCGTCGGAAAGGGTGGGGCCTTCACCGGTGGTGCCGCAGATAACGAGGGCGTTGATGCCGCTTTCGATCTGCCAATCGATCAGGCGGCCCATGGCCTCGTAGTCTACCTCGCCGTTACGGAAGGGGGTGATCAGGGCAGTGGCAATGCCTTTGAAGATGGGTTCTCTCATGATATATACCTCCATAGAAAAATTGGAAGGTGGACGCAAAAAGGAGCGCCCTCCTGGAAGGTCGCTCCTGGTGATGCAAATTTTGCCGCAAATCGGCAAAGTAACACACAATATGGAACGATAGCCCTCCGCATTTGATGCGACAGTCCGGCAGCTATTAGTTTGCCGGCCCAGCACAGGGACACTGCAGCCGACCCTGCCTTCGGCACCATACGCCTTTTTTTCACCCAACGGTCTGCAGACCTTTGACGGGTGAGATACTGATCGTATCGTGCGCCTCTATCTGCCATAAAAATATCATGTTTTTGCAAGAATTACAAGTTTTTTCCCGCAAAATGTCCTACAATCTTTTTGGGGTGTTTTTTATGCGGTTTGTATAAAATAGTCAAAAAGTTTTATTTTCTTCGGTCATAGATTCCACCTGCGGGTCATAAACTGAAAGTAGACGCCCTTATGGGTGCAAAATTGGAACATTTGAAGGGAAGAGGGGACGCTATGCGGGGTGCTGCACGCTATGTGTTTGGTCGGCCGGTACGGATGGTGCTGTGTCTGGTGATGCAATTTTTGACGATCTGTATTGCAGCGCGGCTGTGTTCCGGTGTGATGGGCGCATGGTTTCGGGTGGTGACAACTCTGGCGGCATGGGCTGCGGTGGTGGCGATTTTATCCGGCAGCAGTGAGGCGGGGTACAAAACGGCCTGGAGTATTCTGGTGCTGGCACTGCCGGTGTTTGGCCTTTTGTGCTATGCTCTTTTGGGGGGCTGCTGGAAAAGCCGTCGGCTGCGGCGGATTCATGATCGGGCGCAGACCTATCTTTGTGCCCATCTTTCTGTGCAGGAGCAGCCCTTGACCCAGCTTCGGGAGGAAGCGCCGGAGGAGGGGATGCAGGCAGCAGCCATTGCCCGCCTCGGCAACTGTCCCCTCTGGTATGGAGGGCAGACCCAGTGGTTTTCTGAAGGGGAAGCTTGCTTTCGTGCCATGCTGCAGGATCTGCGGCAGGCGGAGAAAAGCATCTGGCTGGAGTATTTTATCATCCGTCCCGGGGTAATGTGGGAGGAAATCCTGAACATTCTGCGGCAGAAAGCGGCGCAGGGGGTGGATGTGCGACTGATTTATGATGATTTTGGCTGCCTTCCCGGTCTGCCCCGCAATTACCCCCGAATTCTGCAGCAAATGCAAATCCGCTGCTGTGTGTTCAATCCCTTTCAGCCGCCACTTTCCGCTCGTCTTGGCAACCGGGATCACCGCAAGCTGATGCTGATTGATGGCAAGCTATGCTATACCGGGGGCGTCAATCTGTCGGACGAGTATATAGGGCTGCGGCAGCGCTTTGGGCACTGGAAGGATGGGGCGATACGGTTGGAGGGAGAAGCAGTGCATTCCTTTTCTGTGCTGTTTCTCTCCATGTGGACGGCACTGGGCGGAACGCAGGAGCCGCCACCCCCAAAACCCTCCGGGGAAGCGGGGCAATACTGTTATTTGCAGCCCTTTTGGGATTCCCCGCTGCATCTGGCCCCGGTGGGGCGCAGTGCCATTGCGGGGCTCATTGGCAGGGCACAGGAGAGTGTATGGCTGATGACCCCCTATCTTGTGCCGGATGAAGCTCTGTGCAAAACCCTGTGCCTTGCGGCAGCTTCCGGGCTGGATGTGAAGATCATCACCCCTGGTGTGGGGGACAAGTGGTATACCCAGACCCTGACCCGGGCCCACTATGCAAAGCTTTTGGAAGCGGGCGTGAAAATTTATGAGTATGTTCCCGGATTTCTCCATTCTAAAGTTTGCTGCGCCGATGGG
>JAZRCV010000120.1:0-2580 GCA_045659925.1 Faecousia sp.
GGCAATGTTCTTCTGTCCGCTGCGGCCCCTGTGGTGACGGTTCTATTGCTGCTTCTGGTCACTGCCTATCTGGTGGACGGTTCCTTTAATCCCTTTTTGTACTTCAGATTCTAAGGAGGGAGCGCATGAAAAACAGAACAAAACATCTTTTGCAAAGCGCATTGTTTTTGCTGTGCATCTTTTCCCTTTCTGCCCTTTGCATTTTTTCTCCTGCAAAGGAACAAAGCGAAGCAGAGCGCAGACCCCTGAAGCAGTTCCCCACATTGACGGCATCCTCCGTGAGTTCGGGAAGATTTATGTCGGATTTTGAGGAATATACCCTGGATCAGTTCCCCATGCGGGATGGCTTCCGGAAAATCAAAGCTCTGTTCTCCACGAAGTTCTTCGCTCAGACTGACAATAACGGCCTTTACGAAGCTGACGGCGTGCTGTGCAAAATGGAATACCCCATGAACGAAGCATCCATCGCCTATGCAGGGCAGCGCTTCCGTGCCATTTACGACGCTTATCTGAAGGACACGGAGGCTAAGATCTATTTGTCGGTTATTCCGGATAAGAATGCCTATCTGGCAGAGGCAAGCGGGCATCTGGCGATGGATTATGATGCACTTTATTCCTCCGTCAGAACACAAAATGATTTTGCAGAATATATCGACATCACACCCTTTTTATCCATTTCCGACTACTATGCCACCGATACCCACTGGCGGCAGGAGTGCATTGTGGACGCAGCAGCGTTGCTCGCCTCTTCCTTGGGCGCCAAACTATCGGGAAATTACAGGGAAAACACCGTGGATGTGCCCTTTTACGGGGTATATGCCGGACAGTATGCGCTGCCGATAGCGCCGGATTCCCTTTGCTGGCTGACAAATGATACCATCGAAAGCTATCGGGTTTATGACCACGAGAACAGCAGGGAGATCCCCGTCTATGACCTTACAAAAGCCGCCGGAAGCGACCCGTACGAGGTATTCCTATCCGGCCCCCTCTCTCTCATCACCATTGAAAATCCAATGGCGGATACGGAGAAAGAGCTGATCCTATTCCGGGATTCCTTTGGCTCTGCCATTGCACCCCTGCTGGCAGAGGGCTACCGGAAGGTCACACTGGTGGATATCCGCTATCTTCCCCCTGCGGTACTGGGCGAATATATTGATTTTGAAGGACAGGATGTACTGTTCCTCTACAGCACTTCCGTTCTGAACAACAGCTCCACAATAAAATAATATGGAAACGGCCCGCATCCTTCGGTTTTGAAAGATGCGGGCCGCATTTATTTGCTATGTTCGATTCTTACCATTCACTTTCTTCGCCCCAAGCCGCATAGATGTCCTCGGGGGCGCTTTCGCCGTTTTCAACGGCTTTCACATACTGCTCATAATAATAAGGTGCATAGCCCTCATCATCGGCAATCATGTCATCCCAAAGCTGGCCCCAGGGACGAAGATAGACCTCAAAGAAGAAGCCGCCATCACTTGTCTCGTACCAGCCTTTCAGGCTCAGGAGGTTTTCATAAGTGTTCGAACTGGGATCCATAACATACTCGCCATAGGAAACATTCAGATCCATGAAATAGCCACTCTTTGCTATGGCAGTTCCCATGGTGCCGCCATCTTCTGAAAGCACCAAATCGATTTCTGCCAGAGGCTCATCCTTGGAATAATCCTCTTCCCAAAGCAACAGATGACCCTGACCATTTTCATCCATGGTAATTTCTGCACAGCAGTCCCACCATGCACCTTCCCAGGACTCATATTCTCCCTCGCAGGAAGAGGTCATCCACCAGCCGTACCATTCTCCGTTCCACCAGTCGGTATCTGCATTGACGGGTTCCACGGGAATATCTTCGTCTTCATCTGCGCCCTGCTTATAGAACACAATGTCAAAGCCCAGATCCATCATGTTTTCAAACATCATCACGCCGTCTTCCAGTGTGCCCACCAGGGTGGTCTTCCCGTCACGGAGGGTAATGACATTCCCTTCCAGGGACCATTGGCCGACGCCGTTCTCTCCACCGCCGGTCATTCTGCAGATGCCGCCGGCCTTGAGTTCGATCACAAAGCCATCGGCAAAAATGCTGTTCATATCCACATCGATGCCCCACATATTCGCCGTGGTAGCCACATAGACGCCCAGGTTCGGATCATCTTCGGCAATGATTGCATCTATATTTCTGTCAAACACCCAGAAGGCAACTGCACCTGTCGCAACGGTACAAATCAACACCGCAGCAACCACCAATGCAATGATCCAACCAATTTTTCCGGATTTTTTCGGCATCTGGGGAACACCATAGCCTGCAGGATCCACAGATGTCTGCGCAGGCTGTGCCGGAGCTTCCTGCGGCTCTTCCGCAGGCTCATCCGCTGCAGCCTGAGAATCCTGCTCCGCTTCCTGCGGTTCCTCTTCAACCGGAGAAGACGGTTCCTCTTCCAGAGATTCGCCGAGAGGCTCCTCAAATTCAGGCTGCGGCGCGGCTACCATTGTGCCGCATATTTTGCAGAATTTATAGTCTTCTTCAAGCTGCGCGCCGCAGGTTTGACAAAAGGCCATTTTGTTTCTCTCCTTTATATCACTTAA